>JBMOIB010000270.1:0-2906 GCA_049317545.1 Caulobacterales bacterium | reverse complement strand
CTGCCCCGAGGCTCACCAGGAGCGTCCGGTCCGGCCCGATCGACCAGGCATAGCCGCCGCGCTGGGCGACGAGGGCGTGCATCAAGGCGAGCGCCGGATCGGCGAGCCCCGCCGCCGCCGCATCGACATAGGGCGCGACCGCCCCGCCGGCGCTGAGCGTGACCTTTTCGGAATCGAGCTTGCCCGGGGCGGCGGTCGCGGCCGTCAGTACGCGCGCGACCAGGGCTTCGGGCTCGGGCGGCGCGCGGTCGGTGGCGAACAGCACCGCCCCGTCCGACCGCCGCTTGAGGAAGGTCGCAAATCCGCTCCGCCAGGGCGCGCCGCGCAGTTTGGCGTCGCCGAACAGGCCGGCGAGGCCGCCCTCGAGGGCGGCAGGATCGCGCTTGTAGACGAGATCGGGGCCGATCTGGGCGAAGGCGACGTCGATGTCGGCCACCCGGCGGCCGCGCGCCAGTTCGGCGGCGAAATAGGCGCCGACGCCGGCGCCCACGATCAGGTCGAAATAATCGCAGAGCTTGAAGGCGCTGAAGAAGCTGCGCTTGGCGAGGCGCTCCTCGAGCGCCGCGAGCAACCCGAGCTGCACCCCGGCGCGGGCCCCGGGCGAATCCAGGCAAAGGATGCGCTTGGGCCCATGCGAAGAGGCGCGCGCCCGCGCCGCTGCGGCCGCCGCCGCCGGCGCACGCACGTCTCCATCCTGGACCTTCGGCCTTGCGCCGTCGTCCGCCATCTCACGCCCCTTCACGCCCCCCGCAGACATACACCGGATCGCGGCCGTTTTGCAGCCGCGTCGCTCAGATGGGTGTGTGGGCGGCGCAGCCTCCCGCTGTCTCCTACGCGGCGCAGGCCCTGGGGGATCCAGGCTGCAGTCCGGCGGGCGCATGGATCAAACAGGAGCGGCGCGCGACGAGCGCGCTGCGGACCGGCGTTCACAGCGTCAAACGCCCGCGAAACTCCGCCGACATGTCCCCGCAGCATCTCGGGAAACGCATGCCGGCGAGGAGGAAAAAACTCGAAACCCTTGATTTTCAACGGTGCCGCCAGAGGGACTCGAACCCCCGACCCCCTGATTACAAATCAGGTGCTCTACCAGCTGAGCTATGGCGGCGCGCCGGCAAATTGGCGGATCGCGGCGCGCTCGGCAAGGGCGGCTAGACGCGGCGGGCCTGGGTCTTGACGCGTGCGGCGATGGCGGCGACGGCGCGGTGGGCGGAGGCGACGGCCCCCTCCTGCCAGCCCGGCGTTTGGCTCAGATGCGCGCCGGCGAAATGGATGCGGCCGTGCGCTTCGTTGAGCAGGCGATAGGCCGGCTTGTCGATCGGCGCGTCGTGGCGGCCGATCTCATTGCCCTGCCAGTTCGGCCAGGCGCCGCGCGAGTACGGCACCTTCGACCAGTTCACCACAACCGGCTTCGAAAGATCGCCGGCATGGCCCGGGTGCAGCTTGTCGACGACGGCGCGCGCCATCGCGATCTGCTCCGCCATCGGACGTTTCTCGAGGAGCTTCGCCGGCGCACCGGAACTGTAGCAGGCGAGCAGGACGCCGCGGTCGGCGTGCAGGCCGTAGGACGGATACCAGACGAGGTTCGTTTCGCCGCCGACGAACGAGATGCCGCCGTAGATGTCGTCCTTCTCCCAGAAGCGCGGCGCCTCGAAGGCGATCTTCACGGACGGATCATGGGCGACGCCGGCGATGGCGGCCGCGACGCTGCGGTCGAAATTGTTCGGAATGGACGCAAGCACGCTCAGGGGAATGGTCAGGACGACATAATCGGCGTCGAGCGCGGCCATGGCGCCGGTTTTCGCGTTAGCATAGGCGATGCGCACGCCGGACGAATTCTGGCGGATGTCGCGCACCTCGGCCTCGCGGATCACTGAGCTTTTCAAGGCGCGCTCGAAGCCTGCAATGATCTGGTCCATGCCGCCGACCGGCTCGAACATCGTGGCCTGCATTTCGAAATTGTCTTCGAACAGGCTCATCGAGAGTTGTTCGTTGCGCAACAGTTCGGCGAGTGGCGTCGGCGGCGCGACCGCCTCGAAATCGAGCGCGGCGCCCGGTCGTTTCATGAGGCCCGAACGGCGGCTGCCGGCGTAATCGTAATCGTCCTTGAGATCGCCATAGGCCTTCAGGAACGGCAGCAGCCGGCGCTTTTCCTCAACCGTCAGGTCGGCGTCGAGGGCGCCGCGGTCGACCACTTTCGCCAGCAGTTCCGACAAGGCGCCGCGCGTGTCGTTGATCGCCTGCCGCTGACGCAGGCGCCCGCCGTCGCGGCCCATCAGATAGGCGCTGCGGCTGGAATTGACCTCCACCTCGAGCGGGACGCCCAATTCCTTGCAATAGCCGAGGATGCCCGTGTGGCGGCTCGGCAAGCGCGCCGGCCCGGCGTTGAGATAGGCCTGCGGCCCCTCCCATGCGCAGGTCTGGCTCTCCTCGCCGATCATCTCGATGCGATCGCCGGGACGCACCGTCCAGTTGCGGCCGCCGAGACGTTTGCGGGCCTCCAGGACCACGACATCGAACCCCGCCCGCTCCAGGCGATAGGCCGCAACGAGCCCGGCGACGCCCGCGCCCAGTACGGCGACCTTCACACCCGCGCCGACCGTCGAGGTCATGGCCGGCAGCGGCGCTGCGACCGCCGACGAGTCGAGCCCCATCGACACCATCGCGCCATAGGCCGCGCCGACGCCGCCGACCGCCGCCACACGATGAAGAAGCCCCCGCCGACTGATCCGTTGCACCGATGCCGCCTCCCGAATTTGAGGCTCGAATCGTAAGCTGAACTAATCGATGGGACGCGCGATGAGACGGCCGCAGCGCTCGGGCGGGGCCAAACGCCCAACGCATCGCCACCACGAGGCGCCGCGGCGGCCCGGATTGACGAGGTTTTGGGCGCCGCCGGGACTTCGCGC
>JBMOIB010000269.1:0-2942 GCA_049317545.1 Caulobacterales bacterium | reverse complement strand
GGGGGTGGACGTACATATTGTTTGTCGATATGGTCCGAATCCATCCCGCCAGACAAGCTGCCCACTGGCAAGTTGAGTTGAGACTTGGGGAAGCTGTTTTGCCTGACCGTGGCGGTTCAGGCTGATAACCGCCATCCTTGCGGCAGGGTCGGATCGGAGCCCGGAACCAATGCTGATGCGCGCGACCGGCCGCGGGTCGATCTCGTCATTCCTGAAGCTGGCGGTGGATGTCGCCTGGGTGGTGGCCTGCGCCCTGCTCGGCTTCATCTGGATCATTGCCGCGCTGGCAATTTACTCACTCATCACCGGCAATCCGACCTTCATCGACAATGTCGGCGAGAACACATTCAACACGCCGCTGACGCTCGTTGTCTGGACCGTGATGGGGTCGATCCTGTGCGTCGGCGCGATGATTGTCTGCGCGTATCTTCGCGGTGTTTTCGAGACGCTGGTCGCAGGCGACCCGTTCGTTCCCGAGAATGCGCGCAGGTTCGGCGCCATTGCCATCGTGCTGGCTGCGATGGAAGCGTCCGCCATGTTCGTCGCGACAGTGATCAGGCTGATTTTCAGCGCCTTCGCGCCCTCCGGTCAGACGGTCGCGTTCCCGCTCCCCAACATCAACCTGCCGATCTGGTTCGCCGTGCTCACCCTGTTCGTGCTCGCGCAGGTCTTTCGCGAGGGCGCGGCGATGCGCGAAGAGCAGAAGATGACGATCTGAATTCTCATCCGGCAGACGATGGTTCGGACATTGCAGCGTCCGGACATTGCACATCCGGCATGGTTAGGGGCGAGACGCAGCCCAGATTGCGTTGATGAGGTTCCGGCGAATTGTCCGCCGGCGTAAACAAGGGACGACAGCGGCGCCGATGGCGATCCGGGTTACTCTCGACAGGGTCCTGCTGGACCGGCGCATGTCGCTCACCGAGCTGGGCGATCGCGTCGGAATCACGCTTGCGAACCTGTCGATCCTGAAGACCGGCAAGGCAAAGGCGATCCGCTTCTCGACGCTCGAGGCGCTCTGCCGCGAACTGAAATGCCAGCCGGGCGATATTCTTGTCTGGGACCCCGACTCGGCAGCTGAGGCCGACGACGACGATGGCCGCGCCGTCGCCGCAGAATAGTTCGACCCTCGCGCGCGTGCGAGCCTTGACGGCGCCAGGTTCAATCTTGATCTCCTGAGCTAAGATCGATCGCGCTTTCGAGCCCGGAGACACACAATGCCCGGCAACGCCGCGAGCGGAATGACCGGCGATATATCCCAGCTCCTTCTGGGGATTTGCGCCGGCGCCCTTTTGGCCATGGCCGCTGCCATGCTGCGCGCACCGCGGCAGACGGCGCGCTGGACGGGTTTTGCGTTCTTCCTGGGTTCAGCCCTTTTCGCGATCAAGCTCTGGAATGACGAGACGATGGTGCTTTCGCCGGAGCTGAGCACGCTCGTCGGCGTAATGGCGATGACGTCCGTCGGCTGGTTCTGGCTTATGGTTTTGGCGCTTTTTGGCGATGTCGACCGCTACCGGCCGATCATGTTCCTGGCCCCCGGGGTTATGCTGGTTTGCGGGATCACCACTGCACTGCAGCTGAGCTCCCCGGCGATCTGGCTCATTTCGACCGCTGCCCAGATCACACTCGCCGTCTGGTCGATCCTGATCATCATGCGCAGCTGGAAGGACGACCTCGTGGAATCGCGCCGCCGCCTGCGCGGGCCGTTCATGGTCGCGGTTGGGCTCTACATTCTGTCCATCAATGGATTTGACGTGTTGGAAATGTTCGGCACGGTTCCGGACTGGTACCCGATGCTGAACGCTGCCCTCTTCGCAACCGTCGTGCTGTGCGGTGCGCTCGCATTTCTCGACCCCCGCGAAGCCATGTTTGGCGCCTATAGCCAACCGATCGAACCGCACCTTGCCAGCCAGCCGACAGCTCAGCCGCTGGCGCCGGCGAATAGTCACGCCAACGGCCATGACAGCACACCCCCTCCTTCGCCACCCGCCCTCGACCGCGCTTCAAAGGCGGATCTCGATCGCCTCGAGACCCTGATGTCGCGCGATCAGATCTGGAAAGAGGAAGGACTCACCATCGCCTCCCTCGCCCTGCGCGCCAGCATTCCCGAAACGCAGCTGCGTCGTCTGATCAACGACTGTCTCGGCTACCGCAACTTTCCCTCCTATGTGAACGCCCACCGGATCGCCGCCGCCAAGTCGCGCCTCTCCGACCCGGGCGAGGCGCGCGTCTCGATCTCCACCATCGCCTACGACATCGGATTCGCCTCGCTCGGGCCCTTCAACCGTGCGTTCAAGGAAGAGGCTGGCGTCTCGCCGTCTGAGTGGCGACGCAAATCACTCGGGATCAGCTCGCCGATTTCTGAAGAAGTCTGATCGATTTCTGAAAACCCGAGCGAAATCAGAGCACACCATACGCAGGTCATCGCCACTCTCCGTTTCCAGAAAAGTCTTGTCGAAAGTTTGGAAGACGCTTCGTTTCCTGGAAATGGCGAGCGGAGGTTCAACCTCGACCACATGCTTGGTTCATCCAATGAAGGAGAAACCACATGGATACGACCACCTCCCCGAACCTGTCCTCGAACAATGCCGCCCTGCTCGCTGTCGCCCTCTCGCTGGGCGCGGTAATCTGCGGCGCAGCTGCCGGCGCAGCAAACGCCGACACCACCCCGCCGACCTCCGAAACGATCAGTATCGCCGACCTCGACCTCGCGACGGCTGACGGCGCGCGTGCTTTCCTGAAGCGCATCGACATCGCTGCCCGGCGCGCCTGTGGCGAAGACCCGGTCCGCAGCCCGCTCTTCCCGCGCGAACCCGGGCTCTTCGAAAAATGCGTAAGGGATGCGGTCGCCACCGCAGTCCGCACAGCCGACGAACCGATGATCGCGTCTGCGCACACGGAAGCCATGAAGCTCGCCTCGCGCTGATCGATCCTGGCGGCGC
>JBMOIB010000268.1:0-2943 GCA_049317545.1 Caulobacterales bacterium | reverse complement strand
ACGAAGGCCGCTACCATCAGGTGCGCCGCATGTTCGCGGCGATCGGCAATCATGTGGACGCGCTCCACCGCGACCGGGTCGGCGGATTTGCGCTGCCGGACGATCTCGCGGCAGGGCAGTGGCGGGTGCTCGGCGCGGGGGAGGTCGGGGAGATTTTCGCGTAGGGGTGAGGTAAAGCCCCGCGCCACGCCAAACGCCCCGAGCGTGTGCGTGCCCTATGTCAACGTCACAGGGATTTTGAGGTACGTGACGCCATTGGCTTCCTTAGGGGGCAAATGCCCGGCGCGAATGTTCACCTGCACGGACGGCAGCAACAGCCCTGGCGCCTTCAACGTTGCGTCGCGCGCCTGACGCATCGCGACGAACGACGCCTCGTCAACGCCGTTGCGGAGATGCACATTGTTTGCGCGTTGCTGCGCCACACTCGTCTGCCAAGCGTAGGCATCTCGACCCGGCGCCTTGTAATCGTGGCACATCCACAATCGCGTTTCGGCCGGCAATTTGAGCAGCCTTTGGATCGACCGGTAGAGCGATGTCGCATCGCCGCCGGGGAAATCCGTGCGCGCCGTGCCGTAATCCGGCATGAACAGCGTGTCGCCGACGAACACGTCGGCATCGCCAATTTTCCACGAGATGCAGGCCGGCGTGTGCCCGGGCGTGTGGAGCGCTTCGATCGTCAAGGCGCCGAGGGGCAACGTCTCGCCGTCCTCGACGAGGCGATCGAACTCCGCGCCAGTCATAGAGAGATCGTCTGCGCCAAACACGGGGCGGAAAATCCGCTGCACGTCGCTCACGTGCGCGCCAATCACGACAACTGCGCCAGTTTGCGCCTTGATCCACGGAGCTGCGGAGAGATGGTCCGCATGGACATGCGTTTCGAGGACGTACTCAATCCGCGCGCTCTTCGCGCGAGCGGCGTCCAACACTTTGGCGGCCGAGCCATGATGCGCGCGCCCGCTCGCGTGGTCGTAATCGAGCACCGGATCAATGATCGCGGCGGCCTTGGTCAGCGGGTCCATCACCAAATACGTGACGGTAAAAGTGGGCTCGTCGAAGAAGGCGGTCACTTCGGGCGTCATGGTCAGCTCCATCGCTTGGTGGATCTCATATATTAGTCATTGCTTGTTTAGGCAAGACTGATATTATCAGTCGTGGGAGTTCGACGCATGCCAGCCGCCAAACCAAAACCAACCCTCGCAACCATGGCGGAAAAAGCCGCCGAGGCTGCGCAGTTCCTTCGCGGACTCGCCCATGATGGACGGTTGCTCGTGCTGTGCGCTCTGGTCGAGGAGGGCGAAGCGCCGGCCGGGCGTCTCGTCGAGGTGTCAGGGCTGTCGCAGTCGGCGCTGTCGCAACATTTAGCGCTGTTGCGCGAGCAGGGGCTTGTTCGCACGCGTCGCGAAGGCACGAGCGTGATCTACGCGATTGCCGATCCCAAGGTCACTGCGCTGCTCGCCACAATCCACGGGCTGTTCTGCGCGCCCGACGAAATGAAGTCTTGAGGACGAACCCATGAAAACCATTTCCGCTGTCGAAGCCCGCGCACTCGTCGCGCAAGGCGCTGTGCTGATCGATGTGCGCGAAGCCGACGAACATGCGCGCGAGCGCATTGCGGGCGCGCGATCAATGCCGTTGTCCTCTGGGTCGCCCAGCGTTCCGCAAAATGCCGTGCTTGTGTACCATTGCAAATCCGGCAATCGCACAAGCGCAAATGCGGCGACGCTTCGCCATGCCGCCGAGGGCGCCTCTTGCGAAGCGTTCATTCTGGAAGGTGGTCTGGAAGCCTGGAAATCGGCGGGATTTTCCGTCGCACGGGACAACAAAGCGCCTTTGGAGATCATGCGCCAAGTTCAGATCACATCCGGCGGATTGGCGCTGTTCGGATTTTTGCTCGGCGTCGGCGTGCATCCGGGCTTTCACGCGCTCAGCGGATTCATTGGTGCGGGGCTTTTGTTCGCCGGCGCGAGCGGCTGGTGCGGCATGGCGAAGCTGCTCGCGTTGATGCCGTGGAACCGTGCGGCGGCTGCGTGAGCCAATGCCGCATGATGTATTTCAAGCCTTTGCAGCACTTACATCCGGCGCGCTGATCGGAGCGATCCTGTCGCTGCTGGGCGCTGGCGGATCAATCCTGGCTGTGCCGCTGCTAGTGTTTTTCGTCGGCGTACACGATCCGCACACGGCGATCGGCACTGGCGCCGCTGCCGTCGCGGCGAACGCGCTCATCGCGCTTTGGCGCCATGCGCTGCGCAAGAATGTTCGTTGGCCGTGCGGTTTTGTTTTTTTGGCGACCGGGATCGTTGGGGCGTTTCTCGGAACATTGCTTGGCAAGGCGATCGACGGCCAAAGCCTGCTTGTCATCTTCGGGTTCGTCATGGTGGTAGTCGGCCTTACGTCTCTGCGCGGCGGGCCTGAAGGGGCGCTGGCCTACACCGTGCGCATGACGCGTGAAAACGCGCCGCAGATGGCGCCGCGCTTGGCGGGCGCGGGGTTCGGCGTCGGCGCCGCATCCGGTTTTTTCGGCATTGGCGGCGGATTCTTGATTGTACCGGGGCTTATGGCGGCTGCCGGCCTGCCGATGAGCGTGGCGATGGGCACGTCGCTCGTCGCGGTATCGGCGTTCGGACTGACCGCTTTGGCGAGTTATGCATCGTCCGGATTTGTCGATTGGCCGATTGCCGGCCTGATGACGCTGGGTGGCGCTCTTGGCGCGGTCATCGGCGGGTTTGGCGCGCAAGCATTGGCTGCCCGACGTAAGGCGCTAACGCTGATTTTCGCCGGCGTGGTGATCGCGACTGGCGTTTACGTCGCGTGGCGCGGATTGGTTGGCATGGGTTGAAGTCGCACTGTGCGTCCGCCGTTAGGCTCGCGCGCCGCATGTGTCCGCTTTGCGCGGCGGGCTCAACTGATCGACGCAACACAGGCGTTAAATCGCTCGGCTGGTGT
>JBMOIB010000267.1:0-2953 GCA_049317545.1 Caulobacterales bacterium | reverse complement strand
CCGGGTGTGCGCATCCTTTCGGCGGGTGATTTTTTGAAGTGGAGGCAAGAGCGATGAGCGTTCTCACGATCCGATTGCCGGACGATCAACACGAGCGGCTGAAGGCGCTGGCGGCGCACCGCGGCGTCAGTATGAACAAGCTGATGGAAGAACTTGCGACCCGCGCGGTCGCCGAGTTCGACACCGAAATGCGCTTCCGCGCCCGCGCCGCCCGGGGCAATGCGGCCGCCGGCTTGGCATTGCTCGACAAGCTGGATGCAGCGTTTGAGGGCAAGGCCTGAGGCCGTGCGAAGCATCATCCGCCAATGTCGGGACTTCGCGTCTGGCTGGGCCTCTGCGGCTCAGTTAGATCTTCAGGCAACGGCGCTTTGCGCGTCATCACGCCCCGCGCCGCAGTGCGCGCAAAACGCGACATCGCGTAAGCGGCGGCTTGATCCCACGTCGCGTCGGGGCGTCCGGGCTGGCAGTCTAGCGGCCAGCCAGCATGAGATGCCTCTATGGACGTCAATAGCGATGCCTTGAGCCTGACGCCGCGTCGGATGGAGATCATCACCGGCGTCGAGCGGCGTCGGCGATGGACGGCGCAAGCCAAGGCCGAGATCGTGGCGGAGACGTTCGCGCCTGGCGCTACTGTGGCCGAGGTCGCCCGTCGGCATGATCTGCGGGCGTCGCAGATCCAGCTCTGGCGAAAGCAGGCGCGCACGGCATGCGCGCCGGCGTTCGCGCCTGTCGTCGTGAGCGAGGATGCGACCAGCGCGCCTGCCGGCGCCGTGCTGGACATCGTGGCCGGCGCGATCCGCATCGCCGTGCATGCGGGCGCGCCGTCTGCGCTCGTCGAGGCCGTCGTGCGCGCCCTGCAGGAGCCGCCGCGTCCGCGATCCAGCGCGCGGCCATGATCGTTCCGTCAGGGCCAATACGGGTGATGGTTGCGGCCAAGCCCGTCGACTTTCGCAAAGGCATGGACGGGCTTGCCGCTCTCGTGAAAGAGCAGCTCAAATCCGATCCGTTCGGCGGCGTCATCTACGTGTTCAGGGCCAAGCGCGCCGATCGCGTCAAGATGGTGTTCTGGGACGGCACCGGCCTCGTACTCGTCGCCAAGCGGCTCGACGAGGGCAAGTTTCGCTGGCCCAGGATCCAGGACGGCGTGGTGCGGCTGACGCCCGCGCAGTTCACCGCACTCGTCGAGGGGCTCGACTGGACGCGCGTGTTCGCGCGCCGTGTGCGCCAGCCGCAGGACGCCTCGTGAGACGAAGATTTTTTCGCGGTGGGGGCGCCTCAAGCGCGGCGAAGTGTGATTCACTGCCCGCATGGTTGGTCGCGCCGCCCCGCTGCCTGATATCTCCCTGCCGGATGATCTCGCCGAAGCGCATGCGCTGATCCGCAGTCTCGCCGCCACGATCGCCGAGAAGGACAGCGCGCTGGCGCACCGCGACGTCGAGCTCGCGCGACTGACGACCATTCTGAAAAAGCTCCAGCGCCGCCAGTTCGGCGCCAAGTCCGAGCGGCTCGATCCCGAGCAGATGTCGCTTGGCCTGGAGGACATCGAGATCGCCATCGGCGACGCCGAGGCCGCCGAGGAAAGCAGCGACCCGGCGATCAAGGCGACGCGCGCCAGCGCGAAGCGCAAGGCCCGTGGTCGTCTTCCCGATCATTTGCTGCGGATCGAGCAGGTCGTCGACGTCGAGGACAAGACATGTGCGTGCTGCGCCGGCGCGCTGCATCAAATCGGCGAAGACGTCTCCGAACGCCTCGACGTCATTCCCAGCCAGTTTCGCGTGCTCGTCACGCGGCGGCCGAAATATGCGTGCCGGACGTGCACCGACGGCGTCGTGCAGGCGCCGGCGCCACCGCGCCTCGTCGACGGCGGCCTGCCGACCGAAGCGCTCGTCGCACACCTCGTCGTCGGCAAATACGCCGATCATCTGCCGCTCTATCGGCAGCACCAGATCCTGCAGCGCGCCGGCGTCGACATCGATCGAAGTTGTCTCGCCGATTGGGTCGGACGGGCCGCTTTTGCGCTTCGTCCGGTCACGGAGCGCCTGCTGGCTCACCTCAAGCGCAGCGCCAAGCTCTTTTGCGACGAGACGCCGGCGCCTGTTCTCGATCCTGGCCGGGGCCGCACGAAGAAGGGCTATCTGTGGGCGATCGCGCGTGATGATCGGCCCTGGAGCGGCGGCGATCCCCCAGGCGTCGTCTACGTCTATGCGCCTGGTCGGGGCGGCGAGCACGCGCGCCGGGCGCTGGATGGATTCTCCGGCATTCTGCAGGTCGACGGCTATGGCGCCTACACCGCGCTCGCCGACGCCCGTCGCTCTGAGACGCCGCTCGATCTCGCCTTCTGCTGGGCCCACTGGCGGCGCGATTTCTTCGATCTCGCCAAGCCCGGAAATGCGCCGATCGCGGCCGACGCTTTGACCCGCATCGGCATGCTCTATGCGATCGAGAACGAGATCCGTGGCCGCTCCGCCGAAGAGCGCCGCAACGCACGCGCCGCACGCTCAGCGCCGCTGGTGCGCGATCTCTTCGCGTGGCTCGAAACGGTGCTCGAGCGGCTGCCGCAGAAAGGCCCGCTCGCCGAAACCATCCGGTACGGCATGAAGCGACGCGCCGGTCTCATGCGCTTCCTCGACGACGGGCGTATCGAGATCGACAACAACACCGTCGAACGCGCGATGCGCCCGATCGCGCTCGGCCGGAAGAACGCGCTCTTCGCCGGATCCGATGAAGGCGGCGCCGCCTGGGGCGTGCTCGCCTCGCTCATCGAAACCTGCAAGCTCAACGGCGTCGAGCCGCACGCCTACATCACCGACGTCCTCGAAAAGATCGTCGCCGGTTGGCCTGCGAACCGCATCGATGACCTGCTCCCGTGGGCGTATGTGGCCTGAAACCGCCGCTTACACTCGTCAGCCCAGATTGAATGAACGCGAACAGGAAGTGGTTGTATTTGCGAGGC
>JBMOIB010000266.1:0-3019 GCA_049317545.1 Caulobacterales bacterium | reverse complement strand
ACAACCGCTTGAAGCGGCTGATGGAGCTGCGCGCGCCGGACATCATCATCCGCAACGAAAAGCGGATGCTGCAGGAAGCCGTGGACGCGCTGTTCGACAACGGCCGCCGCGGCCGCGTCATCACCGGCGCCAACAAGCGCCCGCTGAAGTCGCTCGCCGATATGCTGAAGGGCAAGCAGGGCCGGTTCCGTCAGAACCTGCTCGGCAAGCGCGTCGATTATTCGGGCCGCTCGGTCATCGTCGTCGGTCCGGACCTCAAGCTGCACCAGTGCGGTCTGCCGAAGAAGATGGCGCTCGAGCTGTTCAAGCCGTTCATCTACTCGCGCCTCGACGCGAAGGGCCTGTCCGGCACCGTCAAGCAATCGCGCCGGATGGTCGAGAAGGAGCGCCCGGAAGTTTGGGACGTTCTCGAAGAAGTCATCCGCGAGCACCCGGTTCTCCTGAACCGCGCGCCGACGCTGCACCGCCTCGGCATCCAGGCGTTCGAACCGAAGCTGATCGAAGGCAAAGCGATCCAGCTGCACCCGCTGGTTTGCGCGGCGTTCAACGCCGACTTCGACGGCGACCAGATGGCCGTCCACGTGCCGCTTTCGCTGGAAGCCCAGCTCGAAGCGCGCGTCCTGATGATGAGCACGAACAACATTCTGTCGCCCGCCAACGGGCGCCCGATCATCGTGCCGTCGCAGGACATCGTGCTCGGCCTCTATTACCTGTCGATCGTCCGCGAAGACCTCGTGAAGATCGATCCGAAAACCAAGCAGCGCCAGCTGAAGCCGTTTGCCGACATGCAGGAGATCGAGCACGCGCTCGACGCCGGCGTCGTCACGCTGCACACGCCGATCCTGGCGCGCTATCAGGAAACCAACGAAGACGGTTCGCCGCGCATGCGCACGGTGGAAACCACGCCCGGCCGCATGAAGCTCGCCGAGCATCTGCCGAAGAACCCGAAGGTCACGCACGATCTCGTCGCTGCGCTCATGACCAAAAAGGAAATCGGCAACCTGATCGACGCCGTCTACCGGCACGCCGGCCAGAAGGCGACGGTCATCTTCGCCGATCGGATCATGGCGCTCGGCTTCCGCGAAGCCTGCAAGGCCGGCATCTCGTTCGGCATGGGCGACATGATCGTGCCCAAGGCCAAGGAAGCGCTGGTCGAGGAAACGCGCACGCGCGTCTCCGAATACGAGCAGCAATACGCCGACGGCCTGATCACCAAAGGCGAGAAGTACAACAAGGTCGTCGACGCCTGGTCCAAGTGCACGGACAAGGTCGCAGACGCCATGATGGACGAGGCCAAGAACCCGCTCGCCAACGGCGAACTGAACTCGGTCTTCATGATGGCCCACTCCGGCGCCCGCGGTTCGAAGAACCAGATGAAGCAGCTCGCCGGCATGCGCGGCCTGATGGCCAAGCCGTCGGGCGAAATCATCGAGACGCCGATCATCTCGAACTTCAAAGAAGGTCTGTCGGTTCTCGAGTACTTCAACTCGACGCACGGCGCCCGTAAGGGTCTCGCCGATACGGCGCTCAAGACGGCCAACTCCGGCTATCTCACGCGCCGCCTCGTCGACGTCGCGCAGGACTGCATCATCACCGAAGAAGATTGCGGCACGCAAAACGGCATCGAGATGCGCGCGGTGATCGACGGGTCGGAAGTGGTCGTCTCGCTCGGCACCCGCATCCTCGGCCGCCACACCGCGTCCGACATCATCGCACCGGGAACGGGTGAAGTGCTTGCGACCGCTGGCGGCTATCTCGACGAGAACCTCTGCCTGGTCGTCGAGCAGGCGGGCGTGCAGGCGGTCAAGGTTCGCTCCGTGCTGACCTGCGACACCCGCACCGGCGTCTGCGGCCATTGCTACGGACGCGATCTCGCGCGCGGGACGCCGGTCAACGTCGGCGAAGCGGTCGGCGTCATCGCCGCCCAATCGATCGGCGAGCCCGGCACGCAGCTCACCATGCGGACCTTCCACATCGGCGGCGCGGCGCAGGTCGCGGAACAGTCTGTGATGGAAAGCGCGCATGACGGCGTCGCGCGCCTCGTCAACCGCGCGACGGTGCGCAACCCCTCGGGCGAGCTGATCTCGATGAGCCGCCAGATGCAGGTCGTCATCGTCGACCTGGACGGCAAGGAGCGGCAAAGCTTCAAGCTGCCGTTCGGCGCCAAGCTGCGGGTCGACGAAGGCAAGCCGGTGAAGCGCGGCGACCGGATCGCTGAATGGGATCCGTACTCGACGCCGATCATCACCGAGGTCGCCGGCCGCGTCCGCTTCGAGGATCTGGTCGACAACGTCTCCGCGCGCGATGAATTCGACGAAGAGACGGGCATCAGCTCAAAGGTCGTGATCGACTGGCGTTCGAGCCCCAAGGGCGCCGATCTGCGTCCGGCGATCGTGGTCGTCGACGCTGACGGCACGCCGATGCGTCTGTCGAACAAGTCCGAGGCCCGCTACATGCTGCCGGTTGGCGCCATTCTGTCGGTGGCGGATGGCGACGACGCCAAGCCCGGCCAGGACCTCGCGCGGATCACCACCGGCGGCGCCAAGACGCGCGACATCACGGGCGGTCTGCCGCGTGTGGCGGAACTCTTCGAAGCGCGTCGTCCCAAGGATCACGCGGTCATCGCCGAGGCCGACGGCCGCGTGGAGTTCGGCCGCGACTACAAGGCCAAGCGCCGGCTCCGGATCGTTCCGGAGGACGAGAGCGTCGAAGCGGTCGAGTACATGATCCCGAAGGGCAAGCACATCGCCGTGCAGGAAGGCGACTTCGTCAAGAAGGGCGACTATCTGCTCGACGGCAATCCGGCCCCGCAGGACATTCTCTCGATCCTCGGTGTCGAGGCGCTCGCCAACTACCTCGTCGAGGAGATCCAGAAGGTCTATCGACTGCAGGGCGTGCCGATCAACGACAAGCACATCGAAGTCATCGTGCGTCAGATGCTCCAGAAGGTGGAGGTCATGGACGCCGGCGACACCGAGTTCTTGAAGGGCGAAGCGGTCGACAGCCTCGATCTCGAGGA
>JBMOIB010000265.1:0-3022 GCA_049317545.1 Caulobacterales bacterium | reverse complement strand
GACGTGAGCCGCTTGACCGGGTTAACCGTGTCGACCCTTTCCAAAGTCGAAAACCGGAAAATGTCGCTGTCCTATGACAAGATGGTGCGCATCGCGACGGGCCTAGGCGTCGATATCGGCGTGCTGTTCGCCGCGCCCTCGAAGCGCACTGCGGCGCCCGCGGAGACCGGCGCGGTAGGCCGGCGCAGCATCACGCGTCGCGGCGAGGGACGCAGCATCGATTCCGCATCGACCGCCCAGCTCTACGCCGCCGCCGATCTACTGAATAAGCAGCTCGTGCCGATCATCGTCGAGGTGAAGGCGCGCAGCCGGGCGGACTATGGGGACCTTTTGCGTCATGCCGGCGAGGAATACGTCTTGGTGCTGAACGGCGCGATCGAACTGCACACGGAATTCTATGAGCCGGTCCTGCTCAACGAGGGCGATTCCATCTACTTCGACAGCGGCATGGCGCATGGCTACGTCGCAGCCGCCGAGGGGCCGTGCCGTATTCTTTCGGTTATGTCGACTTCAGAATGGGCACCTGAACTGCGCGACAGCGCAACCGCGCTTGACCAAACCGATCCGCCGGTCCTGAAAGTCATCCGTTCGAGCTAGATCAGCTCACCGCGAAACACCGGCACGCACGCGCCCGAGACGAAGGCCGCAACGTCGTCGCCCCGGCGCACAGCTTCGCAAAGCATGCGGCTCGGCCGCCCCATCTCGACGCCTTGCGTGATCTCAAGCTTCAGCCCATCGACGCCGTCGCGCTTCAAAAGCAGCGCGGTGAGCGCGCACGCCGCGCTGCCGGTCGCCGGGTCTTCGATCGTTCCCGAAAGCGGCGCGAACATACGGGCGCGCACATGCGCGCCGTCGCGATCGTAAAGGTAAAGCAGGCAGATTTCAGCCAGGTCCGGTCGCCGCGCCGCGAGGTCGTGAAAGGCTTCGGGTCGGCACCGCGCACGCGCCAAAGCCTCAGCCGAAACCGGCACGCATACCGTGTTCAACGCGACCGACGCCAAGGCCGCTTCCCCGATTTCGTCCAGCTCAAGCCCCGCACATGCCGCAATTTCCGCACGCGTCGGGGGCACGCCTTCGCGCAGAGGCTGCGGCGCCCCGATGCGAGACGACACGACCTGACCGCCCTGTCGCTCGATGCGGACTTCGACTAGCCCGGCGCCCTGCTCGAAACGCAAAACCCCGTCGACGTCGCGCCCCTCCGAAGCCAAGAGCCAGCCCACTCCGACATTCGGATGCCCAGCAAATTGGATTTCAATGGCGCTCGTGAAGATGCGAACGCGCGCCGTGTTTCGCCGATCGGCGGGCCGCTCGACGAACGCCACTTCGCTCATGTTGAACTCACGGGCGATGGCCTGCATGTCCGCCGTGCTGAGCCCGTCGGCCTCTGGAAACACAGCCAGCGGGTTTCCGCCAAAACGATGCTCCGCGAATACGTCGAGCGCAACGAACCGATACCCGTTCATGACGCCGCTCCCGCGCGTTGTGCGGGTGTAAGCTCGGCAAGCGCCCGTTCGTAGGCGCGCCACAGGCGGTCCACAATTTCGTCGGCGTCTTCAGGCGTGAGGATCAGGGGCGGAGCCAAGCCCACGATATCGCCGTACGGCATGGTGCGCACGAGCACGCCCTCTTCGCGCGCCAAGGTTGTGACGCGCCCGGCGAACCTGAGCGAAGTGTCGAGATGACGCTGCGGCGCCCCATCGGCGACGAACTCCACAGCGCCGAACAAGCCCTCGCCGCGCACCTGCCCGACAAGCGGCGCACCCTCGAATTTGGCGCGAAGGGCTCCAAACAGGCGCTCTCCCACAACGCGCGCGTTCAGACACAAACCGTCGTTCTCAATGATCGCGATGTTCGCGAGCGCCGCCGCAGCGCCAAGCGGATGGGCCGTATAGGTGAAGCCGTGCCCAAACATGCCGTGCTTCACGGCGCCGAGCTGGAGCGCATCCCAAACCTTTTCGCCGACCAGTATCGCCGACAACGGCGCATAGCCGCTCGTAAGGCCCTTCGCGAGCGTGACGAGATCTGGCTCGATGCCCCATTTTTCCATGCTGAACATATGGCCGACGCGCCCGAAAGCCGTGACGACCTCGTCCAGGATCAGCAGCACGTCGTAGCGGCGCAACACGGTCTGGATCGCGGCCCAATAGCCCGGCGGCGGCGGCACTGCGCCGCCCGCTCCGATCATCGGCTCGGCGATGAAGGCCGCGACCGTGTCGGGCCCCTCTTCCAGGATGAGCGCCTCCAGTTCGTCGGCGCACCGGCGGACAAATGTCGCAGCGTCAGAGTCTTCCGACCAGAAGAGGTCCGGCGCCCGGGTATGGCGCACGAAGTTCGAGACCAGATCGAAGCCCTGATGGTAAATCGGCAGGCCGGTGAGGCTTGCCGTCACGATCGTGGCGCCGTGGTACCCCCGTCGGCGCGCGATGATCTTTTTCTTGTCTGGCATGCCGCGCGCATTGTTGGCGTACCAGACCAGCTTGACCTGCGTGTCGTTTGCATCCGAGCCGGACAAGCCGAAGAAGACGCGCTTCATCGACGGTCCAGCGAGGCGCAAAAGTTCGTCGGCAAGTCTTATCGCCGGTTCGTGCGTCACCCCGGCGAACACATGGAAGTACGGCATGGCGCTCGTCTGCGCATGCATGGCGTCAATGATGCGCTGCTGGCCATAGCCGACGTTGACGCAATAGAGGCTCGAGAACGCATCGATGAGATCGCGACCGTTTTGGTCTTTGACCCGAACCCCCGCGCCGCTCGCCACGATGAACGGCGTGGGCGTCCTGCCGGCCGCGTAATCGTCGACGCGGGTGAAGGGATGCAAGACTGCGCCGCGATCCATGTCTTCGAGGCTTCGGTTTTGCCCAACGGTCATCTTCGAGCGATCCATGCCTCTTTCGTCGCGGTCGCAGAATTGCGGGCGCCCGCGAATTAGGCTAATAATTTTCCCATATCGCCACTATTTTTCTTTTTGGTCAAACCCGATCCCGATGCACAGCCCGATCAATCCGCCCGACGCACCTGAAGT
>JBMOIB010000264.1:0-3076 GCA_049317545.1 Caulobacterales bacterium | reverse complement strand
GCGCCAGCTTGTCGGGCTTGCCATTCCACTCCTGCGCATCCTCGGGCGTATCCTTCCGGGACGAGATGTTGGGCCATAGGTTCGAGAGTTTGGCGTTGAGAGCGAGGAACTTGTCATGCTCGGGATCGCCGGGCTGATGCATGACGATGGCGTCTGCCGGGCATTCGGGCTCGCACACTGCGCAATCGATGCATTCGTCAGGGTTGATGACGAGCATGTTTGGGCCCTCGTAAAAGCAGTCTACGGGGCAGACCTCGACGCAGTCGGTGAACTTGCACTTGATGCAGTTCTCCGTGACGATGAAAGGCATAGGCTGGTCCTCTATTGTTCGACGAAGGCGCGTTCGATCACGAAGTCGCCCGCATCGCCGATGCCAGGGGAGATCTGGAAGCCGTTCGACGTCAGCAGGTCTGAAGTCGAGGCGAGAAAGGCGGGACTGCCACACAACATGAAGCGATCGTCTGCGGGCGTCGCGGGCGGCATGCCGCACAGGTCGAACAGCGCGCCGGTCTCGATCAGATCCGTAATGCGGCCCTGTGTGTGGAACGGTTCGCGCGTGACGGTCGAAACGTAACGGAACTTGCCGCCTGCCATCTCGCCGTAGATCTCGGAGGCGAGGAACTCGCGCTCGAGATAGTCCGCGTAGGCGCGCTCGCTGACGGTGCGCATGCCATGGACGACGATGACGTGCTCGAAGCGCTCGTACACTTCGGGATCGTGGATCAGACTCATGAACGGCGCGAGGCCGGTGCCGGTCCCCAGAAGATAAAGGCGACGTCCCGGGCGGAGATCGGAGACGAGCAGCGAGCCCGTCGGCTTGCGGCTGACGAGAACCTTGTCCCCGATTTTGAGGTTCTGAAGGCGCGAGGTCAGCGGCCCGTCGGGGACCTTGATCGACAGGAACTCGAGGTGATCGTCGTGATTGGGGCTCGCAACGCTGTAGGCGCGCACCAGCGGTCGCCCTTCGATCTCGAGGCCGATCATCACGAACTGCCCGTTGACGAACCGGAGGCCGGGATCGCGCGTGGTCCGGAAGCTGAACAGGCTTTCGTTCCAGTGCCGGACGGCCAGGACCTCTTCGTGGGTGTATTTGGTCATCGCCGGCATATTGGCACAACTTCCTGACGGGCAGCAAGTAAGCTGTCAGGCCATGTAGCTCAGTGGCGGGCGATGCGGGCGGGGTCGATGCCGCGCTGCTTCAACCAGCGCGGCAGCTTCTCGGCGACGGCGGCCTCGCAGGCCGGCGCCAGTTCGCGCAGCCGAGCGGCCATCGAGGGGCTCAGATTGATGGCGCCATAAGAGCCGTCAAAGAACATGATCTTGTCGGTGCCGCCCTTATCCTTGGCCCAGGCGATCGCGTCGGCGAGGGAAGGCTGCGTCGCCGCTTTGGTCATGAACGTCGGATTGGCCATGTCGCGCCGCATGGTTTCGGCCATGTCCTCGCTCGCTACGACGGTGGGGAAAAACTCGGGGCCGGCGAACCCGAGACCGACGAGCGTCTGATTGATCACGAGCGCCTTGATCGCCTTGGTCATCGCCGTCGGTAGAAGCCGGTAGACGTTGGTCTCTGCATCGGTCGAAAGGTCGAACCAGTCTTTGCCGGAATAAAAGAACTGGCCGAAGATCATTCCGCCAGCGTGGCAGTAGTACGGCCACTTGCCGCCGTCGATGACAGGGATGCACTCGTCGATGCGGCCGAGGAGGTCGAGCATTTTGCCGTAGCTGCTCAGCACGTTGTAGGTGATGCGATTGCCGAGGTCGTCGAGCACGTTGTCGGCGTCGACGCCGACGACGCCGTCCGGGGATGAGACGAGATCCGCGGAGAACGCCAGCCGCGACTTCACAAAATCGGAATCGGCGATCGCGCGGGCGATGAAGTTGCCCGAGCGCGCCCCGAAGTTCGAATGGTAGATCGAGCGGGTCTCGAAGCGCGCGTAGGACATGCCGAACGGCTTGGCGACGCGGTCGATCATCCGGTGCAGGTAGATTTCCCGCGGATCGTCATAGTGGGTGTGGATGATCCACTTGGAATTGAACACTTTGCCGACGCCATAGAGCGTGCCGATTTCCGTCTCGATGGGCACGCCGCGATCGAACGGAGTCGCAGATCTGACCTTGCCTTGGAAGGCGTCTTCCAGGCCGTAGAACTCGATGATCTCCTTGGATTCCTTGTAACCGAGCCAGGCGATGACGACGAGGCGCAGATTGCGGCACCCGGTGCGGGCTTCCACGACGTCCCTGATGGTCTTCACCATTTCGGCATAGGCGAACCCGCCCATGATCCCGAACCCGTGCTCCGAGCAGAGGATGTTCACGCTGTCAGACGCTTTGATCATCGACATGTCGACGCGGGCGAGCGCTGCTTCCGTTGCGGCGCGCACAGCCGCTACGTCGCGGCCTCCGTGATAGATCGCCCTTGGAATGTCGGGGAAGAGATCGCGGACTTTGAGCGACACGATGCCGTCAATGTCCGGCGCACGCTGCGTCGGCTGCGTTTTCGGGCCGTAGACGGACGGCATTGCAATCGGCGGTTCGACGACCGGATCAAAACCCATGCTCATGGCGAACTCCGTCAGGTCGTTGGCTTCCGGCGAGCGGCGAACCCTGCGCGCACGCCGTCACGCTCCTCCTGGAGGAAGAACTTCGGATTGCGCTCGACGACATCATCAGGGAGGTCGGCGAGCACATAGGAGGTGTTGTAAAAGCGGTTCTTGGACGTCGGCTGGGGCGGCGCCCCAAGATGCACCGACAAGAGCCTGTGAACGGGCGCAAAGCAGTACATGAGGCAACCCGACTGCACCCCCGTCGCAAGGGCGACCGCTTCCATCGTATGGGCGCCGTTGAGGATTGCCGCTGCGACCTCACGGACCGACGTGGTCGAGCAGGGGCAGGCTACGGTGTTTGGCTCGATCCCCGCCCGCGCGCACAGGTCCAGAAGCGCGGCCTTGTCGACGGTCCTGGGATCGGTGCCGAACACCTTGGGCTCGGCCCGTTCGGGCGCGACGAGCGCGTCGTCATCGCAGATATCGATGCAGCGGAAGCACGCGACGCACTTGTCGTTGTCGACCTCGGCGAG
>JBMOIB010000263.1:0-3080 GCA_049317545.1 Caulobacterales bacterium | reverse complement strand
CATGGCCGCCGCCGCGCGCCGACGCATCGAAGAGGGCTTCACGATCGCGCACGTGCAGGCCGCCGCCGCGCGCGCCTGGGCCGCCGCGCTCGAGACGCCGCCGCGCAAGGCCGCGTCATGATCGAAGCGCAACGACCTCCAACCGGCGCGCGTCGTCTCGCGCTCGCGACCGCCCTGACTTATGGGCTCGGCGCGGTGGCCTCGGGCGGCGGCGGGCTCGCCATGGCGCCCATCGTCGGGCTCGCCGGCCTCATCGCCGCGCCCTGGAAACCGGCGGGGTCGCGCCTGCGAAGGCCCAGCGCTGCGCTTTGGCTCGCGATCGCGCTCATCGCCTGGTTGGCGCTCTCGCTCATTTGGACGCCGACGCCCAACGCCGCGGAGCGCTTCGCCAAGGCGCTCGCATCGGTCGGCGGCGGCCTTCTCCTGATCCTCGCGTCGCACACGCGCGCGACGGCGCCAGCCGCATGGGTCGCACGCGCCGGCGTCGCGCTGCTCGCGGCCTTGCTGATGATCGAAGCCGCCTTCGGATTGCCGCTCAATCGGCTGGCGCAACCCAATGCGGCCGCCGATTGGCTCCTGGCGCGCAACGCCGCAAAGGGCGCGGCCATCCTGACGCTGTTCATCTGGGGCGCGACGCTGGGGCTTGCGCGCGGCGTGCGCGGACAAGCGCTGATCGCCATCGGCGCGGCGACATCCGCCGCCGCGCTCGGGTGGGCGTTCGACATGGGGGCGGCGTCGGTTGCCGCGATCCTCGGTCTCAGCGCCTGGATGCTTGGCCTTTTCGCGCCGCGATGGGCGGTGCGGATCGTCGCGGGCGTCGTCGCTGCACTCATCCTCGCTGCGCCGCTCGTGGGCGCACAGCTCAGCGCGCTCGCCGGCGGCGAGGCGCAAGCTCTTCCCTTTTCATGGCGCGACCGGCTCGACATATGGGCCTCCGCTGCGGGCTACATCGGGGATCGGCCGATCCTTGGCCATGGCTTCGACGCCGCGCGCGCGTTTCCAACCGCTCAGATCGTCGAGGGCGCCGCGCGCGCGGCCATTCCCCTTCCTCCCCACAACCTCGGTTTGCAGCTTTGGCTCGAAGGCGGCGCGCCTGCGGTCCTCGTCGCGGCGGCGCTTGCGCTGCTCGTCGGGGAACGCGCCGCGCGCGGGGCCGATCGCGCAACCATGCGCGCCATCGCCAGCCTTGGCGCAGCCTGGACGACTTTCGCCGCGCTGAGTTTCGGCGCCTGGCAGGAATGGTGGATCGCAAGCTTCGCTGCGGCTGTTGCGCTCGTCGCGCTCAATCGGCCGCGGCAAGCTCTCTAGCTCCCAGCTTTTCGCAGTCGCGCGATTTCCAGGACGGACGCGGACTGGTAGGGCGCTTGCCAAACTGGGGAGAAGCCGACATGCGCATCAAAAGTCTGATCATCGCCGCCATGACGACCGCTGCGGCGCCGGCCGGCGCGGCGACGTTCGATGCGACCTATGATGCAAGCATCCTCAATGTCGTGACGCTCGGCAAACTCGTGCTCAAGGGCCAGACAGGCGCGAGCGCCTATTCCGCCGCAGCGACCGTGCAAACGAGCGGCGTCGCGGCCCTGTTCGACGAGACCAAGATCAGCGCCCAATCGAACGGCGCGATCGCGGGAACCGCGGCGCAGTTTTCGAGCTATGCGCTGACGCATCAGTACGCCAAACCCGGCGGCAAGCAGAAAAGCCGGACCGTTCAGATGCAGCGCGCCGGCGCGGGCGTCACCGTGACGGCCAAGCCCAATTGGTCCTTCCTCGGCGCGCCGCCGACGAACGCCGCCCAAAAAGCCGCCTCCAACGATCCGCTGACGGCGCTCATCGCCATGAGCGCGTCGGTGGGCGCAACCAAGACCTGCCAGGCGCGCCTGCTCGCCTTCGACGGCCGCGATCATTACGCCTTGACGCTCACGCCCGGCGGCGCGGGCACCTACAAGGGCGGCGGCTACGACGGCAAAGCGCTGATCTGCAAACTCAAGTACGAGCCGATCGCCGGCGGCAAGCCGCTCAGCGCCGCCGACCGCGCCAAGATCCCGGTCGTCGAAGCCTGGTTCGGCGAGCCGATCAGCGGATTTGCACCGCTCCTGCGCCTCGAGGCGCCCACGCCCGTCGGCGCCGCGCGCCTCGACGTGGCCTCGCTCAAGGTCAATTGAGGCTGCGGGGACCCCAGCCTCTGCGTGATTGACCGGGCCGCATTGCACGGCTACGGGACGGCGCGCCATGGAAAGGGCCCCCATGCTCCTCTTTCTCGACACCGCCGACATCAACGAACTCAAGGCGCTGGCAGACACCGGCCTCATTGACGGCGTCACCACCAATCCCTCGCTGGTCGCCAAGGAAGGCAAGCCCTTCCGCGCGGTCCTGAAAGAGATCTGCACCCTGATCGACGGCCCCGTCAGCGCCGAGGCCGTCGCGCTCGACGCCGCCGGCATGGTGCGCGAGGGCAAGGTTTTGCGCTCGGTCGCGGACAACGTGGTCGTCAAACTGCCGCTGACCCCGGAAGGGCTCAAAGCCTGCGTCGCGCTTTCCGACGAAGGCGTCGAGGTCAACGTCACGCTGTGCTTCTCAGCTGTGCAGGCCTTGCTGGCCGCCAAGGCCGGTGCGGCGTTCATCTCCCCGTTCGTCGGCCGGCTCGACGACGGCGGCCACGACGGCATGGAACTCGTGCGCGAAATCCGCGCGATCTACGACCAATACGGCTTCGAGACCAAGATCCTCGCAGCCTCGCTGCGCACGCCAGCGCACGTGCGCGAAGCCGCGCTCGCCGGCGCCGATTGCGCCACCCTGCCGCCCGCCGTGTTCCGCGCGCTCTACAAGCACCCGCTGACCGATCTTGGCCTCGAAGCGTTCATGAAGGACTGGAAGGCGTCGGGGTTGTCGGTGGAGTGAGGGGCCGGGGGGCGGCAAATCTTGTCAGGTACAGTTGACGCCCAAGCTGAGCGCGCTCTCAAGGATTTCCGTTTTGAGCGCTTCAAGGAGCTGGCCAATCGCATGAGCGAACAGGTAACCCCGGCGACGATCGAAGGTACGCCCTTTGACTATGAGGCTTGGCGAACGCGCCTTGACGCGCT
>JBMOIB010000262.1:0-3092 GCA_049317545.1 Caulobacterales bacterium | reverse complement strand
TCCTGCTTGGCGATGTGCTCGGCCACGAGCGCGGCCTGCTTGGCCTGGTATTCGGCCGACATCGGCTTGGCGTAGCCGGCCGCGGTTTCGGCCTGTTTGAATTCCTCATCTTCAACCGCGACGAACTTGGCGCCGAGCGAGGCGACCTGCTCCTTCGCGGCCGGGCGGACGTCCGTGGCGGTCACGATCGCGCCGAGACGGCGGGCGGTCGCGATCGCCTGGAGACCCGCGACGCCGGCGCCCATGACGAAGCACTTCGCGGCGGCGACAGTGCCGGCCGCCGTCATCATCATCGGGAAGCCGCGACCGTAGAGCGTCGCCGCCTCGATCACGGCGCGATAGCCGGCGAGGTTCGATTGCGAAGACAGCGCGTCCATGGCCTGCGCGCGCGTAATGCGCGGCACGAATTCCATGGCGAGGGCCGCCACGCCGCGCTCGGCGAGCGTCTGGACGAAGGCTTTCTCATTGTACGGATTGAGAAGGCCGACGACGCCAGCGCCCGGGCGCAAGGCGGCGAGCTCGTCCGGCGTCGGCGCGCGGACCTTGAGCAGGAGATCAGCGCCGGAGAGCGCCTCGGCGGCGGACGCCGCGATGGTCGCGCCGGCGGCGGTGAAGTGGGCGTCGGGGAAGCTCGAGGCGCTCCCGGCTCCGGCCTCGATCGCGACCGAATGGCCAAGGCCAATGATCTTCTTGACGGTATCGGGGCTGACGGCGACCCGCGTTTCGCCCGCGGCGCGTTCCTTGACGATGGCGATCTTCATCAGACGAACGCCGACAGAGCGAGGAGAGCGGCCTTCTTGGCCGGCATGACCAGGGCGACGACCCCGCCGCCGACGCCCAGCGCGAGGGTCGAAACCGCAACCGTGCCCCACCAGGCCGGGCCCATGCCCATCAGCAGGCCTGCGGCGACGGTGATCGCGACATAGGCGAGCAGCCCGGCGAACCAGCCAAGCCCCATGGCGAACGTCACCGTGAGCAACGCCACGCCGGCGATGATCAGGATCGTGCCCCATTCGGAGGCCTTCAGGAACATGGAGAAGGTCGCCCGATGCTCCGAAAGGTCCATCCGGCCGCCCGGTTCCTGCTGCGCCGCGTTCGCCATGCCCGATCTCCCATCATTAATCCGCCGGATGTATCGCGCGCCGGCCCTCAGGCGCAACGGGGTTCAGAGGTCGCCGGTTCCGCCCTACCCCGGCCACCGAGCCAACAGCCCCCGCAAGCCGGCGACGAAGGCCAGCGGCTGGTCGAGCATGACGTGGTGATCGGCGCCTGGGATCTCGAGCAGGGGCGATCCGGGAGGCGCGGTTGCGGCCATGTAGGCGGCGACCTCCGGCGTGACCAAGCTCGAGTTTGCGCCCCACACGAGAGCCAAAGGGCACTTGGGCTCCCGAAGAAGAGCGCTGAGGTCGGTGAGATCGAAATCGCGCCACAGGAAGGGATCGAACTTCCAGGTGTAGCCGTCGTCGACCTTCTTGATCGACCGGCGCGCGATGTAGTCGACCGCAAACAGGTTCTCGCACGATTGGATCGGCACGAGGCGGAAGCGCGCAAGCGCGGCCTCAAACGTCGGATAGACGCGGTTGGGGCGATGGCGGGTCGGCGGGCCGTCGCCCACCACGCCCGGCGGATTGATCGCGGCGTCGACGATCGCAACCCCGCGCAGACGGTCTCCATGATGAGCCGCGAGACGCAGCCCGATGAACCCGCCGAAGGAATGCGCAACCACGACGGGCGGAACAGGGCTTTCCGCCAGGCCGGCGGCGTCAATGACAGCCAAGGCCTCGCGCGCGTAGGAAGCGGCCTTGTAGGTCGAACGCCAGTCGGATGATCCCATGCCCGACCAGGTCAAGGCGACGACGCGCCAATCGGCCGCAAAATAGGGCGCGATGAAACTCCACCAATCGGCGTGCGCGCCGTTTCCGTGAAGGAAAACCAGTCCCGGCTTGCCCCGCTGCCCCCAGGTCAGGACCTCGATGTTCGCGCCGTCGACGGCGACGAAACGCCGCTCAGGTTCGATGGCGAGCGCCGCCTTGAACCAGTCCGGCGCCGGCGGTTCGCGCCCCGCGAAGGCCGATAGTAGCCCGCCCCCGCTCCCGTCGCCTGGGCCGGCGTCTACTGAAAAGCGGTCTTCATCTGCCACGTCGATCTCCGCGGAACGGGCCGTGCAAGGCCGCGAGCGGTTCGTGATAGCCAAGGCCGCGGCGCGCGACGAGTCCGGGGCCATTCGGGAGGCGTTATGCGCATCAGCATCGGGATCTGCACCTTCAGGCGGCCTCACGTAGCGGAAACGCTGCGCGCCGTGCTCGATCAGGCCGCGCCGATGGGGCTCGAGCTTGAGGTGATCGTCGCCGACAACGACGATTTCGACACAGCCCGGTCTATCGTCGAGACGGCGGCGGCGACTGCGACTGTCCCGCTTAGCTACATTCACGCGCCGGCGCGCAACATTTCGATCGCCCGCAACGCGGTCCTCGACGCTGCCGGCGGGGACTGGATCGCCTTCCTGGACGACGATGAAACCGTCGGCCCCGGGTGGATCAATCGACTGGCGAGCTGCGCGCGCCGCACCGGCGCGGACGTGGTGTTCGGGCCGGTCGCAGCCGCCTATCCGCCTGATGCGCCCGCCTGGGTCGTCGCCGGCGATTTCCATTCCACCCACATCGAAGGCGATCCGGGCCGCCGCGGCGAGGGCCATTCGGGCAACGTCCTGTTCCGCTGGCGCGGCGCGCCTTGGTCGGCGGTGCGGTTTGATCTCTCGCTCGGCCGTTCCGGCGGCGAGGACACGGCCTTTTTCGACGCGCTGCGGCGCTTCGGCGCGCGCTGCAGCTATGAGCCTGACGCCATCGTTCGCGAAGCCGCGCCTGCCGAGCGGCTCAATTTCGATTGGTTGTGGCGGCGCCGCATCCGCTACGGCCAGACCCATGCGCGCCTGCGCCTGCGCGACGGCGCATTCGCGGCAACCGCCTGCATCGTCGCCGGCCTCAAGGCGGCGCTCTGCCTGAGCGTCGCCACGGCCTGTGCGCCGATCCCGCTCGCGCGCCGTCGCTGGCTTTTGCGCGCCGCGCTGCATCTGGGCGCTGCTGGGCGTTTCG
>JBMOIB010000261.1:0-3094 GCA_049317545.1 Caulobacterales bacterium | reverse complement strand
ACGTTCGCCGATGGCACGACCCGCGCCGTCGACGTCAACGCTGCCGAGACCGCGCCCGGCGCCTATACCGGAACGCGCACCGTGACCGGCCGCAACGGCGAAACCCGCACCCAGACGGGCGAGGTGGAGATCGAGCGCAAGCCCTGAGCCCGCGCCAAGCTTTGGAATCAGACCTCGAAGCGAGTGAGCGCGTTGCGACCTGGCCGTCCAGGGACGATTGGTTGCAGCGCGCCGCTTCGAATGGCGTTGGCCCCGGCGCGTCACCCGATGAACGCGAATTCCGGTTTGCCGTATGCGCCCACGAGATCGATCGAGAATGTCGCGCCGTCAGCGAGGTCGGACAGGAAGGCGTTGTTGGATTTAGCGTAAGTGCCCACGTCGGCCTTCACGGCCTCGCCCAGGAGCCAGCCCACCATCGCGGCCTTGGTCCCGATGCCGTTCAATCCGTCCTGGCCGTAAAACGCGAAATACTCCGCGCGCGTCAGCGTCTGACCATTGAGCACGAACGAGGGCTCGAGCAGCGCGCTGACTTTCGCAGCGCTCGGCGTCGAGCCGAAAATCTTCGCATAGGCGTCGCTCGTGGCTTGCGCGAGCGTCTTGGATCCGAACGCCGCGGCGAAAGCGTCCTTGCCTTCGCCGAGCTTGCCCAGGTTCACCGCGAAATTGATGTAGCGGTTTTCCAGCGAGAACGATTGGTAATAGGGGCTGTTGAGATTGTTCGGGTTCGGACCATTGGGGGAGACGAGGTAGTCCATGCCCGCGGCCGAAGGGATTTTGCCGGTGAAGAACTGGTAGGCGAGGGTCGCCACGGACGTCGTCGCATCCGCGGCGTTGTTGATCGAGGCGTTCGCCGCCGCACGGGTCACGGCGCCGTTGGCCACGAGCACGTCCAGCCCCACAGATTGGCGGAGGATGTTGGCTTCCGCGGCCGCGGTGATCGCGTCGCTCAGTTGCAGATTGTAGGTGCGATCGGTGAACGAGATGCGCTCCATGTCGTTCAAGACGTCGACGCCGAAGCCGCCCGTCTTGTCCGTCACGATCCAGGCCGCACCGCGTTTGGCGACCTCGAATTGTGACGACAGCGCGCCGTAGGTCGTCGTATCGATGCCGCCGCCGCCATTCAACGTGTCGTCGCCGCTGTTTCCGATCAGCGTGTCGTCGCCGCCGAACCCGTTCAGCACATCACCGCCGCCGCCGCCGGCGATGAAGTCCGGGAACGCGGTGCCGTTCAGCACGTCGTTTCCTGCAAGTACGAGGAACAAGCCGCCGATGTTATCGCCGTTCTTGACCGCAGCGACGAAGCTCGCCACCGACGCCGAGGCGCCCGAGAAATCGAGGATCAAAGAACCCGAGGCGAATTCCCGGTACCCGGTCAGCGTGCCGCCCGACGGTTCGCCGAAGCTGTTGTAGGTTATTCCGGTTCCGATGAACTCGCTGCGGTTTCCGGCGCCGAAGTCGATCACGAAACTGGACGCGTTAGCGACGACGACCGAGCCCGTGAACAGATTGGCGAAATTGATCGTTCGAAAATCGATCGGCGCAACGCCGAACGCCGAATTGAGAACCGCCACCTTCGACACCCAAATTCCTGATGATCGGAGATTTCAGGCAATCTGGGGGCAGGGGTGGTCGCAATTGATTTCGCGCCCAATGGGAACGGCTCCCGCCGGCTCGCGTCAACGGCGAATGCGTCATGTGACTGACGTTGCAGGGCCTGAGACTGCCTCGACACGCTCCTGAAACGCGCCGCCGGCATTATCCCTTCGCGACGCCGCCCCCCGGCGCGCCGCATTCCGACCCCACCCTCTCGAATTCGGAATGCGCTTACCCCGTCCGGCGCCCCCCGCCGGACGGGGTCTTCCTCTTCCGCCGCCGCACGCCCGCCGCTAGGGTCGGAGCGACCGTTGGGAGACCGCCTCATGTTCGGCGCACAAGCGCTCGTCGCCACGCTCGCCGATTGCGGCGTGCGCGCCTGTTTCGCCAATCCCGGCACCAGCGAGATGCATCTCGTGGCCGCGCTCGACCGCGAGCCGCGGATCCGCTCGGTGCTGGCGCTGTTCGAGGGCGTCGCGACCGGGGCGGCCGACGGCTACGCCCGCATCGCTGGGTCGCCCGCCATGACGCTCCTGCATCTTGGCTCGGGCCTCGCCAACGGCGGCGCCAATCTGCACAACGCCCGCAGGGCCCGCTCGCCGATCGTCAATGTCGTGGGCGATCACGCGACCTACCATCTCCATCTCGACGCGCCCTTGACCAGCGACGTGCTCGGCCTCGCGCGGCCCTTGTCGATCTGGGCGAAGAGCGTGCCGACGGCGGCGCAATGCGGCGTGCTCGCCGCCGAGGCCTATGCCGCGTCGATGAGCGGCGCGCGCGGCCCTTCGACGCTAATACTCCCGGCCGATTGCGCCTGGGGAGAGCCCGCATTTCCCGCCGCGCCGATCGCGCCGAGCCCCGCCCATCGTCCGAGCCCGGCTGCAGTCGAAGACGCCGCGCGCCGCATCAAGGGCGCCGCCAAGCCCGTCGTTCTCGCCAACGGCGCGGCGCTCGTGGGCGCGGGTCTCGCCGCCGCAGCCAGGATCGAGGCCGCCGGCGTACGCGTGCTGACCGACACGTTCCCCGCGATCCAGGCGCGCGGCGCCGGCCGGTTCGCGCCCGCGCGCATGCAATACTTCGGCGAAATGGCGCTCGCCGATCTCGCCGGCGTCGATCTCATGGTGCTCGCCGGCACGCGCCCGCCGGCGGCCTTCTTCGCCTATCCCGGCAAGCCGAGCCTGCTTGCGCCGGACGGCTGCGAGATCGCCTCGATCGGCGACGAAGCGGTCGCTTCAGCGGCGGCGCTTGCGCTTCTGGCCGATGCGCTTGGCGCGCCCGCGCAGGGGCCGACCGCCGTGCTTTCGCAGCTCGGTGCGCCCACGGGGGCGCTCTCCGTCGCCGACATCGCGGCCTCGATCGCGCGCTGGATGCCTGACAATGCCATTGTCGCGGACGACGGCGTCACCTCCGGTCTGCCGATCTTTGCGCTGACCCAGAACGCCGCGCCGCACGATTGGATGTTCCTCACCGGCGGCGCCATCGGGATGGGCATGCCGCTCGC
>JBMOIB010000260.1:0-3113 GCA_049317545.1 Caulobacterales bacterium | reverse complement strand
CCTTCGACCTGGGCGCAGTTGAAGAGCGGAAACGCGCGCGCCATGCCGACGCGGCGCTCGGCGGTTTCGCCGGTTGCGTCGTTCGTCTCGTCGATCTGCAGATCCTTGTAGAAGACGCCGGTGACGGATTTCTCGCCCTTCCGGACGGGATAGCCCGCATCGAGCCATTGCTTGAACGTGCCCCAGATGGGCGCGCTGTAGCCGCGGGATTCGCCGGCAACCCACAGCGTCAGGATGTTGATGCCCTGATAGGCGTTACCCGTCGCGATGTTCCGCGGGCACTGCAAGGCGCCGCCGCTGCGGTGCCATGGCATTTTGAACGTACCGGCGCCGGCCTCGATGGCGGCAACGATTTGGTCGGTGATGAGGGCGTGGATATCGACGCGCTCTTGCCTGTTGTTGGACCCGTTTGGACGTGTGGGTTGGTTTGTATTCATGTGGCCTCCTAGCCGTTGATGGTGGTCAGGCGCGGACGTGCGTCCTGATGTCGGGATGGACCGCGGCGCATTCGGTTTGCGGCACCGCGTGAGCGGGGAACGGGCGACACGGGAGCGCAGCGAATGGAGCGGGCTGCCCGTTGCGGCAAACCGAAGACGCGGTAGTCCCGAAGAAAGTCAGGACCGCGCGGCTGTGAGCACACACACGGCCTGAGGCCCAAGAAAAACCCGCCGTCACCGGGGAACGGCAACGGCGGGCTTTACATGCTCGTTTGAAAACGCAGCTTCTTAGGCGGCTTTCGTTTTTGTTGTGGTCCGTTCCCAGACGAGCATATAGCCAGCGCCGTTCTTCGCCTGCGCGAGGCGGCACCAGATGGGTTGCGCGAACGTCGGGTCATCGAGCTTGACGTCGTAGTAGACCGACCCGGTCTCTTTCGACGCGCGTCGCCACGCGGCCCCGAGCTCGATTTCGTCGCCGGTAAAGACGCGAAACGTCGGCGCCTTCGCGCCCGTCAGCTCGGAAGGCTCGAACACGACCTTGTCCGATTTGAAGAACATTGTCCGGATGTGGCCGATCAGTGCGCCATCCTCTCGTTCGCAAAAGCGTCCAACGATCGCCATTCGAGCCTCCCTTGCTGCAGCAGTTAGGCTTTGGCGCCAGGCGCGGGACGTTCGTTCGTCGCGGCGGTTTTGGGCTCGGGCCGTGCGCGCGCACTGTCCGGACGCTCCCAGACGAACGCGAACTCGTCCTTGGTCGCGGTTTCGAACAAGGCGGGCCAGATCTCAAGGCCGTCGAGGAACGTCGGGTCATTGCCGATGACGAGCTGGATGTAAGCCTTCCCCTCCTTCGACAGCTTGTTCCAGCCACTACCGAAACGACCGCCGGTTGGTCCGTAGACCTGGTAGTCGGGGCTCTTCTCGCCGCGACGCGTGGGGTTGGGGGCCACTTCGATGAAGTCGATCCGCGCGGCGGCGAAGGCGACGGAACCGGTCAGAACGCCGGTATCGGGATTACGGGTAAATGTGCCGAACTGTGGCATGTTGCTCTCCTTTATTGTTCTTGTTCTCGATGCAACGAGCCGTACAGCGATAGCAGTCAGAACATTGTCGCCAAGAGGAAAAATGCGACGGCGTGAAAATTCGCAATAATCTTGCGCGCATCCATGACGAAGATTGCGGAGTGCGTGGATAAGTCACGCGCGGGCTTCACGCTTATCAACAGCCTGCTATGTTCAGCTTCGCGGTACAGGCGGGGACGCCGATGACCGCCAAGGATATGGCGGCGGCGTGTGTGAGCACGTCGCCGTTTTTGCGAGCTTGGCTCGAATTGGGCCCGAGGGCGGGCTAAATAGCCCTGGAGTGTCCCCTGCTCGGTTTGCCAGAGTGGCGAGGGCCGCCTTAGTTGTTGGTGCAGAGCTCGCCGTTTTGACCGGCCGGAAACTGGTAACAAGGCAGCCGTTCAGGCTTTTGCTGTCGACTGAGCATATCTGGCCCCATTTGGTCATTGGACGGATGGCGAAGACCTAACTCGGCTTCCGAAGCGTTCGCCTAAGCGGTTTCAACATTCCGTCCGAAGTGACGCTGGAAAAGAAGACGAGGAGTTTGAGCAAGCAAGCCTTAGAAGTTCGAGCGGGGTGAGCTGAAGGAGATGTCGCACAGCGTCAGCGCGATGATATCCCGTTTCGTTCCTCAACAGGATTGATGCGCGTCCATCGCTCACGCGAACGCTCTCCATTACCATCCATTCTTCAACCAAGTCTCTGGAGCGCCATTCATCGAAGTTTTGTGGTACTCGGGCTAGATTATCTACCTCATTACCCCATAACTGACTGTCCCTTAGCGATAGATGCAGCCTTCCGAGATCTGCATACCGGCTACGCACTCGAGCTTCGCGTTGGAGCGCCCATCTCGCGACATCAGAACCCCGGTTCGGCGACAATTCGTCCCCGTTGCGCAGACTCGGCCAGACTGCAAGTTCATCTGCGATTTTTTTTGCCCATCTGTATGAACCATATCGCTTTAGCCACGCTGGGCTGTCCGCGCGTCGCATGAAAGCTGCGAACTCCTCGAGGCTCATTGCGTTCAGCCGAACTTTATCTGCTTCGTTCAGCCCCGCTTCCGACAGAATCAAAGTGCCGCCATACGCCGGAGGAGCCACCGGAGGAACTCTCGATGTGTTCTGATCGCGCGTCTGACAATCTCGATCGAAACGACGCCGTTGAAATTGGTATTCATCGGAAAGTTGATTTTCTGAGATCGAGTCGTTCTCAGATATAGAATAGGATAGCCCAGAAAATATCACTTCGCTTTCGCCAAATTTAGCCGCTTGGTAGGGGTATGGCGCGCCCTCATCATATATTCCGACGACTCTATCTTTAGGAAGGAAGTATTGCCGGAGAATCCGGTTCTGTCGAGGGCTGCCCCAATTGATCCTTAAGATTGAGAGGCGCGCTGCCGAATGTCGACTTACGTCGCCCTCATCAACTTCGATTATTGCCACCAATCCATTTTCTGAATGCCCGACCACATGAACAGTAGCATTTTCCTGAAGATTCGGCAGGCGGGCAGCAAGGTGCCCAGTAGAGATTTCGTATATGAATCCGGCGCCTGAGTTCGAGTACCCAAACAGGTATTTTCCATTCGGGGAAATTATCAGTTGTCGGATGTCGCAGAAAC
>JBMOIB010000259.1:0-3172 GCA_049317545.1 Caulobacterales bacterium | reverse complement strand
TCGAGGCCGCGATCGAGATCGGTGTATTCGGGCGCGCGCACCTGGTCCTGCACGGGCTGATCGCTCATCCGCTCGACGCTGGCGCGCCGCCCGTCGGGCGCGAGCGCGACGAGATCGCCGCGGGAGAGGCCGTCGACGGCGTCGCGCGACGTGTTGAGCAGAACCCGTCCGTGTTCGGCGGTGTCGATGACGAGCACGCCACGCTCGCCATGCTCGCCGCGTGGCCCGGCGCGTTCAACGACGCCTTCGAGACGTCCCATGCGCGGCTCGTAGACGCGTCCGTGGGTAAGTTCGCGCTTCACGTCGATCGGGCCCTGCGCCTCAAGCCGTTCGCGCCAGTCCTCGGCGAAGCGCAGCTCGTTGCGCTTGGTCTCCTCTGCGAGCCCCATGCGCTCCAGCTCGCGCACCCGGGCGCGCAGCGCATCGGTCTCCAGCGCCTGCAGGCGCACGGCGCGGTCTGGGCCGAGCTCCTTTTCGATGCCCTGGTCCAGTCTGGTCCAGCCGCGCGCGGCGATCTCGCGTTCCAGGCGCAGGCGATCGTCCGCCGGTGTGCGCTCGCCGATGTGCAGCGTGGCGATCTCGCGGGAGGCTTCCCGGAGGCCATGGGAGATGTACGCCCGCGGGATGACGAGATCGACGCCATCGCCGCGCACGCCGCGCAGGATGACGTGCGTATGCGGATTGTCGGTGTTGTGGTGATCGACCGCGACCCAGTCGAGCTCGACGCCGAGTTCGCGCTCCATCTGGCTCATCACCTCGCGCGTGAACTCTCGCTGGTCAGGGAGGAGGTCGCCGCGCTCCGGGGCAAGCATCAGCCGGAAGTGGCGCGGATCCTCTTGCGCCCACTCCTGCATGCGCGCGCGGGCGTCCTCGGCGACGTCGTGCTCCAGGTCGTAGAATTGTCCCGGCGCGCCGTCCTTGCCGGCGCCGTCGCGCTCCAGATAGCCGGCGTGCGCAGCGAGCCCGCCGCCGGCCCGCCCGCCGCCAGCGCCGCCCCGATGGGCGTGGAAGCTCGCCTTCACGACGACCCGCTGGCGACGATCGCCGCCGCCGTCGAACGCCGTCTTCGTGCGGCTGAAGAGGCGGCTGCGCTGGGCGGCCAGAAGCTTCGTGAGGCGGGCGCTCGGATTGCGCGGAGCGCCGTCGCGGCCGCCGCCGGAACGGCCAAGACGGATGCGGAGTTCGTCATCGCCGCTGGAACTGGATCTGCCGGAGCGGGGCATTGGGTGGGACCTTCTGGGCCATCGGAAAGTCGCGCGCCGCGCGCCTCGACTTGCCCCAAGTCTAAGGCGCGCAAGGACTCGCGTCAAGAAAAACGCGCTCTTTATCTTGCTCTCCATTTCCTTTTTGAGCACAATGACTGTGGATATCGAGTAAATACCAGGCGCGAATACTTGTGACATCTCGATATCAGGCGAGACAAGAACGAGATTGCGGGGCTGAGGAGGTGGGGCGGTGTCGAAAGTTGCGGAGGAGGGGCTTGCGAGGGACGAGTCCGGTGGCTCTACGGCGGTCGGAGGGCTCGGCGTGACGAACGAAGCTGCGGCGCTTTGCGATGTGCGCGAGGGCGATTGGAGGCGATTGGATCTGTGCGGCTTTGATCTCGGTCGACCGTGGTGGCGGAAGGCGCTGGGGATTGGATCGGGTTGCGTCGCGCCCGGGCCGGTTCTTCTGCTCGGGCGACGCGAACTTCGGGACGATCTGCTCCTCGGAATGCTCGCGCGCTATTCGGGCGGGGTCATTCTGGTCGAGACGGGACGCTTGGCCGATCGCCTTGCGCGCGGTCCCGTCTATCGGTTTCAGCCCGGCGCCGCGGCCTCTGTCGGCCTCGATCCTCTGGCGGTAATCCGTGACGGTGAGATGGCCTGGCGTGATCTCATGGTCCTCGCAACCGAGCTGTCGGGGAACGAGAGCGAGGCGGTAAAGGAGAGCGTTGCAGCGATTCTCGGGGACCATCTCGTCGGGTCAGAGCCGGAGAAGCGCACGCTGACGATGCTGCGGCGGCGGCTGTTCGATGCAGATTCTGTTCTGCGCGCCGTGATGGCCGGCTTCGAGGCGCCGCGATCGGATCGTCTGGGGCCGCTGCTCGCGGAAATGTTCCGGGTTCGGCAAAGCTGGACGAGATTTCCCGAGAGTGCGCATGCAGCCGCCGCTCGGCTCTCGGTGGCCTTGTCGGGTCTTGCGGACGGAACGATCGCGAGCGTTCTTGCCCGGCGCGATTTCGATTGCGCTGAGCTCGCAAGGCCATCAGGCGCGTCGACGCTCATCATCGCCCCGCTAGCGGGGATAGGGAATGATCCGTTGCTGTCGGCCGTCGTCGGGCAAGCGCTGGACGCGATCGTTTCCGAGCAGATGATCGGAGCATCGTCGCGGCGCGTGGCGCTCGTGTTTGCCAACGCTGCGGAGTTTCGCGCGCCGGCGCGGCTTCTCCAGGTTTGGCGTGATCTGGCGGACGTTGGCGTCGACCTGGTGCTTGCCGCGACTACGATCGAGGAGGCGCAGGCCTTTGTGGGCGCGGGATGCTGGGCTGACCATTCGTCGACAGGCGCCGTGTTCCAAACGACGGTTGTCGCTGGCCCATGTGCTGAGGCGGATGCAGGTTTTTTGTCGGCGCGGGCGGGACGTGTTCGCGCACTGGCGCCCAACCGACAATGTGGCGCGTTCGCATTGAAATGGCAGGAGAAACCTCGCTTGCCGCCGGAACGGATCGCGAAGGCGCCGCCGTCTTCGGTTTTGGTCGTCCGGGAGAACCAGGCCCCGCGATGTATCCAGCTTGATCGCCCGCCGTCCGTATCAGTGTCGACGGTTGCGCACCCGATTCATGCGACGCCGCCTCTCTGGTCCGAACCCGCACTGAAACGTCGGGCGCCCGCTGCTGCGGTCGTGACGCCCAAGCCACAGCCGCCGCCGCCGCCACGTCCGCCGATCGACGTGCGCGAGGCGCTGAAAGCAAAATCGCCCATGCGGCGGAGGCCTTCGATATGACCGCCAAGCGCCAGCTGACCCTTCACCTCGATGGCGACATTTCGCGCGCGCTTGATCAGGAGGCCGCGCGGCGTGGGCTGACATTGTCACGCGCCGCCAACGACGCACTGCGCCGCGCGCTGATCGACGAGGCGGGCGAGGGGCTCGCGACGACCGTCAAGGCGCGGCTCGATCGCATGGAGAAGCG
>JBMOIB010000258.1:0-3187 GCA_049317545.1 Caulobacterales bacterium | reverse complement strand
CGGATGGTCGGATCGTCGGGTGCGCGGCGGACAGGTCTCTCGCGCGGCCGCCAGTCGCCCAATCCGCCATATTCCCATGCCGCAAAATGCCGGATGCAACCGCGGCCCGCCTGAAATAGGGTCTGGTCAGTGACGAACACCGACCCGTTCGCGACGGACGCGCCGGAACATGGGAGGTTTTCGATGTCCTATTTGCGTGTGATCGCGGTCGCGGCGCTGCTGACCGCACTGGCCTTCGCGCCACACCAGGGCATCACGCAAACCGCCGAGGCTCGGGCGCCATGCGGACGCGAGGAAGCGATCCGGGTTGCGCTGCGCGCCTGCCCAGGCACGCCCACCGGCGCTGCGCTTGGCCAGGGCGAGCGATGGGTCGTTTACATCACTGAGGTCAACGACTCGAAGTGGGTCGTTCAGGTCAACAGCAAGACCTGCCGGGTTGTGCCCATGAGCATGAAGAAGCTGAGCCGCTAGTCGCGCGACCAAGCCGCGTGGAACGGCGCAATCGTCAGCGCTGATCGATCCCTCTGCAGACGTCTTTCTGCGCATCTGGCCAGAGATTGCGCAGGAGCGAGTCGGCGTCGATTTCCTCACGCGTAAACCTGCGATGCGTTCCGCCCAGCAGCTGGCGGCAGGCGTCGCGCGAAAGAGCCGACAACGGCTGCGTCAGGCGATGAACATCCCACGCTGCGCCGCCGCCAGCGCGAGCCATAGCGACGACACGTTCGCCGTCGGGACTGAACGCCGCGCTCGTCAACGCCCCGAGAGGCGCCGAAAGCGTCGCCAGCAATCTGCCGTCGCGCCAGCCCCAGACTCTGGCGGCGCCATCCCAACTCGCGGTTACAACGCGCTCGCCATCTGCGCTGAACGCCGCACTAGCGACCGCATCCGTGTGCCCGCTCAGCGTGGAGACCATTCGCCCATCCCGCGTCCGCCAGACGATTGCGGAATTGCCGCCGTCCATGGTGACGACAAGCGCGCCATCCGGGCTCAACGCCGCTTGCGTGATCATCTGCGCCGGGCCGCCGATCGTGACGGGCGCGCGATTGCCGGCTCCGCCGCGTACGACCGCCGTGCCATCCGCCATGACGGCTAAAGTTGGCGCGTTGGCTCGCATGGCGGGCTGCGCCCATTCCTTTTCGGCCGCTAGGTTTGCGTTGGGTCCGGACCCAAGCAACCGACCTTCGTTCGCCTGCCAGACCTTTGCGGTGAAGTCCTGGCTCGCCGTCGCGATCAATGTTGCGCCAGGGCTGAAGCTGGCGTTTCGGACAACGACATGGCCGTGCAGCGAGGCCAACTCACGCCCGTCGGCGACGCTCCACAGTTTCGCAGTCCCGTCGTTGCTGGCGGTGACGACGCGCGCGCCATCGAAACGAAATTGCGCGCTCCAGACCACACCTTTGTGTCCACGCAATTCCTTAAGCTGCCGCCCGCTCGCCACGGACCAAAGGCGCGCCGTTCCATCGTCTCCCGCCGTCACGACGAGCTGCCCATTCGGCGAGAACATCGCGCCGTAGACAGTCCCTTCATGCCCACGCAGAACAGCAAGCAAGCGTCCGTCCGCCGCGCGCCAAATGCGGGCTGTCTCGTCATCGCTGGCCGTCACTACGCGCCGACCATCCGGCGAGTACGCTGCGCTGCGCACTTCAGCTGCGTGGCCTTTCAGGATCGCGATCTGGCGACCGTCGCGAACCCGCCAGATCCGCGCAGTGTGGTCGTTGCTCGCGGTCGCAACCTCGGCGCCGTCGGGCGAAAACGATGCGCTCGCCAGCTCCAGGGCATGGCCTTTGAGGTTGGCGAGCTGCGCGCCATCGGACGCGCGCCAAATCTTCGCCGTCCCATCATTGCTCGCGGTGACGACGAGCTCTGCGTTCGGTGAGAATTCAGCGCTCGACACCTCCTGCTCGTGTCCTTTGAGAACCGCCAGCTCGCGCCCGTCTCGTGTTCGCCACAGACGCGCCGTCCGGTCATGACTTGCGGTGACTGCGGAGGCGCCATCGACGCTGAAACGTGCGTCGATCACGGCATCGTCGTGACCGCGGAGCCTTAGAAGCAAGTTGCCGTTCGTCGTATCCCAGATCCCCGCTGTCTTGTCGGAACTTGAGGTGATGAGGCGACGACCGTCCGGACTGAAACGCGCGGTCCAGACCTGACTGTCATGCGTCAACGGCGGGAGGCTTTCGCCAGCTTCGTGCATCGCCCGGCTGAGGACGTCGCCGAACTCGCGCGCGTTATCTGGCGCCAAAATCAGGCCCGCCAGAGCATACTTCGCCGCCAGTATCTCATCATCGTTCTGGCTGATTTGGTCTTCGGCCCGTTCAGCGAGCAGATGGGCGAGCATCGCATGCGCCCGGATGTTGGCGTTGATCGCGGCGGCCGAGAGCATGGCGAGCACCGCGCTCAGGATTGCCAGTCCGGCGATGACCCGTCTCTGGCGCGATGTGGCGCGACGGCGATCGCGCTGCCAGAGCGTATCGAAATCGACGTCGAGAATGCCTGCCGCCAGCCGCGCGCAAACCCGCTCGCGGCCGTCCCTGCGAATGTCGAGCCCCATCGGCTCGATCGGCAGCGCGTTTGGGTCGTTCAGATCGCTGGCGGCGCGCAACGCGGGGGGAAAGCACTCGGTTTCGGGGTCGCCTGAATTTGGCGTGCCGGAAACAATGACGGCGAACACCTGACGCGCGCGCCCAACGCGTCGAAAGTGTTCAATCTCGGCGTTGACCCATTTGGATCTGGCCGCGCTCGGCGAACAGATGACGATCAGGTTCTCTGAAGCCTCGATGGCGGACCTGACCACAGCGGCGATGTCGCCCGCCGCGGGCATGTCTTCATCATCTCGGAAGAACTTGCCCAGACGACGTGGCGGCGGCGGGTCGGACGCCACGTCAGTCGGTACGCGATAGGATTCGAGCCACGTATGCAGCCGCCGTCCCCAGACCTTGTCGTGCCAGGAATAGCTGATGAACCCGGAATAGTTCGGCTTCGGCTGGATGCGACGCCTCCGCTTCGACACGGCCAGACAGAGTGGTCCAGTCAGGCTCAGTCCACGCCAACCCTAGTCCTGGGATGTCGGCCTGTCGATCAGGCGGGCGCGGTCACGGGCTTGCCGCCGTTGAGGGCTCCACCAAGTCCCGTGGACGCCCTTTCAGGCAAACGCCTCCAGGCAAACGCCTCCCGATCCAACGACCGG
>JBMOIB010000257.1:0-3197 GCA_049317545.1 Caulobacterales bacterium | reverse complement strand
CCGTTCAGGTGGCGGTAGAGCTCCGGGGTCGACCATCGCGATGGATCAGGACGGCTCACGCTTTCGTATTTGACGACGACGGCGCCGGACCACTGCAGGATCGCCGCGCACAAGGGGCCGGCCCAAAGCGCCGAGAGATCGACGACCAGCCCTATGCGTTCGGCCTGCGTCTTCGGCTTTCCGAGAAGGCGCCTAGGCTGTTCGATTTTGGTAGCCGTGACTTCGCCCGCTGCGCTGACGGGCAAACCAAGAAGCACGGCGCCGCTCACAAGATCTGCGCACGATCGACGGCGCGCGTTGTCCTCGATCGAAGCCCAGGGGTCGGTGACCTGACAGGCGAGCCATGCCGGGAGCAGGTCGATGTCGTCTTCCCGCGCGAGGTTGACAGCGATCCACCCGTCTTCGGCGCGGATGAGACGGCATGCGCCGTTCGGCGACACATGCGAGGGCGCGCCGAGACGCAAATCGCGATGGCGATCGAGAACGTCATGGCGCTGAACGTCGACCGATGCGCCGAACGCCTCGGCTTCGCGCGCGCAAGCTTCCGAGCAGGTTGCGATGAGGCTCGCGAGGTCGGTCATGCCGGCGCGACCTCATCGACAAGTCCCCAGTTCAGTGCGGTCTCGACATCGATGTCAGCGCCGGAAAGCAGCATCCAGGCTGCGCGATGGCGTCCAATCCGGCGCGGGATTGTCACCGATCCGCCCGCCCCGGGTATGAGGCCCATGTCGAGTTCGGGGAGCCGGAAAAATGCACCCGGCGCGGCGACGACGTTCGCCGCGCCGGCGGCGATTTCGATTCCCGCCCCGATACACGCGCCGTGGACGTACACCGACGCGCGTTCACCAAGCTGATGCAGCAGCCGCGCCGGCGAATGGGCATTGCGCACCAGATGCGCCAACGCGAGATCCGACGCCGCGCCGAAAGCGTCGAGATCGCCGCCCGCGCTGAATGCAGGCCCCTCGCCGCGGAGGACGACGGGCGCCTTGTCGGGATCGGCCAGAGCGAATTCCAGCGCGGCCGTAAGTTCGTCCCGCATGCCCGCGTCGAAGGCGTTCCTGACGGCAGGGCGCGCGAGCCGGATTTCGATGGACGAATTGACGCGCGCGATGTGCACGCGATCGGTCGCATCGACACGTTGACGCGTCGGCCTCAAGGCGCGCCAGGACCGGAAAGCGCCACCGCCGAGAAGCGCGGAGTACGCGAAGGACTCGAGAAGAAGCGCCTGCTCGAAGCTCTGATCTTCGCCTGCCCGCAGCACCTGCATGGCGATCGCAGCGGCGACAGGCTGCCGTTCGATCCGCTTGCAAAGGGTCTCGACGGCGGCGTCGAAATCAGGCGGCGCAATGCCGACCCAGAGGCGGCTTGGCGGTGTCGCCGCAGTCAGAAACACATCGAACCGTGACTCATCGACGTCGGGAGGCGGCCCATACCGGTGGATCCCGATCCGGACGGATCCGTCGGCGGCCTCTATGCCCGAAGGCGACGACGCGACATCGATCAGTACGCCGCGCGCAAGGCCCATCACGTCAAGAGCTGCCTGTTCCGGCTGAGTTTCCGCGGTCGAACGAGGAGTTGATGGGCTCACGTCGATCCGCCAGGCCTCAGTTGCCGCGCCATACGGGCGGGCGCTTCTCCGCGAAGGCCGTCGCGCCTTCCTTGGCGTCGTTGGACGCGAAAACGGGACCGACCTCGGACGCCTGTTGCGCCAGCGCCTCGTCTTCGCTCAGTCCCGCAGACTGAAGCATGACACGCTTGCTCGCCGCGATTGCAAGCGGGCCATTCGCCGCGATGGCGGCGGCGAGCTGCAGAGCGACCGAAAGCGCCTCTCCCGCCGGGGCAAGCCGGTTCACGATTCCGAAGTGCGCCATCCGATCGGCGCCGACGGCCTCGCCGGTGAGCACGAGCTCCATCGCGACGCGCCACGGCGCCTGCCGGGGGAGCCGCACCAGTCCGCCGCCCGCCGCAATGAGGCCACGCTTCACTTCGGGGAGGCCGAACTTCGCCGCTTCCGAAGCGACGATCAGGTCACACGACAAGGCGACCTCGAAGCCGCCGGCAAGGCAGAAGCCTTCCACTGCGGCGATCAGGGGCTTGTCGAGAACGAGACGGTTCTGGCTGCTGAACGGGAGGCCAGATCCATCGATCTTCTCGCCGCGCGCAAACGCCTTGAGATCCATGCCGGAACAGAAAATGCCGCCGGCGCCAGTGAGGATCGCGACCCGCACGTCCGGATCGCTCGCCACGTTGGCGAAAGCAGACCGCAGGCCATCCATGACGGCGCCGTTCAGCGCGTTCTTGGCCTCGGGCCGGTTTAGCGTGATCACGGCAACGCCGTTCGTCGTCTCGTACAGCACGTCCGCCACGGCGAACCTCCCCAATTAAGCCGGTTGCGGCGCCATCTCCGCTTTCAGCTGGCGCCGGAGCAGTTTTCCAAGATCGTTGTAAGGCAGCGCCTGGCGGAACGACCAGACTTCCGGCGTTTTCGTCGATCGCAGGCGGGCTTTCACGAACGCCGCGAGTTGCTCCACATCGAGCGCGTCTGACGCCGGAACAAGGACGGCGGCGACTTTTTCGCCCCATTCGTCGTCCGGCACGCCGAAGATGGCGACGTCGGCGACGCCCGGGTGCGATCTGAGAACGTCCTCGATCTCGCCCGGCGAGATGTTCTCGCCGCCCCGCACGATCACGTCGTCAAGACGGCCTTCAACGAAAAGGTATCCGCCCTCGTCCATGAAACCGCCGTCGTTCGTGGCGAACCAGCCATCCGCATCGGTAAGTTTCTTGCCGGCATATTCGCCGGAAACCTGGGCGCCACGAACGTAGATCTCGCCCGGCTCATAGGGCGCGGCGACTGCGCCTGACGTGCCCCGGATCTCGACTTCGACGCTCGGCAGCGGCTTGCCGACCGACCCCAGACGACGCTGCACCAGGGGATCGGTCGAGGAAATAGCCGCGCGATGATCGTCCGGGCCGAGGATCGAAATCGTCGAGGACGTCTCCGTCAGGCCATAGGCATTGGCAAAGCCGACATGGGGCAACAGCGCCATCGCGCGGCGGATCACCGGCAATGGCATGCGCCCGCCGCCATAGCTGATGGCCTTGAGATCAGGCAACGACTGCCCCGTGCGCTCCAGCACGTCGAGAATGCGGTTCAGCATCGTCGGCACGACCATGGCATGCGAGACCCGCTCCCG
>JBMOIB010000256.1:0-3205 GCA_049317545.1 Caulobacterales bacterium | reverse complement strand
ACGAAATCATCGTGACGGGGTCCTACATCCGCGGCACGCCGGAGGATGCGGCGCTGCCGGTCGATGTGCTGACCGCAGCGGACCTTGAGAAGGTCGGCTCGCCGACGATCAAAGACCTGATCAAATCGCTCGGCGTCTCAAGCGGCACAGATGGCGAAACCAACCAATTCTCGTCCAACGGCCTGGAAGGGCTCAGCAACGTCAATTTACGCGGCATCGGTCCGGCGCGCACGTTGGTTCTTTTGAACGGCCGGCGAATGGTGTCGGCGCCGTACGGCATCGCCGAAAGCGCGCAGACCTTTGTCGACACCAACCTCATCCCCGCCGCGGCCATCGGCCGGGTGGAAATCCTCAAGGACGGGGCCGCCGCAACCTACGGTTCGGACGCCATCGCCGGCGTGGTGAACTTCATCACCAACAGCAAGCTCTCCGGCCTCGTCGCCAGCGGCGATTATCAGCGCTTCGACGGAACGGACGGCGACTGGAACGCCTCGCTCGCCTATGGCTGGCAGGGCCAGAATACGTCGTGGGTGACGACGGCCGGGTATTCTTATCGCTCCGAGGTCAGCTTCGCGGACGTCGATGTGGCGAAGGTGTCGTTTACGGAAAATCCTCAGTCGGGTTATTCGACCACTGGTAATCCGGGCCGCATCCTGAACGCGACGGCGGTGGGCGCGTCGCCGGCGGGAGCGCTTAGCGTCATAGACCCGGGCTGCAGCAACGTCGGCGGCTCGGTCGGCAATGGCGCCTGCCTCTTCCGTTTCATTCCGTTCGACAATCTCGTGGAGAAAGAGACCCGCTATCAGGTGTTCTCCGAGCTCAACCACCGCTTCGGCAACGGCGTGGAGGCGCATGCCGAAGTGCTTTACGCCAACACTGACGTTCCCGAATGGAAGACCTCTCCGTCGTATCCGCCGCAGCGTCCTGTGATCGTGGTCCCGGCCTCGCATCCGGGTTTCCAAGCGCTGCTCGCGCAATTCCCCTCATTGGCTGTTGCGAACCCATGGCTGGCGACAGCGCCCGCCGTGCTCTGGACCGGTCGTTCGTTCGGTTGGAGCGGGTTCCCCGGCACGGGCGGCGCCCAGGTCGGAAGCCGGTCGTACGAAGCCTGGCGCTTCTCTGGCGGCCTCAAGGGCGAGTTCGCCAATGGCTGGGGCTGGGACGTCGCCGTCACGCACATGGAAGACACCGGCAAACGCTCGACGAACGACACCTTCGTGGATCGTTTCAACAAGGCGCTCGGCGGCCTCGGCGGCCCCAATTGCACGGGCACGACGCCCGGCGCCAACGGGTGCCAATTCTACAACCCCTTCTCAACGGGCATCAAACAGGGCGCGTTCTCGGCGGCAGCCAACCCAAACTTCGTCGCAAGCACAGCCAACACGCCTGAACTCGCGAATTGGCTGACGGGACCGGCGGCGACCGATGCGACCACGAAAGTCACGGTGGTCGATGCGGTCGTGAACGGCGAGACCGGCCTGTCTCTGCCGGGCGGTCAGGTCGCCTTTGCGTTGGGCGCGCAATACCGGATCGACGCTTATACCCTCGATCCGAACGACAACTCGGACTTCACCAAAAACCCCTGCCCCGTGCCGGGCCAGACGACCTGCACGTCCAAGACCGGAGTGTTCGGCTTCCTCGGCCCGACCAATCCCGTCGACTCCGACCGCAGCGTCTGGGGTGTGTTCAGCGAAGTCAATCTGCCCTTCTCTGAACAATTCCAGGCGCAGCTCGCTGTCCGCCACGAGGATTACGGCGGCGCGATTGGTTCGACTACAAATCCAAAGCTTTCGCTTCGGTTCGAACCGACAAAAGGCCTCGTGTTCCGCGGCTCTGCGGGCACGACGTTCCGCGGCCCATCGCTCAACCAGCTTGGCGGTCAGGGCACAACCTTGTCGTTCGTGTCGCAGGCCGGCGCCTTCAAGGCCGTCGACACGTTCGGCAATCCCAAACTCGACGCTGAAAAGGCCACGACCTACAACCTCGGCGCGGTGGTGAAGGCTGGCGGGTTCAAGGGCTCGATCGACTATTGGAGCTTTGACTTCAAAGATCCAATCATCGTTGAGCCGTTCGGGCCGCTGCTCGCCAACGTGCTTGCGAGCCCGACGACCTCCCCCTTCGCGAGCCGCGTGACGTTCTCGGCCAGCCCACCAACGGCCGCAACGTTCGAGCGTATCCGCGTCAACATCGCCAATGGTCCTGACGTGAAAACGAGCGGCGTCGATATCGCCGGCGAATACACCTTCCCCGACGCGTTCAAGGGCGCAGCCCTGACCTTCGGCGCCGACGGCAGCTATACGATCGAGTACAAAGTCGGCGCGTTGGTGATCGACGGCGTATCGATCGCCGCGCCGTTCGATGCAGTCGGTCGTTTCAATCGGACAGTCGGCTACATTCGTCCGTTACCGCAATGGAAAGCAAATGGGTTCGTCGAGTACTCGCGCGGATCCCACAATCTGCGCTGGGTGGCACGATACACGACGGATTATAGCGATGAACGCGCCAATCTGCCGAGTGCTGCGGCGGGTAACATCTTCTTGTCAGCGCCCGTGCTCGCCAACGGCGCGACGATCAAGTCCAGCCTGCAGCAGGACATCTTCTATCGCTGGAAAGGCGATGGCGGCCTGACGCTGACCGCGTCTTTGATCGATGCCTTCGACGCGGGGGCGCCCTATGCCCGCTTTGATACGAACTACGATCCGTATACGCACCGCGCGTTCGGCCGCACGTTCAAGGTCGGCGTTTCGAAGAAGTTCGGCGGCGGCTCATAAGCGCGCCCGATTTCCGACCACGGATCATCTGAGCGGCGCTTCGGCGCCGCTCTTTTTTTGGCCTTTCCTCGGCGCTCTGAAATTCCCCTCCCCAGCGGGGAGGGGCCAGGGGTGGGGAGAACGCGCAACGTCGGGCGAATTGGAAACGCCGCAGCGCCCGTCTCCCCCTCCCCGCCCTCCCCGCTGGGGGAGGGAGAAACTCTCGAGCCGCTACGCCCCCAGGGAATACGGCCCACCGCGCTCGATCGCGCGCTTGTAGGCCGGGCGCGCCTGCATGCGCGCGAGATAGGCCGAAAGCCGCGGATATTGGCCAAGCCGCCCGGTCGCGCCCGCCGCTTCCAGGACGAACGTCATCTGCACGTCCGCCGCCGAAAAGCCGGTCTTCACGAACGTCTCGCGATCAGCGAGCGCGCCTTCCATGTAGGCGAGGTGAT
>JBMOIB010000255.1:0-3220 GCA_049317545.1 Caulobacterales bacterium | reverse complement strand
GGTCTGCCCCACCGCGCGGGGCAAATCTGGCGATATGCATCGGTCACCAAGCAAATCACGGCCATTCTTGTGATGATGCAGGTTGATCGCGGCCTCTTGTCGCTCGACGATCCCGTTTCAAAGCATCTTCCAGATTTCGCCGGTCCATCGGCCGCGCGCGTGACAATCCGCAATCTCCTTCAACATCCGTCAGGGCTGCCAAATTCCGACGATACGCGGGCAAATTCGGCCGGTGTGGCTTCTTTCTATACGCGGCCCGGACGGGGCGCGGGCGCCGACGGCGCGGCCTTATCCTATTGCGCCGGCGCGCCCAAAGCCGAGCCGGGCGCACGTTTCGCGTATAACAATGGCGACAGCATCGTCGTCGGCGAAATCCTGCGCCGCGCCACTGGGCGCTCCTACGAGCGCCTGGTGCGTGAAAACATATCAACGCCCCTCAAGATGCGGTCTTTGCGATACGCGGCGCAGTCGCGCGCCGGCATCGTGGGCTATGACGGCGCCGGGAACACTGAACCTGGCTTGAACATCGCCACTTTTGGCGCCGGCGGCGCGCTTTTCGGCACGGCACGCGACCTGTTGACCTTCGATCGCGCGCTTGCTGCGGGCGATTTACTCTGATCGCGTTCCAGGGAGGTCATGTGGACCGGAGAACCCAGCCTCGGCTATGTCGCGCTCGGCGCTTGGAGTTTTTCGAGCGGACTGGCGAACTGCAAAGGCGACGCCGATCTCGTCGAGCGTCGCGGCGCCATTGGCGGCATTCGGGTCCGAAATCTGATCGCGCCGAATCTCGGTCGCTCGATCGTCGTCTTTACGAACAACGGAGATTTCGAGTTCGGAGAAATCTGGCGGCAGTCCGGCTTTATGTACGACCTGGCCAGTGCAGCGTTCTGTGCTCGGAACGCACCATGACGCATCGAAACACCGGGGGTTCCATCACGACATAACGTTCGAACACCGATCGCCTGCGGGGTCCGAATATTCGGCGGCCCCTGATCGTCGCGATGGGGCCACGACCTTCCTTATCCGAACCAACGTGGCTGCCAGGACCGCGGCCGGCTCTTTGTTTCCGCTGGATTGGTCAGTCATCCCAGGAGCGGAAGTCCCGCTCGATCAGAAATATGCTGTCCAGATTTCTTGGAAGCCGCCCCCCGCGGCGGCGCAACAGCGCCGTCGGGGAACGCCGTGCAAGAAACCTGAACATTTTTCTCCGGTTCGGACGGCTGGAGACTGATCAGAGAGCCGCCATTGACGCCGGCGATCGACTGGCGATCTTTGCCCAGATGGGAAATCCGAGCGGTCGCTTTCGCACCGTTGGATGGGGTCAATCGCCCCGCCCAAGAATCGCACCCGTCGCGACAAGGTCAGCAAGCAAAGCCAAGGTCGCCTTGCCTGACCCCTCAAACGGATCGAGTTCGGCGCGCTTGAAGTATCTCAGAAGCATGGTGGGATTTAACCTGCTGACGCTCACCTGTCCCATGGTCCAACTGCCAAACTGTCGTTCCGCGATTTCCTCATAAATCAGCAGCCGAGCTTGCTGATGCCGATCATCCCGGACAATCGCGTTGAACAACTCGCAGACTTCGTCGCGACCGCCCTCGATAACCTGAATGAAGAGATTGTCCGAAACGCATAGTAGGCCGGTGATGCCGAGTGCAGGATTATTTTTCCGCGACTGATCGAGAATGCTGTCGAGGAAAGGTCCTGTCACCGGTTGGGTGGGGCGGCTGGCATAGAGGCAACGAACGAGCATGTGGGCCTCAGGTTCTAAGGTTTAGGAGAGCCAGGAATTCACCGCGGAGAATGTGATCCTTAAGAAAGGATCCGCGCATGACGCTATTGACCATCATGCTCGAGTCGTCCTTCACGCCGCGCCAGTGCATGCAGAAATGATCCGCCTCCATCACCACCGCCAGACCGTCCGGCCGGACCTTGTTCATCAACAGTTCCGCCATCTGGGTTATTGCTTCTTCCTGGATTTGCGGGCGCGACATGATCCATTCGGCAAGTCGCGCATACTTCGACAGGCCGATCAGGTTGGAGTGTTCATTGGGCATGATCCCAATCCATAGCCGCCCCATGATGGGGCAGAAGTGATGACTGCAGGCGCTACGGACTTTGATCGGACCGACAATCATCAGCTCATTGAGGGATTCGGCGTTCGGAAACTCGGTGACGGCAGGCGCCTCAACGTAGCGCCCGCGAAACACCTCAGTCAGATACATCTTTGCAACCCGCCGAGCGGTGTCTTGGGTGTTGTGATCGCTCTCGGTATCGATCACCAAGCTTTCGAGCACGCCTTTAAATTTTTGCTCAACCTCGGTCAGCAATTCTTCCAGCTCACCGGGCAGCAGAAAGGCGGCGATGTTGTCATTGGCGTGAAACCGCTTCTTCGACCGCTGGATGCGGGCCCGGATTCTTGACGAGACCGATTCTGGCGGCGTGGATTTCGGCGGCTTCGGGCGATCGTCCATGTCGGTAAGGCTCATTAGGTTTAGGATGTGGGATATTATGGCAAGATCTCCGCGCCGTCTCCTTCGAACAGACCTTCCAACAAATTTGGGCTCTCGCCCGTCACCACCCGTGAGGCATTCCGAGGCGTTCCGCGAAGCCTGTGGCGGTTCAACGCTCTTCTGCGTTGACGTTTAAGCCGCCTGCACCTGATCACGCTTCCCAAGCGTCACCTGACGTTCAAAATTGGGATCCAAACCTCATTGCGTCGCATAAACCAAAGCGTCCAAGGCGGATCGTAGCGTGCGAGCGACGACGGGCCGGCGGCGCGGAGCTGCTGTCGCTCCATGAAAGTGTTGAGCGTTCCTGTTCTGCGCTCAACGTCGTCCGGCCGCGCCAATCCGGAAAAGCGCACGACTGCGTAACGCTGAGCCGGAACAGGAACGAGGCGCACACGCGCATCATTCGGCGCTGGCAAGGTTTCGAGCGTGTCCTTGCTTGGCATTGTGAAGCGAACGACCCACGCCCCGTCTGCTCCGGCTTGAGTAACCGGCGCAGTCATTGCGATGTTTTCACTTGTCGCACGCTCCTGCACGACCGGCGCAGTCATCGCGACGGTTTGACGGCGTGTATTTCCCCCGAAAATATACCCAGCAAGCAATCGGAAACCCGCATTTGACGCCTCATCACGAGACCCGCTTACGCTGACTTCAGCCACTGACCTGCCTCACTTCTTCGGACCGCGCTTAACTGGAAAATTCGGCCTTATCTG
>JBMOIB010000254.1:0-3238 GCA_049317545.1 Caulobacterales bacterium | reverse complement strand
TCGCCGCTGGTGAAGAAGGCGCGCGAAGGGGTGATGGAGTTCCTGCTCATCAACCACCCGCTCGATTGCCCGATCTGCGACCAGGGCGGCGAGTGCGACCTGCAGGACCAGGCAATGGGCTACGGCCGCGCCGGCTCGCGCTTCGAGATGAACAAGCGCGCCGTCGAAGAAAAGTTTATGGGCCCGCTCGTAAAGACCGTGATGACGCGCTGCATCCAGTGCACGCGCTGCGTCCGGTTCGTAACCGAGGTGGCGGGCGTCCCCGAGATCGGCGCTACGGGCCGCGGCGAGGACATGGAGATCACGACGTACCTGGAAGCCGCGCTGACCAGCGAGCTTTCGGCCAACGTCATCGATCTGTGCCCGGTCGGCGCGCTGACGTCGAAGCCCTATGCCTTCAACGCCCGCTCCTGGGAACTGACGAAGATCGAGACCGTCGACGTGATGGACGCGCTCGGCGCCAACATCCGGGTCGACTCGCGCGGTCCGGAAGTCCTGCGCGTGCTGCCGCGCGTCAATGACGAGATCAACGAGGAGTGGATCTCGGACAAGACCCGCTATGTCGTCGACGGCCTCAAGCGCCAGCGCCTGGATCGCCCCTATGTGCGCGTCAACGGCAAGCTCGCGCCGGCGACCTGGGATGAGGCCTTGGCGGCGACCGCAAAAGCCCTTTCCGGCGATCCGGCCCGCATCGGCGCGCTCGCCGGCGATCTCTGCGACGCCGAGAGCATGAAGGCGCTGCTCGATCTGATGCGCGCGCTCGGCGTGCAATCGACCGATTGCCGCACCGACGGCGCCGCCGCGCTCGGGCAGGGGCCGCGTCAAGGCTGGCTGTTCAATTCCACGATTGATGGTGTGGAAGAAGCCGACGCCATTCTGCTGATCGGCTCCAATCCGCGTCTTGAAGCGCCGGTGCTGAACGCCCGCATCCGCAAGACGTGGCTGCGCGCGGATCTGCAGGTCGCCTCGATCGGCCCGCGCGTCGATCTGACCTATCCGGTCCAGCATCTGGGCGCTGGGCCTGCGACGCTCGCCGAGCTCGCCGAAGGCCGCCATTCCTTCGTCGACGTCCTGAAGGCGGCCAAGCGCCCGATGATCGTGCTCGGCGCCGGCGCGCTGGCGCGGTCCGATGGAGCCCAAGTGCTGCGGCTCGCCGGGCGCCTCGCCGCCGCGGTCGGCGCCGTAAAGGCGGGCGAGGGCTGGAACGGCTTCAACGTGCTGCACGCCGCCGCCGCGCGGGTCGGCGGCCTCGATCTCGGCTTCACGCCGGGTCCCGGCGGGCGCGACGCTAAAGCCATGGTCGCCGCCGCCGATGCGGGCGCTCTCGATACGCTTTTCGTGCTCGGCGCCGACGAGATCGAGCTTCCAGCGCCCGGCAAGGCGACCGTCATCTATCTCGGCACGCATGGCGACCGCGGCGCGCACCGCGCCGACATCATCCTCCCGGGGGCCGCCTACACCGAGAAGAACGCCACCTACGTCAACACCGAGGGCCGTGTTCAGTACGCCCGCCGCGCCGTGTTCCCGAAGGGCGAAGCGCGCGAAGATTGGGCGATCCTGCGCGCGCTCTCGGCGCGCGTCGGCAAAACCCTACCGTACGACGACATGGCCGCGCTGCGCGCCCGCATGATCGCCGATCATCCAAGTTTCGGCGCTGTGGACTACGCGCCCGGCGCCGCCGACGCCGCGGGCTTCGATCCCGCCGCGCTGGGCGCCGACGGCGCGGTGAGCGACGCGCCGTTCGCCTCCGCGGTTCAGGACTTCCACCTCACCAACCCGATCGCCCGCGCCAGCCAGACGATGGCCGAATGCGCCGCCCTTGCGGCCGCGCGCGGCGCAGCGCGCACTGCAGCGGAATAGACCATGGCCGATCTCATCGCCCAGTACGGACCAATCTGGGGCTTCTGGCTCGGCGTCGGCCAGATCCTCGCGATCATGGTCGTGCTGCTTTTGACGCTCGCCTTCATCCTGCTGTTCGACCGCAAGGTGTGGGCGGCGGTGCAGATGCGCAAAGGCCCGAACGTCGTCGGTCCGTTCGGCCTATTTCAGTCGTTCGCGGACTTCATCAAATTCGTGGTCAAGGAGATCGTCATCCCCGCCGGGGCCGACAAGACGGTCTTCATCCTCGCGCCGCTCTTGACCTTCACGCTCGCTTTCGCCGCCTGGGCGGTGGTGCCGCTGGCGCCGGGTTGGGTCATCTCCGACATCAACGTCGGCATCCTCTACCTGTTCGCGATCAGCTCTCTCGGCGTCTATGGCATCATCATGGGCGGCTGGGCGTCGAACTCGAAGTATCCCTTCCTCGGCTCGCTGCGCAGCGCGGCGCAGATGGTCAGCTACGAAGTCTCGATCGGCTTCGTGATCATCACGGTGCTGCTGCTCGTCGGCAGCCTCAACCTCACGACGATCGTCGACAACCAGAGGGCGGGAGTCTGGGCCTGGCATGCGTTCGCCTGGCCGACCGTCTTCATCATGTTCCCGATGTTCGTGATCTTCTTCATCTCGGCGCTCGCCGAAACGAACCGGCCGCCGTTCGATCTGCCCGAGGCCGAATCCGAACTCGTCGCGGGCTATCAGGTCGAGTATTCCTCGACGCCCTATCTGCTCTTCATGATCGGGGAATACCTGAACATCGTGCTGATGTGCGCGATGATCTCGATCCTGTTCTTGGGCGGCTGGCACTTGCCCTGGGGTCCGGTGGAGCAGCCGTTCATCGGCTTCCTGGTGCTCTACGCCAAGATCTGGCTGGTGTTTTTCATGTTCGCCATGGTGAAGGCGATCGTGCCCCGCTATCGCTACGACCAATTGATGAGGATCGGCTGGAAGCTCTTCCTGCCGACCACCTTGGTCGCTGTTGCGGTTCTCGCGGGCTACGTCGCCTACAATGGTCGTCCCGTCATCGGCGGGTGAGGAGACAGGAATGTCGCGGATCCTTCAGGCGGCCAAAGGCGCATTGCTGCTCGATTTCGTCGGCGCCTTCGGTCTTGGCCTCAAGTACTTCTTCCGCCGCAAGGCGACGGTGAATTATCCGTTCGAGAAGAACGCGCTGTCGCCGCGCTTCCGCGGCGAGCATGCGCTGCGCCGGTACGCCAACGGGGAAGAGCGCTGCATCGCCTGCAAGCTGTGCGAAGCGATCTGCCCTGCCCAGGCGATCACAATCGAGGCCGAACCGCGCGCCGACGGCAGCCGCCGCACGACGCGCTACGACATCGACATGGTGAAGTGCATCTATTGCGGC
>JBMOIB010000253.1:0-3241 GCA_049317545.1 Caulobacterales bacterium | reverse complement strand
GGCGTTGCCGGCCATCCCTACAGGCTCGTCGGCAAGGATGAGCCGGGGCCATTCGGGCTCTTGCGCCTGGCGCGCGAGGTCGATGCCGCTACCGCGGCCTGTCTCCTCGTGCGCCGCGCCGCCTTCGAGGCGGTCGGTGGGTTTGACGCTGAACATCTGGCCGTCGCGTTCAACGACGTGGATTTGTGCCTCAAGCTGCGCGGCCGCGGCGGGAAAATCGTTTGGACGCCGTTTGCGGAACTCCTGCATCGCGAATCCGTCAGCCGCGGCGTCGAAGATTCCCCCGAAAAGCAGGCGCGGTTCGAGCGGGAGGTGCGCGTTATGCTGGACCGTTGGGGCGAGCGCTTGACGGCTGACCCCTATTGGTCGCCCAATCTCGACCTTGAAGGCGATCAAGGCGCGCTCGCGTGGCCGCCGCGCGTGTGGCGGCCTTGGTCCGACGCGCCGGACTAAGGCGTTCAAATCGTCGCAGAACACTTTTTTCGCCCGCGCCGACGGTCGCGGCTAAGGCGCTCTCAGGATTAGACCGGCGTGCAAAACGATCGCCCAACCGATATCCGAATTTCAGCTGAGTTCGACGATCGCATCCGCGACGGCGACGCCGCCCGCGACGCGCGTCGTTGGGCCGAAGCGCATCGGCACTATGCGGCGGCGCTCGCCCTGCGCCCTGATACGGCGGGGATCTGGGTCCAGAATGGCCATGCGCTCAAGGAGAGCGGTGATCTTGCGGGCGCCGAAGCCGCCTATCGCGCGGGGCTCAGGCTCGAACCGGACAACGGCGACACCTATCTGCAACTCGGCCACGTGCTCAAAATGCAGGATCGGATCGCGGAAGCGGTCGCCGCCTATATGTCGGCTCAGCGTCTCATGCCGGGCTCGCCAGATCCGGCCCGCGAGCTTGCCCATCAAGGCGCGTCCGCCGCTCAGGGGCGCGACGTCGGCCACAACCAGGATTTGCTCCGTTCGCTGATGATCGAGCTGCGCGCGGCGCGCGAGCGGCTCGACCGCATCGAAGCGAGCCTGCCCTCAATCGAGGCGCTCACAGCGTTCGCGCCGTCGGATTACGCGACGTTTCGCGAAGTCTACCGTACGCCGCCGCCGCCCGACGCCGGGCGTCTTGCTTGCCGCGCGCTGATCATTGCGGATCTGTCCGGCATGCGCTTGCCGCAAGCACGGGCCGTCTGCGAAGGTTTGCGCGGGCAGCGTCACCCGTTCTGGCGGGCGGTCGTCATTGGCGCCGACGCCGCGTGCGCCAGCCTCGTGCGCCAATATGCGGCGCTTGATTCACGCCTTTCGGTTGTCGAGGACGAGCGCGGTGCGCGGTTCTATCCGGCGGCCAAGCTGGCGGCCGCGGCGGTGGATGATTTTGCGCCGGATTGGCTCGTGCTCACACCGCCGGGCTTTGCGCTCGCAGAGCATGGCCTCGATTGGCTCCTGACGCGACCGAGCGTCGATCTCGCACTGACGTTCGGCGACGCCGACGCCCTGGTCGGCGACGCCCCCGCCACGGCGCGGCGCGTTGCACCGGTGTTCCGGTCCGGTTTCGATCTTGATCTCGCGGTGCAGGCGGACGTTGTGGGCGCGTGCCTCGCCGTGCGCGCGGACGTCTGGCGCGCATTCGACCCGGGTGGCGCTTCCGATGAAGACGCGATGCGTCTTTTGCCGATCCATGCTGCGCGAAGCGGAATTGTCCGCCACGTCCCGGTCGTCGTTGCGACGCACGTCGCAGGCTACGATGGCGGCCTCGGTCTGGAGGCGCCGATCGCGTGGCCAACCGGTACGGCCCCCGATGCGGCGGCGCTCGCCGAAATGCTGGCTGCCGCCTCCGGGTTTAGCGACGTCGGCTTCGAGGCCGATCCGCTGGCGGCGTCCGCGCCGCCGCAAATGGTGCGAAAGGCCCGCCGCCGCGAGGCGATCATCGAGGTCGTCATCCCCACACGCGACCGGCTTGATCTTCTCCGCCCCTGCGTTGAAAACCTTGAGGCGCGCGCCCGCGGCGGCGTGATCGCCACCATCGTCGACAACGGCTCGCGCGAGCCCGAAACGCTCGATTGGCTCGCCGCGCGTCGGCGCTCAGGCGGGCGCGTGTTGGAGGTCGCAGAGCCGTTCAATTGGTCGCGTCTCAACAACCTCGCGGCCGCGCAATCGCATGCGGAGATCCTGCTGTTCCTCAACAACGACACGGTCATGTTGACGCCGGATTGGGACGATCGCCTGCGCGGTCAGATCGAGCGCGCGCAGGTGGGCGCCGTCGGCGCGCGACTGCTTTATCCCGACCTCACGATCCAGCATGCCGGCGTGGTGGCGGGCTTCGAGGATTCGGTCGTGCATGAGGGCGTGGGCGCGCCGGCGGCCGAGCGCGGCGTCTGTGGGCGATGGGCCCATGCGCGCGCAGTCGGCGCTGTGACTGGCGCGTTTCTCGCTCTTGAGCGGCGACGCTTTGCAGATATTGGCGGCTTCGACGAGCGAGAACTCATGGTCGCCTTCAGCGATATCGATCTCTGCTTCAAGCTGCGCGCCGCCAGCCTCAAAATCATCTACGAGCCGGCGATCAGTCTGATCCACCATGAATCCAAGAGCCGGGGCTATGCGCATGTGCGGCGCGAGAGCCTCGAGCGGGAAAAGGTTGAAAAGCACATTTCCGCAACCCGCTGGGCGCACGCTCTGACCGCCGATCCCGCCCTCAATCCGCACTGGAATCGCTGGGGCCGGCCGATGGCGACCATTCGTTCGCCCTCCGCCCTGGCGGTCGAGGCCTATCTACGGCTGACCGGTTCGGCCAATCCCTGGTTGCTCGATCCGCCCAGCGTGCCTTGACGCGTCAGCCGTGCTCGCGTGCGAGCGCGCGCAGATAATCCCCGTACCCGCTCTTCGCGAGCGGTTCGGCGAGCGCCAGCAGAGCATCCTTGTCGATCCACCCGTTGTGGAAGGCGATTTCTTCGGGGCAGGCGATCTTGAGGCCCTGACGCTTCTCGATGGAGCGGACGAATTCGCCAGCCTCAAGGAGGCTGTCGAGTGTGCCGGTGTCGAGCCAAGCGTGGCCGCGGCCCAGGCGCTCGATCTGGAGGGCGCCGGCTTCAAGATAGCGGTTGTTGACGTCGGTGATTTCAAGCTCGCCGCGGCGCGAGGGTTTCACTTCGGCGGCGTAGCGCACGACGTCATTGTCGTAGAAATAAAGTCCGGTCACGGCCCAATTGGAGCGCGGTTTGGCGGGCTTCTCCTCGATCGAGAGCGCCTTGCC
>JBMOIB010000252.1:0-3243 GCA_049317545.1 Caulobacterales bacterium | reverse complement strand
GCACGGTCTGGAGGAGTTCGAAGCCGGTCATCGGCTCCATGTTCCAGTCGGAGATCACGAGGCCGTAGGACTTGGCGCGCATCTTCTCGAGGGCGGCTTGCCCGTCTGCGGCGTCGTCCACGTTCTCGAAACCGAGTTGTTTGAGCAGGTTTCGAATGATGCGGATCATGGTGTTGTAATCGTCCACAACCAGGATCGGCATCGCCATGTCGACGACCATGTCGCAGTCTCCCTTCGACGGCATTTTGCGCGTTCGGACTGGCTTCTAGCGGGCGCGGCTATAAAATTCGGTAAAGTGTGACGAAGGAAATCATCGAGATGAGCGCACGCGGACTGTACTTTGAAGATTTGAGCCTCGGCCAAAGCGCCGAAATGGAGCGTACGGTCCAGGAGGCCGACGTCATCGCCTTCGCCGCGGTCACGGGCGACGACAACCCCCTCCACCTCGACGCCGCCTATGCCGCCACGACGCCGTTCAAGGAGCGCATCGCCCACGGCATCCTCTCCGCTGGCTACATTTCCGCGCTGCTGGGCACGCGCCTGCCAGGGCCCGGCGCCATTTACGTTTCGCAAACCTTGAGCTTCCGCCGCCCAGTCAAGCTCGGCGCGACGGTTCTGGCGCGCGTCGAGGTCATCGCGCTCGACGAGGCCAAGGGCCGGGTCACGTTCGCCTGCACCTGCGCGGTCGACGGCAAGACGGTCACCGACGGCGAGGCCGTGATCATCGCCCCGCGCCGGCCTTCGTGAGCGTTCCGCCTATGGGCATGCGCATCATACGCGCCGATGCGCCGATCCCGGAGGATCTGCGCGGCGCGGCGCTGGCGCTCGGCAATTTCGACGGCGTGCACAAAGGCCACCAGGCGGTGATCGCCGCCGCCAGGGCGCGCGGCGCGCCGCTCGCCGCGGCGGTGTTCGAGCCGCATCCGCGCGACGTGTTCCAGCCGGACGCGGCGCCTTTTCGGCTGCAGAGCGCGGGTCAGCGCGCCTGCGCCCTCGCCGGCGAGGGCGTCGCTGCGGTGATCGAGATCGGCTTCGACCGCACACTCGCCGCGCTCTCGCCGGAGGAATTCTGCACCAGCATTTTGCGCAATCGGATCGCGCCGCGGACGATCGTCGTCGGCTTTGATTTTCGCTTCGGCAAGGATCGCGCCGGCGACGTGGATTTCCTGGCGCGCCACGGTGCGCGGTGCGGCTATGACGTCGTGGTCGTCGACGCCGTCGACGACGCCGCCCATCCCGGCGCCAAGGTCTCCTCCACCGCGATCCGCGCCGCGCTCGCCGCCGGCGATCTCACCGAAGCAGAGGCCCTGCTCGGGCGACGCTGGGCGATCGAAGGGATTGTCGCGCACGGCTTCCAGCGCGGCCGCACGATCAACGTACCAACGGCCAACGTCCCGCTCGGCGCCTATGTGCGCCCGCGCTTCGGCGTTTACGCGGCCTTCGTCGAACTGGGCGACGGGATCGCGCGCCCCGCGATCGCCAACATTGGCGTCAAACCCACCGTGGACGGTGCGCACGCGCCGCTCGTGGAGGCGCATCTTTTCGATTTCGAGGGCGATCTGTACGGGCGCCTGATCGAGGTGTCGCTCGCAGCCTTCCTGCGCGACGAGCGCAAGTTTCAAGATTTCGCAACGCTGACCGCCCAGATCGGCGCCGACATCGCGCAGGCGCGCGCATTGCTCAGCGCCGCGCCCTGAAGAAATCGCGCAGCAGGGTCGCGCTCTCCTCCGCGCGCACGCCGGCGGTCACGCTCGGTCGCCAATGGCACGTCGGCTGGTCGAAATAGCGGGGCCCGTGCGCCACCGCGCCCCCCTTGGCGTCCGGCGCGCCATAGACGAGGCGGGCGATCCGGGCCGCGCTGAGTGCGCCCGCGCACATGGCGCAGGGTTCGAGCGTCACGACCAAGGTGAGGCCGGGCGCCAGCCGGTAATTGGCGAGCTTTTGCGCGGCGGCGCGCAAAGCGAGGATTTCCGCATGGGCGGTCGGGTCATGGGTCGCGATCGGCGCGTTGCGGGCGCGGGCCAGGATCGCGCCGTCCGGCGCGAGGATGACCGCGCCGATCGGGGCCTCGCCCGCCGCGGCGGCGGCGCGGGCTTCGTCGAGCGCGAGGCCCATCGCCTCCTCGTCGGTCATGGCGCTTCCGCCCCTTCCCCTTTAGAACGGTTCGATGTCGTCAAATATCGTCCAGGATGAGGACCAGCCCGACGCCGAACGGATCGCCAAAGCGCTTGCGCGCGCTGGGGTCTGTTCGCGCCGGGACGCCGAAAAGCTCATCGCCGAGGGGCGCGTCAGCGTCAATGGCGTGGTCCTCGACACGCCGGCCTTCAAGGTGTCGCCAATCGACGACATCCGCGTCGACGGCAAATCGATCGCCGCCGCCGAGCCGTCGCGCCTGTGGCGCTACCACAAGCCCTCGGGCCTGGTGACCACCCATCGCGACCCGCAAAACCGGCCGACCGTGTTCGAACGTCTGCCGCCGGACCTGCCGCGCGTCGTGTCGGTGGGGCGCCTCGACCTGACGTCGGAAGGCCTCCTCCTGCTCACCAACGACGGCGAACTGGCGCGTACGCTGGAACTGCCGTCGAACGGCTGGATCCGCCGCTACCGGGCGCGCGCGCACGGACGGGTGACGCAGGCCGAGCTCGACGCTCTGGCCGAGGGCGTGACAGTGGAGGGCGTGCGTTACGGCCCGATCCAGGCCGAGTTGGACCGCCAGCAGGGCGCGAACGCCTGGATCACGGTCGCCATCATGGAAGGCAAGAACCGCGAAGTGCGCCGCGTGCTCGAGGCGATCGGGCTGAAGGTCAACCGGCTGATCCGGATCGCCTATGGCCCCTTCCAGCTGGGCCTTCTCGAGCCCGGCAAGGTCGAGGAGATCCAACGCAAGGTCGTGCGCGAGCAGCTCGGCAAGAAGGGCCCGGCGCGCGCCGCACGGCCCGCCGACAAGAAGCCTCAGCGCCCGGCGTAGATCAGCGCGCCGCCTTCGAGCCGGTCGACGACCGCGCCGATGCGGACCGGATCGACAACGATGCAGCCCCAGGACCGTCCCGGCCGACCGTGCGCAGCGATGAAGCCCGAGCTCATGTAGGGCGCGGAATGCACCACGATGGCGCGCGCAGCAGCGTTGCGATTGCTCGCCTCCAGGCCTTCGAGGCGCAAGGACAGGCCGTGACCACCCTGATAGCGTCCGCCAGTGAGGTAGGCGCCGAGCGCGGTGGCGTTTGATCCCGGCGCATCGGTGAA
>JBMOIB010000251.1:0-3266 GCA_049317545.1 Caulobacterales bacterium | reverse complement strand
AGGCTGTCGTCCAACCCCAGAAACAGCCGGTCGGTGAACTCCTGGGCGAGGCGCGCGCCTTTGGGCTCAGCCTTGAGCCGCATGAGCGCAAGAGCCGCCACAGCGACCAGAACCTCGAAGCGGCCGTCGAAACTATCGGGCACGCGGCCCTCGCCGTAAAAGCTAGGCCGGCGCGCCACGGCCGTGACGACGGCGAACAGCCGGTCGGCGTCTTGCTCTGCGCGCGAGCGTCCGAACAGGCGGAAGGCGAACGGCCCCATGCTAACCCCTCTTGCCGCCGCGGTCGGGCGGGCTTATCGCAACTTAGTCGTCCCACGCGCGAGGTGAAGCATGTCCCGATCGTCCCTGAGCACTCTTGCGGCCCTGGCGCTGCTGAGCGCGACCGCTGCGTGCGCGCCGACGATCGACCGCCACGGCTTCGTCGCCGACAGCAAGGAGGCGATGGACGTCAAAGCCGGCGTGGACACCAAGGCCACGGTGCTCGCCCGCCTCGGCACGCCCTCGACGACCGGGTCGTTCGACGAAGAGTCCTGGTACTACCTCTCCACGGCGCAGAGCCGGATCGCCTTCTTCGACCCGAAAACGACCGAGCGCTCCATTCTCGCGATCCGCTTCAGCGCCGACGACGTGGTCTCCAAGGTTGAGACCTTCGGCCTCGAGAAGGGCCGCGTCGTCGCCTACAACGACCAAAAGACGCCGACCCGCGGCCGCGAACTGGGCTTCGTCGAGCAGATCTTCGGCAACATCGGCCGCACGCCGACGACCCTCTCCGACCCCGAACAGGACCGCAATCGCCGCGGGCGGTGATCGCGTGACGCCGGTCACAGCCGGCCCATCAGGCGCCCGGTAAGGTCCCTTCATCGAGCCGCGGCGAGCGCGGCTCCCCGAAGGAGACCCGCCATGATCCGCTTCGCTTCCCTCACCGTCGCCGCCGTTCTGTTCGCCGCGCTGGCGGTTCCGTTCCTCACGACCGCCGCGCAGATCGTGGCGTGAGGCGGCCAACTCGCATTGTCGCCTGCGCCCTCATCTCGCCCGCAGGCCTCAATCCCACTGCCTGAGCGCCGCGTGCAAAGTCGAGTAATGCCCGAGATCCGGGCAGAGGTTCAGCACCGCACGCTCGCCAAGTTGCGCCTTGAGCGCCTGGGCCATCGCAGGCGGCGTCCAATCATCCAGGCTTCCTTGCCAGATTTCCGTCGCACATCGGACTTCGCTCAAAACGTCGGTCCAGGGACGAACATAGGCGAGCAATTCGGTCCGATACGCGGCTTGGCGCGACAGCAAGCAGGCGCGCAAGCCGGTCGACACAGCCTCGAAAAACTCGGCCTGCGCGAGCAGCTCCTTGTCGGCTTTCGGGCTCGCGCGAAACATCGCGTCGATGACGCCCCGAGGCGCGACGCTTATCAGCGCCGCCTGCAGCCCCGAAAGAATGCGCAACGCGACCGGGCCGCGCTGTGCGGCGCTGAATACGGGCCGGCCCGCCATTTTCGGCAGGAAATCGCCAAGCTGGAGCGGCGCCGCCGGCGAAATGAGTACGAGCTTGCTGACCAAGTGCGCCCGGCGCGCCGCCAAATAGATGGCCGACATTGCGCCCAGCGAGAACCCCGCCACGACGCTCGGCGCCCTGAGTTTGAGCGCGTCGAACGCCGCCAGCAGATCCGCTTCAAAGTCGCCGCGACCTTGGACCAGCCGATCGAGCGGGCGAAATTGTTGAAGCCGATTGGCGGCTCCAAAGGCGCTGAGTTCGGCGGGATGTCCCGGAAGCCCATGGCAATAGATGATCGGACCGTCCATCGCGCATATGCGCTGCCGCAGATCACACGCTCAATGCGGCAGTTTGACTGTTTGGGCGGCGCGCGAATCGCGGCGTTGAGGCCATCGCTGCTTTGCCCGCCCCGTGACCCACGTCACACCGCCCGAGCCGGCCGGCCGATAAGGTCTCTTCATCGAACACGGGGCTGACGCCCCGCCGACAGGAGAAAGACCATGATCCGCTTCGCTTCCCTCACCGTCGCCGCCGTTCTGTTCGCCGCGCTGGCGGTTCCGTTCCTCACGACCGCGGCGCAGATCGTGGCCTAAATGAAAACGCCCCGACCTTGCGGCCGGGGCGTCGTCAGTTTGGACCTTGGATCGTCGATCAGCCGCCGCGCGACGCCGGAGTTCTCCGCGGCCGCGGGCCGGTGGTTTGTTCGATGCGGGGAAAAGCCTCCCCGCTCGCCTGGGGCGCTTTAGGCCGCAGGAGTTTCAGCGCTGGTCCGACTGGTTTTAGTTTTTCGGCGCGGGGTACGCGTTCGCGTCAACAGCTTGCTCGAACGCGATGAAAAGCGTGCACGGAGCTCGGCTCAGGCATTTTGCCGTGTGCGGAAGGCCTGCCGGCCCATATGCGTAGTCGCCCGCTTGCAGAGTTGCAGGCGCCTGACCTTGGTACTGGACCTGCAGCTTGCCTGAAACGAGGACGATCCGCTCGGCCGATGTATGCGTGTGGTTGGCAAGCTCCAGACCGCCGGGCACGCGAAGAAAGATGTCGGCGTTCGGCTGCGCCGGGTCACCATGCAGCACCGAAATCTGGCATCCCGCCGGGAAGATCGGAGGGCAGCCGCCCCATTGCAGCGCTTTGTCCGCCTCTGACCGGGTGATGGCGACTTCACTCGCGGGGAGCGCCGCAGCTGCACTGCACCAGCCCAGAGCGCCGAACAGTGCAATCATCGCCAATTGGAACGCCGGATTTTTCATGGTGATGCCTCTGATCAACAGTCTCAGCGCGGACGCTACCTTTGGCGTGCCATGGGAGCCAGTTGTCTTTGGTTCAGGCCCGGTATGGAAACTGAACCGGCGTCCGCCCCGCTTCCGCGATGAGGCTTTGAACGCACGAAGCGGAGAAGGAATTGCTTTGAGGCCTCTGCTCCTGAAGCCGCCGCCTTGACCAATAGCAGCCATTCCCGCCGCGTGACCCACGTCACACCGCCCGCGCCAGCACCTCGCTAAGGTCTCTTCATCGAACACGGGGCTGACGCCCCGCCGACAGGAGAAAGACCACGATCCGCTTCGCTTCCCTCACCGTCGCCGCCGCCCTCTTCGCCGCGATCGCGGTTCCGTTCCTGACGACTGCGGCGCAGATCGTGGCCTAACGAAAACGCCCCGACCTTGCGGCCGGGGCGTCGTCAGTTTGGACTTTGGATCGTCGATCAGCCGCCGCGCGACGCGAGCACCGCCAGGAGCAGCAGCGCCACGATGTTGGTGATCTTGATCATCGGGTTCACGGCGGGGCC
>JBMOIB010000250.1:0-3282 GCA_049317545.1 Caulobacterales bacterium | reverse complement strand
CCGAAGCTCCAGTTCGCGCCCTGTGGGAACGGCGGACACGCGGCGCGTGGTCGTCGTCATGGAAGCGCGGCCCCAGGCGTCGGCCTCCGGCAGCGCGACCGAGAACCCGCCGGCTTCAATGCGCAGAGGTTGCGTCAGACTAAGCGTCGCAGCGCCCGCCACACCCGGCGCGGGAGCCAGGTCATAGGCGATCGCCAAGCGTCCTGCGCTGGTGCGCAAGGCGCCGTCAGGGCGCAGCCATTGCGGGCTGGCCTCAAGGCGCGCGCGGCCGATTTCCGCGGCGGCTTCGATCCGCAACTGCGAACTGAGCGCGACGCCGGCTGAGAATTCCTGGGCGATCGTGCGGGCGTCCGGCGCGGCGCCGACGCGCTGATCGAGCGAAAGTCCAAGCGCGCGCCCGGATTCGCGCACTTCGGTGCGCCCGACCGCCAAATCGAAGGGGCCGCGGGCGAAAAGAAAGCGCGCCGAACGCGCCGAGGATCGTCCCGGCGCGGCGTTTGCGGCCGCCGCCGAGGGGCCCGACTGCGAAGTCAGGCTGAATGCGCCATGAGGTCCGAGCAGGCGCTTGACCGCCACCCCGCTCTCGATGCCGGCAAGCCTGGCGACGCCGAAGCTGAACGGCGCAAACCGGCCGGTCGCAACTGGCGCGTGCGCGGCGATCGACGCAGACCAGCCCGGCGCGATCGGCGCCTCAAGGCGAAACGCGCGCGGCTCAGCGCGCACGCGATTTTCGTTGCGGTCTTGAGCGTTCGCGAGCGCATAGGTCGCCTGGACGCCGCGGCTATCTTGCGCCACGGCCCAGATGTCCGGGGCGCCGACGTCAAGGATCGGGTCGGCGCCGATGCGTCGCCACCCGGGCGCGAGATCAATGGCGAACGTCCGCCCGAAATCGTCGAACGCCACCGTCGACCAGGCGCCTGCGCGCGCGAACGCATCGCCGTACGCGGCGCCCGTCGCGCCGAGGCCCGCTCCGGCCGGAACGCCGCCGGCGGCGCCCGCCAGCGGCGTCGACAATGGTCCGATCGGGCTGAAGGCGCGCTCGATGTTGGCGCGGCCCCAACCCCAGGTGGAATCGACGCCGGGCGCGCCGAGGTCGTCCGACGATCGCAGCACGAGTTGCACCAATTGCTGCGGCGTGAGCGCCGGAAACGCCTGCCGTAAGACGGCCAGCGCGCCGACCACATGCGGCGCCGAATAGGACGTGCCCTGCATCTGGCAGGTGAAATCCGGGAAGCAGGTCTGAAAGGCCGGGTCCGTCGCGCCGACGGCGCCGGAATCGATCGTGAACACCTGCTCGCCGGGGGCGACCAGGTACCAGTCGCGGGACGGGCCGGCGACATTCGAGAAGCTGGCGAGAGCGCCCGAAGTGCCAATCGCACCGACCGTCAGGATCAGACCATTCGAAACGGCCGGATCGCTGGCGAACCGCCCGGGATAACTCACGTCCGTAGCGAGCGGCCCATCATTGCCGGCGGAGTTGACGACGATGACGCCCGCTGCCGTCGCGCGCGCCAACGCATCGCGGAAAGCGGTCGAACTGGGCGACGAAGACCCGAGCGAGAAATTGATGATCTTGGCGCCTTGCGCCACGGCGTAGTCGAGCGCGCGACCAAGATCGGCGTTCTGGAACCCGCAATTGGTGGTGGTGCAGTTCGGATCGTCGGCGCGCACGGCGAGGATCGTGGCGTCATAGGCGACGCCGACCGTCGCAACTCCATTGAAGGCGCCGGCGATGAACACGGCCAATTCCGTTCCGTGGGTGCCTGGTCCGGTCAGCTGCGCGCGCGACTCGACGATGTCCTTCGACGCCGGATGAAGACGCCCGGCGATCTCGGGTTCGCCGGGTATGATCCCGTCGTCGATGACGCCCACGACCACGCCCTTGCCCGTGGCGCCGCGCGACCAGGCCGCTTCGGCCTTCACGCCGCCGACGCCCCAATTGCGCTGGTATTCGGCGGACGTTGCGCTCGGCGTGGCCCCTGGCGGAAAGGCCACCGGCGGCGGCCGCGTCGGCGGCGGCGGGGGCGGCGGAGGAGGTGGTGGTGGCGGCGGCGGCGCAGGCGGGACCGTGAGCACCGGCGCACCGCCGCCGCCTCCCCCGCCGCCAGCGCATGCGGACAGCGCCACCGCGGCGATGATCGCCGCACTCCACCGGATCGCTTGCCACCACATCGTTCTGACCCCAAATCCGGCGATCTTTCAGCGTCGCTCTTGATGTATTGAACCGTGAACCCGCCCAAAAGGCGAGGCGCAAGACGGTCGAATTAGGGTTTCGATCTGCGCTTTCCAGTCAAGGAAACCTGAGACCCAGCAGCGCTGGAAAGCGCGCCGGTCATCTGCGCGCCGTCCACGCGGACGCGAATGACAAGCGCCTCCTCCCCATCGGTCAGTTTGAAGGTCGCATCCGGTCCGTTGAGGCTCGACTCAACGACCGTGAGTTCGCGACCGGCGCGCCGCGCCTGAACGGATAAGAGCTGCTGGTGCTTCTGCTCGATCTGCAGCGCAATCGGACGGCCCGTTTCCGCCTTGAGGCGCCATTTGCCGGACACGTCGGCCGGGACGACCCAGAAATAGGCATTGCGCCGCTCGACCGTCAAAACGCGATCCGGCTTCCAATCGCCCATCGTGAACGAGTTGGAGACCACCCGCACGCCCGGGCGCATGTTCAGGATGTCCTCACGGATCTGCAGATTGATCTCGGGAAGCAGGTAGAGCGTCAGAACGTCGGCCATCGACCAGTCGAGTTTGAAAATGTCGCCTTCGATGAATTCGACCTTGTCCGCGACGCCCGCCTTGCGGGCATTTTCCCGCGAAAGCGCGACGAGGTCGGGATTGTATTCGATGCCGCGGGCGCGGGCTCCGTAGTCGCGCGCGGCGACGATCGGAATGCGGCCATCGCCAGAGCCTAGATCGATGAGGAGTTCGCCCGGCTTGACGGCCGCAGCGTCGAGCATCGCCTTGAGCAACGTATCGACCGTCGGCATCCAGATGACGTCTTTTCCCGGCATGCCGATTTCAGGCGTGAAGGACGCCGCCGGCGCGGTCTCCTGCGCCGTCGCAGCGCCGCCGAGGGCGGCCAAGCCTACGGCGAGCGCGGTCGCGCGCACGATCGCAGTGATCATTTTCATGTCGTCGTCCCCTATCCGCCGCGCATCGATCACGTCAGCGAAAACCAATCCCCACGTCCAGCCTCGCGCCTCGCGGCTCAGCCCACGAACCCCTCCGCGAGAAACCGCTCGGCGAGCGCGCAATGCGCCGCCACGCCCATCGCCATCGCATCCT
>JBMOIB010000249.1:0-3286 GCA_049317545.1 Caulobacterales bacterium | reverse complement strand
AAATCCAAACTGCAGAAATCGTAGTTTGGCGCGCGGCGCCGCCATTGCCCCTGACCGCCTCACGAGAGCCGCCTCCGGCTCCGGATTGAGGGACCAGGGTCGAACCCGTGCCAACGCGTGCGCAAACACCCAAACTCGTAGCGATGCTGTCGGGCGTGGCGCTCCTTGCGTTGGCGGGGCCGTGGTGCGCGACGCAGTTCGTCGCGCACGTATTTGACCAGCAGCCCGTACTTGGCCGCCCGATCGCCGTGGTCGCCGACACCGCTGTCTATCCCCCGACCGCCATCTTCGACTGGAACAAGCGCTGGCGCGAAACGTACCCGAGGCCCTTCGCCGTCGCCGGATTGATTCTCCTTGCCGGCGCGGTCGCAACCGGCGCCGCGTTTGGGCTGCTCGTGCAATCGCAGCGTACGCGACGCCGTTTCGGCGACCATGGCTGGGCGCGCTTCGCTGACGTCGCGGCGGCCGGGCTCTTCGCAACGCGCGGAACCATCCTTGGCCGCTTCGACCGCGAACTCCTCGTCTTCGACGGGGAAGGGCATCAGCTTCTCATCGGCCCGTCGCGCAAAGGCAAAGGCCGCAGTCACGTCGTCCCGACGCTGCTCGCCTGGCCGCACTCGGCCATCGTCACCGATCTCAAGGGCGAACTCGCGCACGGCGACCCGCGCCACGGCTTCCCTGGCACGATGGGCTTTCGCGCCGCGCTCGGCCCCACGATCGCGTTCGCGCCGACGAAGACCGAAAGCGCCCGCTGGAACCCGCTCCTCGAGGTGCGCCGCGGCCTCCATGAAGTCGGCGACGTCCAGAACCTCGTCGAAGCGTTGATCGGACCGCCGAGCGGCAAGTCCGATCCGTTCTGGGATCGCTCGGCGGCGCTGCTGCTGACCGGCGTCATCCTCCACGTTCTCTATGCCGAGCCGCTCGAACGCAAGACGCTGGCGGTCGTGCGCGAGAAGCTCTCCGACATCAAGGCGACGGTCGCAGAAATGCGCACGACACTGCACCGGCGCAATCCCGAGACCGGTGCGCCGGAGGTGCATCCGGAAGTCCTCCAGGCGCTGACGTCGTTCCTGGGCGATGAAGCACGCCTGCAGTCGAGCATCCGTGCGACCGCCCACAGCTACTTCGGAATCTTTGCAGACCCGATCGTGGCCGCGAACACCGCGACGAGCGATTTCCGGCTCGCCGACCTCGTCTGCGGCGATCGGCCCATGACGCTCTTCCTGCAGCCGCCGCCGCAGGATCTTGCGCGCTTCATGCCGATGCTGCGCTTCATGGCAGCGATGACGGGCCAGGCGCTCATGGCCGACCAGGTCCGCCACATCGGCGGCGCGCCGAAAAAGCACCGGCTCCTGTTCCTGCTCGACGAGTTCCCGCTCTTGGGCCGGCTCGACTTCATCGAGAAGAACCTCGGCGCCATGGCGGGCTTTGGCCTCAAAGCCCTTCTTGTCTGCCAAAGCCCCAACCACATCCGCCAGACCTACGGTCGCGACAACGCGATCGTCGACAATTGCCAGATCATCGCGGCGTTCGGCACGACCGAGCCCGAGAGCGCCGACTGGGTCTCGGCGCTTGCCGGGAAAGTTTACGACACGATCGAGCAGGTGAGCCGGCGGCGCGCACGACGCCTGTTCGAGAGCGGCGATACCGTCACGTTCAAGGAAGAGGACCGCCCCCTCATCTCCGCCAAAGAGGTGCAGACGCTTCCCGATTCCGACCAGCTCATCATCGTCCAGGGCGTGAAGCCGATCCTGGCGAAGAAGATCGCCTACGATCGCGAACCCGTGTTCCGCGCGCGCCTCCAACCCGCCGTCGAGAACCGCCGGGGCCTCACAACGACGCACGATTGGGAGCGCACCCGCGCGCTTGGACGCCTCATCCCCGACGGCAATGGCGGCGTGCGGGTCGAGCCGGCTCCGCCCGCGCCGGGCGAAGCCCCGCTGTCGGTGTCAGACCTATCGCGCGCGGGCCTGCAACACCCGCCGCCCCCGTCGACCTCCGCGCCCGCGCCGCCGGCTCCGTCAACGTCAACGTCAAGCGCTCCCGAACGCGAGCCGCCCGCCACGCCCGCTTCTGCTCCGCCGTCCCCGCCACGTCGCCGTCCCAGGATCTAGTCGCCATGACGAGCCGCAGCATCAGAGCATCGATCCCGGAGGATCTCGCCCGCACGCTCGACCGCATCGCGGATGAGCGGGATCGGTCCTTGTCGAGCCTCATCTCAGAGGCGCTTCAATCGCAATACGGCAGCCAGACGCCGCGCGCGCAAGAAGCCGCGACCGACAGCACGCGCCGGCAGCTCGCGCGCATCGAGGCGCGCCTCGACGCGCTCGTGGCCGAGAAGGCGGTTCTCAAGGAATGCCTCCTGGTGTTCGTCCGGATCTGGCTTGAGCACAATCCGCCTATCCCGGACGACATCGCCGACAGCGTAGCGATGAGCGCCGAGGCGCGCCTGGACCATTATCTGAAGTTCGTCGCCGAAGGCCTTGGCGGTGGACGCTCGCTCGCCGGCAGCGCTTTCAAGGACTTTGAGCAGCCGTCGGGAGCGTCGGCGCCATGACAACGCTCCGCGACCTCTCCGCCGAGCGCCGCTCCGCAACGCTCACCCGCGCGCTCGGTCCCGCAATCGCCCGCGCGCTCGAGGATCCCTCTGTCGTGGAGGTCCTCGTCAACGCGGACGGCGTCGTGCGCGTCGATCGCATCGGCGTTGGCCTCGAGGCGACCGGCATCGTCATGAGCGCCGCGGATCGCGAGGCAGCGATTCGGCTTCTTGCGACCGAAGCGGGTGAGACCGTCACGGCGGACCGGCCGTTCCTTTCGACGACCGCGCCGGGATCAGGCGCGCGCGTCCAGGCGATGGCGCCGCCGCTGGCCGCCGCGCCGGTGCTCGCGATCCGCAAGCGGCCGGGCCGCATCTATACGCTCGACGACTACGTCGCATCCGGCGCTGCGACGCTGGTCCAGGTCGAAACCCTACGGACCGCCGTCGCCGCCCGCCGCAACATCGTGGTCGCCGGCGGCACGGGCTCGGGCAAGACGACGCTCCTCAACGCGCTCCTCGCCGAGCCCGCCTTCGCATCGGCCCGCGTCGTCATCCTCGAAGACACGACGGAGCTTTGCTGCGCCGGCGCCGACGTGGTGCAACTCCTCGCCAAGCGCACGAGCCCGCCCGTCACCCTGCGCGACCTGGTGCAGATGACCTTGCGCCTGCGGCCCGACAGGATCGTCGTCGGTGAAGTGCGCGATGGCGCGGCGCTCGAAGTCCTCAAGGCCTGGAACACCGGCCACC
>JBMOIB010000248.1:0-3299 GCA_049317545.1 Caulobacterales bacterium | reverse complement strand
ATCACCTCGCCTACATGGAAGGCGCGCTCGCTGATCGCGAGACGTTCGTGAAGACTGGCTTTTCGGCGGCGGACGTGCAGATGACGTTCGTTCTGGAAGCGGCGGGGGCGACCGGGCGGCTTGGCCAATATCCGCGGCTTTCGGCCTATCTGGCGCGTATGCAGGAGCGGCCGGCGTACAAGCGCGCGATTGAGCGCGGTGGGCCGTATTCTTTGGGGGCGTAAGTCCACGCACGCAATCGTTGGGACGTCGGCGGTTCACCCCTCATCTGGCGCGTTCGGCGCCACCTTCTCCCACAAGGGGAGAAGGGCGCCGCAAAGGTCCCTCTCCCCTTGCGGGAGAGGGTGGATCGCAGGCGCAGCCTGCGAGACGGGTAAGGGGAGCCAGCGCGACCGCCCGACAAAAAAAGAGCGGCGCCGAAGCGCCGCTCAGATGATTTGGGGTGGAGATTGGAGGCGCTTACGAGCCGCCGCCGAACTTCTTCTTGATGCCGATCTTGAAGGTGCGCCCGAGCGGATTTCCGGTGAATGGATCGTAGCTCAGATCGAGGCGCGCGAAGGCGGGATCGGAATCTGCGATGTTTTCCACCGCGGCGACGATCGTCACGTCGCCCGGGAATTCGCCGCGATAGCTGAGGTCATGCGTGACCTGACGGTCGATGACCTTGCCTTGCGGCAATGTCCCGAGAACGCCGAGGGTCAGCGAGTTCGATTGCGATGGCGCGAATGGGCTGGTCCGCTGATCGGTGTAGTCGTCGGTGAAGTTCGCCGCATACCGCAGGTTGTGGCCGCCCTTCTCGTAGGCGATCGAGGCCGTGCCTTTGTATTTCGGCAGCGGGTAATAGGAGAGGCCGGCGTTGAGCTTGTTCGTCGCGTCGAACGCGCTTGAGACCTTGACGCCTTCAACCAGGAAGTCGCCGACCGCATATTTCAGAGTGTAGGTTGCATCGAGGCCGAAGGAGAGATCGCCGCCGCTGACGTCCGCGAAGGTGTAGTTCGCGGCGATGTCGACGCCCGCCGTGTCAACTTCCGGACCATTGGTCACCGTCGTGCGCAGGCGGGAAATGCCGGCCACGGAGCAACCGACGCCCGAGAAGGTGAAGCGTGATTGCAGCCTGGCGAAGGCCGCGTTGCCGCAATTTACCGTCGAACCGTTCGGGAACATGGCCTGCGCCATGGCTTCCGTCGGTTCCGAGGTCAGCTGATCCTGGAACTTGAACTGCCACAGGTCGACGGTCGCCTTCAGGCCGCCGGCCTTGACGATCGCGCCGACGTTGTAGGTGTCGGCCTTTTCAGGCTTGAGGTCGGCGTTCCCAAAGATGTCGACCGCGCGGAAGGCGCCGAGCACCTGGTTGAACGCCGTGACGCTGCCGGGCTGCGTATTGGCGAGCGATGGGCCGCGGAAGGTGGAGCCCGCCGATCCGCGCAGCGCCAGCCCGTCCGTGAGCTCCCATTTCACCGAGACCTTCGGATTGAACGTCGAGCCGATTTGCTCGCCGTAGTCCTCGTAGCGCGCTGCGATCTGGGCGTTGAAATTGTCCGTGAGCGGAACGCTGAATTCCGCGAAGCCGGCTTTCACGTCGCGCTCGAGATCAGCCGGGAAGGAGCCGCCGAGGAAGATCAGCGGGCCGGTCTGCGCCGGGCAATTGCGCAAGCCGAAATCCGGCGTGCTTGGGCAGGGATTGACCGTGAGATCCGCGAACTGATTGAAGCTCGTTTCAAAGCCGGAGCGACGCAATTGCAGGCCGGCGGCCCAGCCGATCTTGCCGGCTCCGAAGTCAATCGGCAGTTGCCCGTTGAGCACCGCATCGAGCGTGAGCAACCGCGAGGTCTGCTCCGTCGACTGCTGCACGAACATCCATTTCAGGATCTCAAGGTTTGAGGCTGCCGAGGCGGAGTTGAATTGGCTGTTCGTCTGTCCGCTGATCACGTTCTTTTGGATCTGGGTGGAGAAGGGGTTCCACCAGAGGCAACCGTTGGCGCCCGGCGTTGTGCCCGTGCAATTGGCGCCGCCGAAGCCAGACAATGCGCGCTGGAACCGGGTGACGACAATGTCTTTGCCGGTCCGCGAACCGATGTCTTCCATGTAGGTGACGTTCAAATCATAGCCGAGGCCATTGTCGAACGTGCCGTTGAAGCCGGCGGAAAAGCGGAACGCTTCCCAGGCGCGCTTGCCTTCAGAGGCGAAGTTGTTTTCCGGGAACAGCGGGTTGCCGCCCCAGCCGAGCGGGCGGTGCACGACCAGGCCGACAAGCGCCGTCGACGCGGGCAAGGCGCCCGGGTTCTTGGCGATGAAGTCCTGATAGAAGGGGTTGGATGCGGGTGTGACGTAAAAACCAGGGATGACGCGCGCCGGGTCGAAGGCGCCCGGGGTCTGCAGCGTGATATAGGCCGGAGACGTCAGCCAGTCCGGAGTCACCGTGTTCGTGTAAAGACCTTCGGCGTGGAACTTGTGGTTCGGCGCAAGGTCGAGATCGAAGCTCGAGAACAGCTGATACCGGTCTTCGTTTTCGACCAGATTGTCGAACCGCGTGAAGTTGAAAAAGCAGACCGGGGTCGCGCCAGAGAAGCCGGCGACGGCGCCGACGTTATTGCATTGCGGATCGCGCGTGACGCCCGCGAGCGGGGTGCCTGTCGCGCTGAACGGCAGGTACGAGCTCGGATTGCCGAACGCCGACCAGCCGCCCTGCGGGTTGCCGAGATAGGGTTGGATCGCCCAGTCGCGCTCGCGCGCGCTCAATTGGCTCTTGTGTTGGAATCCTCCGGACACGAACCATTGCGCGCGGTCGCCGGACCAGCCGGCGTTGATGAAGGCGTTCCAGTTGCCGTCGGAGCCGTCGATGTATTTGAAATCGCCGCCTGCTTCGACGCCCTCGAAATTCTTCTTCGTGATGAAGTTGATGACGCCCGCGACGGCGTCGGAGCCGTAGGTCGAGGCGGCGCCGTCCTTCAGGACTTCAATGCGGCCGATCGCGGCGCTTGGGATCTTGTTGGTGTCGACCGTCGAGCCGACGAGGCCGAACGGGTTGAGCGCCATGCGGCGGCCGTTCAAGAGCACCAGCGTGCGCTCCGGGCCAAGGCCGCGCAGGTTGATGGTGCCGGAGCCTTCCGCGCCCTGCGCGCGGCTGTCGAACTGGTTGGTGTCGCCCTGAACGCCCGAGGAAACGCTCAACAGCTTGATGAGCTCCACGGTCGTCGGTGAGCCCTGCTTTTCCAGGTCTGCAGCCGAAAGAACGTTGACCGGAAGCGCCGCATCCTCCGGCGTGCCGCGGATGTAGGACCCCGTCACGATGATTTCGT
>JBMOIB010000247.1:0-3299 GCA_049317545.1 Caulobacterales bacterium | reverse complement strand
AGCGCCTCAGCGCGCATTTTCAGGCGCCGCCGCCAACGAAATTCGGGCGCGACGCGCATTGTCAGGATGACCTTCATGAAAAGTTTCCGCACACGCTTCGCGGCGTTGCTGCTCGCATCAACCGTTGGCCTTTCAATGGCGTCCGTCGGCGTCGCCGCCAGCGCCTACGCGACGTCCGCCGAGGACCTCGATCGCGACAGCAACCAGGCGCTCCGCCACCTCTATGCGATCAACCCTGTCGCCGAGATGCTGTCGCGCAAAGCGCGCGCGATCCTGATCTTTCCGAACATGGTCAAGGCCGGGCTGGTGTTCGGCGGCTCGTATGGCGAAGGCGAGTTGCAGAAGAACGCGAAGGTCGAGGGCTATTACAATTCGGTGAGCGGGTCCTGGGGCCTGCAGGCCGGCGCCCAATCTTACGGATACGTCGTGTTCCTGATGTCGGAAAAGGCCGTGACCGCGCTCGATGACGCGCATGGCTGGGAACTGGGCGTTGGCCCGACGGTCGTCGTGGTCGATGAGGGCGTCGCCAAGAATCTTTCGACCTCGACGCTCCGCGACGACGCTTATGCGTTCATTTTCAGCCAGCAGGGCCTGATGGCCGGCATCAGCATCGAGGGAACGAAGATTTCCCGCATCAAACGCTGAAGCGCAGCCCAGGCCGCGCAGCGGCTTCGCGCTCAGCTTTTAATCCATGTGGAGAGGCGCGGCTCGCCGCGTCTCTTCGCTTCGCTATTGGAGGCGTCAGATCATGACGGTTCAGGAAATGCATTCGCCGCGTCTTGAAGTCCGCGGCGTCGAACACGTGCGCACTGGTCTGCGGTTCGTGCCTGGCTTTCTCTATTTGCTCATCGTCTATCTGATCGGCGTGTTCGCCATTCCAGACCCTCGCGCAACCCTGATTCATTGGGGCGCCTACGAGCTGTCCTGGGTCGAGGTGCTGCTGGTCGCCGGCGCGATGATCGGCATGGGCGAGCAGATGAAGGTCTCGCACCCGGGGATCGACAATACGATCGAAGCCATCCTCATGGCGGGGCTCGCCGGAGTCCAGATCATGCTGCTCGTTCTCGGCGCCGCCGGCGTGCCGGCGTTCGCTATATTCAACCGGACAGAGTTTCTCATGCTCACCACGGTCGGCATGACGGCGGCTGTCATCGCTCTTCTGATCAATGCGCGAACCTTGCGACGCACGATTGGCGTCGGAGACGGCGCATGACTTCCAGGTGCGCGATCACGCGGCGCACTTCATTCCCGTGCAGCCGGCCGGAAAGGCTCAAGAGATGCGGTATTCGATCTCGTATTGGAAATCCGACGTTCGCGCGAAGCGCTTGAACGCCTGGGCCCCGTTTGCGCGCGGCCTCGTTGTCGCAGAACGCCCCAACGCCATCGCCGAGAATTTGACCGCTGGCTTTTCGCAGATCTGGCGCGGCCGGGTTTCGTTGGCGTCGGGCGGCGGCGCGCTTCGCCTTGGCCGCCACGCCGCCCGCCGCAGCGCCCGCAGCGCTTGGGCCGCCTGGGAGAACGAGGGCGGCGCCTTGGCGGCCGCTGCGCCGCCACCCGGCAAATCCGGCGCAACGTCCGGTCGCCCCGGAACGAGCAGTCCGAAGCCTGCACGATCGTTGTCGTCGTCTGCGAAGGATTCCTATCGCACGACGCCGCCGCGCAAGCCCTCGCCGGATGCCGTGCGACCGCACGCCGCCCGAACGAGCTGGTTCGTGCCTCCGTTCGTCCTTCCGGCCGCGCTTATTCTGCTTGTGCTGGCCCGGCTGATCTATCGCCTGCAGGCCTAGTGCGCGCCGCGGGCGCGCGGGTGCGGCGTCATGGCCTCAGCTGAATCAGCGCCGACGACGCAAACTGTTCAATTCGGAACAGACGAGTTCGCCGCGAGCGCCCAAATTTCAGGGGCGCCGGAGATTGCACCGGCTGGTCCGGGGCCGACGCCGGAAGCGCGCCGCTTGCGCAACGATCGAGGTTCAACATGTCGCTTGATTCTTCCGCCGCGCGCACAGGCGCGTGTCCCCTGTGCCCTGTCGAACAAGGCCCGCGCGCGTCCGTCGCCAAGGGCGAGAAGGCAGGCGCGGGAAAGCGCCATTTCGAGACCGATCTCATCCAGCTCCTGCCGTCGCTGCGCAGCTTCGCCCGCTTCCTGTGCGGCGATGCGACGCTTGCGGAAGATCTTGCCCAGGACGCGTGCGTCAACGCCATCGCCCATGCCGACTCGTTCGTTCTCGGCGGCAACATGCGGGCGTGGATGTTCACGATCGTCCGCAACCAGTACTTCTCGCATCTGCGCAAGCGCCGGCGTGAAGTGGCGGACCCCGACGGCGGCTTCGCCAGCGTGCTGTCTTCGCCGGCCACGCAGAACGATGCGATCGATCTCACGGACGTCTTGAACGCCATGAAAACCCTGCCGCGTCGGCAAAGCGAAACCCTGATGCTGGTCGGCCCGTTGGGCTTTTCCTATAGCGAGGCCGCGGCGCGCACGGGCGAGGCCCAGGGCACCATCAAGAGCCGCGCCCACCGCGGGCGCCTGCGCCTTGCGCAACATCTGCAGTTGCCGCCGCCGGTTTCGGGGGCGGGGCCTGAGGCGGCTTGCGGCCAGTAGTTGCGACGGGCGCGCAGCCGGCCGGCGCCATCTATTCGCTCACTCATTCTGTCCCAGGCCCAGCGCAGCCGCCAAGGAAACACCCGCGTCGAGCGCGCGACCGTCTGCCGCGGCCGAAGCGATGTCGGCGTCGGCCAGGGCGCGATCGGCGGTGAGCACGTCCAGGAAACTCGTCAATCCGGCGCCGTAGCGTGCGCGCGCGAGTCTCGACTGCTCGCCCGCCGAAGCAAACGCCGCGCGCGCCGCCGCACCTTCTTCCAGCGCGCGGGCCAGGCGATCCGCCTCCCGCTCGACGTCGCTGACCGCGAACGTCACCGTGCGGCGGTAGGAGGCGGCCTCGGCTTTCGCGCGGGCGTCAGCGGCGTCGGCGAGCGCGTCCAGGCGCCCAAAGTCGAACACCGTGCCGAGGAGGCCGAGCGAGGCGATGGCGCTGCCGCCGGCGACGCCGCGGGTCAGGCTCGTTTGCGTCGCCGAAAGGGCAAGGGACGCCGTCGGCCAGCGATCGCCGCGGGCGGCGCGCGCGTCGAGCCCGGCGGCCGAAAGCCGCGCCGCTGCGGGCGCGCACCGCGCCGTTCAGACAGCGGCGGCGGTACCTGGCCCATTGCTGCCGTTCCTCCAATACGAGTGAGACCCCATCGCTTTGGTCAAAACGTCCGGCGGACTTGCAGCCTGAAGGAGCGCGGCGGCACGGGATGGA
>JBMOIB010000246.1:0-3342 GCA_049317545.1 Caulobacterales bacterium | reverse complement strand
AAGGCTGGATGATCCTGTCGCGGGGCGAGCTCGAACTCGAGTTCTTCCCGCACCCCGACCTCGCGCCTTCGGACTCCTGGTTCAGCGCCTGCGTCCGCGTCGCCGACGTCGACGCATTGCATCGCGCCTGGTCTCAGGTCGGAATTCCAGAACAAGGCATCCCGCGCCTCACGGCCCCGCGCGACGAGGACTGGGGCCTGCGCATGTTCGCGCTGGTCGACCCGAATGGAAGCCTGCTCCGCTGCATGGCGCCGCGCCCCGCGACCGACGTTTGAAGCGACGGCATTGACCAGAGCCCCCCGCACGCTTTGCAAACGCGAATTATTCGGCGCACGCTGCGCCCGCCGCTATGGCTTGGCGCGTATATGTTGATCGCCGATGGCTCCGGCCCGCCGCATTGGCGCGGCCTTCGCCAGTCTCCAACCGAGCCGCGCCATGACCATCATCATCACCGCGTTCGACCGATCGCCCGATGGCGGCAAGGGCCTGGCGCGCGACATGCGCGTGCGGTGGGCGCTTGAGGAAGTGGGCGAGCCCTATCAGGTGCGCCTCGTGTCGTTCGCCGAGATGAAGGCGCCCGCGCACAAGGCGCTGCATCCGTTCGGCCAGATTCCCACCTACGAAGACGACGAGGTTGCGCTGTTCGAGACCGGCGCGATCGTCGCCCATATCGCGAACCGCTATGCCGGCCTTTTTGCTGACGAAGCCACCACCCGCGCCCGCGCGGTCGTGTGGATGTTCGCCGCGCTCAACACCGTCGAGCCGCCGATCATGGAACTCGCGACAGCCAAGCTATCCGAGAGCGACAAGCCGTGGAGCAAAGAGCGCCTACCGCTGGTGGAGGCGCGCGTCCGCCATCGCCTGAAGGACCTCTCCGCCCGCCTCGGCGACGCCGACTGGCTCGACGGCGCCTTCAGCGCCGGCGACCTGATCATGGCGTCGGTGCTGCTGCGTCTGAGAACGTCGGGCCTCCTCGACGAAACCCCCAACCTCGCCGCCTACGTCGCCCGCGCCGAAGCCCGCCCCGCGTACCAACGCGCTTTCGCGGCGCAATGGGCGATTAACGGCGCGCCATAGCGGAGACGGCCAAGCGCCGTCTCGGTTCAGCCCTCTCTTCGCGACTGCGCCTGCCGGCCTATCCTCCGGCTTCGGACTATACACCGCGCATGCCGCCGCGTTCGGCCGTTTGTTCAGGCGCTGCGTTCGGCTCGGTTTTGGTGCAGATCCAATCCCTGCCGCCGAAACAGCCCACCGCGCGACCCGACCCCATTGGCGCGGACTATCCGACCAATCGTCGCCGCCCGAGCATCGCGAAGCGCCGTCTTCGGGAACTTCGGGGCGGCGATGGCGTTTAGTCTGGAGGCCACATTCGCAGGCCGAAACGCCCCATCCAGGACATCCGGCGTTGATGACGCCGAAACCTCGCGCTCACCGCCATTATCGCGTGCGCGAGTAGAAAGAAAACCAATCATGAAGCGTACGATATTCTCCCTCCTCGCCGCGACGACGCTTGCAGCGGGCCTACCGGCAGCCGCAATCGCCCAGTCCGAAATCACCGTAAATCAGCGCCAAGCAGACCTGGACGCCCGGATCGATGCGGGCGTTAGAAGTCGCAGCCTCACCAACGCCGAGGCCGCCCAGCTCCGCTCCGCTCCGAGTTTCAGGACATCGCCCGCATCGAAGCGCAATATCGTTCGAGCGGACGCGGGCTGACAGCCGCCGAACGCTCCGACCTCGACAATCGGTTCAACCTGCTCTCGCGTCGGATCCAATACGATCGCAACGACAATGACGCCCCCTTGGCCGTCCAGAACGATGGCCAGAACATCAATGAGCGTCAGCGCGTCTTGGATGAACGCATCGACGCTGGCGTTCGCAATCGCTCGCTGAACAACGCAGAGGCAGCCCAGCTCCGGTCGGAATTTCAGGACATCGCCCGCATCGAGGCGCAGTACCGCTCGAGCGGACGCGGGCTCACGAACGCCGAACGTTCTGACCTGGACAATCGGTTCGACCTGCTCTCGCGTCGGATCCAGTACGATCGGCGCGACGACGATCGTCGCTGGACGAACCTGGACAAGCGTCAGGCCCAATTCAACGAGCGTCTGACTCGTGCAATCAGCGATGGGCGCGTCAGCCGCCGCGAGGCTGCAAGTCTTCAGGCGGAATTCCGCACGATCGCGCGGGTTGAGCGCCAGTATCGACGCAGCGCCCCAGGGATCACGGCCAACGAACGGTCCGATCTGAACGCCCGGTTCGATCGGATGGAAGCCAACTATCGCGCCTCCGTGAATGGCGGCCGCTATGGCGCCGGCGGCGCTCAGTTCGACAACCTCTTCGACTTTCTCATCGGACTGAACAACTGACTGATGTCGGTCGCCGACCGCGACCGCTGATCTGGCCAATCGCGCACTCTGGCGCGCAAAGCTAGGGCCGACTTCTCGCAACGGACGGCGGCGCCAAACGTACGGCCCGCCGCTTCCGTCCTGCCGGCCCATCAGTTCCGCAATCGGCGTTTTATGCGCGAGCGGCGGCTTCGGGCCACGTCGGCCACCCCCGACCAAGGTCGCAACGGCGCGGCGCCCGAGCCGCAGATCGAGGCGCGTGTGCGCCACCGCCTGAAGAACTCCCCGCCCGCCTACCAGCGCGCCTTCGCTGCGCAATGCGCGATGGTTCGCCACTCAACGGCGAGGTGCGCGACTAGACCCGATTGCGCAGCATCGCCGTCTGCACCGCGCGGACGAGGATGTCGCCGCTGTCGGCGATGATCTCTGCGGTGGTGAAGGCCGCCGTTCCGCCGATGCGATCGATGCGCGCCGCCACCAAAGCGCGCGGCCCGATGGGGACCGGCTTGAAATAGGTGGTGTGCAGATCGAGCGTCACCGGAAACTGCGCGCCGCCCGTCGCCGCGACGATCAGCGGCCCCATGACGTCGTCGAGAAACGCCGCTGCGATGCCGCCCATCACCGCGCCGCCTGGATTTGCGTATTCCGGCTTCGTCGGAAAGGAGACGCGCAACACGCCCTGGACGGGATCATGGCTTTCGAGCCGGCCGCCAAGGAAACGCGCGATCGGCGGAATGGGAAACCCCGGCGCGACGAACCCCGCCTCCCAATCGGCGGCGTTGAGCTGGATGGCGGTCATGGCTAGTCCTCCAACCGTCGGGTTTCCCGGCCTAGGCGCGCTCAGGCGCTCAAGCGCTCAAGAGATCATCGGCGTCTCTTAAGCGCCTAGTTTCGATCGACGGACCGAGGAGACAACCTCCCACAATTTGAGATCGAAAAGAATGGTGGGCGGTGACGGGATCGAACCGCCGACCCTCTCGGTGTAAACGAGATGCTC
>JBMOIB010000245.1:0-3344 GCA_049317545.1 Caulobacterales bacterium | reverse complement strand
TTCCTTGCGGCGCTCCTCGTTGAGCGGCGGAATCGGGATGCGAAGGTTCTGCCCGTCCATGATCGGATTGAGGCCGAGGCCGGCGGCGCGGATCGCCTTATCGACCGCGCCGACCAGAGCCCGATCCCAGACCTGGACCGTCAGCATGCGGGCCTCCGGCGCGGAAACGGCGGCGACCTGGTTCAGCGGCGTGTTCGAACCATAGGCGTCGACATGCACGGGATCGAGAAGATGGGACGAGGCGCGGCCAGTGCGCAAACCGGAGAACTCCGTTTTGAGCGCGGCGACGGCGCCGTCCATGCGCTTTTCGATATCCTTGATGTTGAAGGGCGCATTCGCGGGCATGGGGGCCTCTTTATTTCGCGATCATGGTTGAGACGCCGCGGCCGGCGAGCACTTCGCCGAGACCGCCGCGTTTGCGGATGGAGAACACGACGATCGGGATTTCGTTGTCGCGCATGAGGCTGACCGCGGACGCGTCCATCACGCGCAGGTCGCGCGCGAGAACTTCCTGGTAGGTCAGCCGTTCATACCGCTCGGCGTGCGGATTGTGCTTGGGATCGCTGTCGTAGACGCCGTCTACGCCGGTGCCCTTGAACAAGGCGTCGCACCCCATCTCGGCGGCGCGCAGTGCGGCGGCGGTGTCGGTGGTGAAGAACGGATTGCCGGTGCCGGCGGCGAAAATCACGATCCGCCCCTTTTCCATGTGACGGATCGCGCGGCGGCGAATGTAGGGCTCGCAGATGGTGACCATCGGGATCGCCGAAAGCACGCGCGTTTCGATGCCGCGACGTTCGAGCGCGTTCTGCATGGCGAGCGCGTTCATCACGGTCGCCAGCATGCCCATGTAGTCGGCGGACGCGCGCTCCATGCCGCGCGCCGCGCCCTGCAGACCGCGGAAAATGTTGCCGCCGCCAATGACGAGGCACATCTCAACGCCATGCTCCGCCGCCTCGCCGATCTCGCTGGCGATGCGGTCGCACATCGCCATGTCGATCCCGTACTGGGCCTCGCCCATCAGGACTTCGCCGGAGATTTTCAGAAGCACGCGCCCGAACGGCCCCGCCGCGCGGCGTGGCTTTTTGGACGCGTCGACGTCGTCGGATTCCTCGTCAAAGTTCATGATCGGGCTCGCAGCGACACACTCGCGTCATGCTAGCCCGCGTCGGGGCCGGCCTGCAAAGGTTTGTGCGTCGCCTCAGGCCTTACCGGTCATGCCCGCGACTTCGGCGGCGAAATCGTCCTTCGGCTTTTCGACGCCCTCGCCGATCACGTAACGGACGAACCCGGTGATCGTCACCGGCGCACCGACGTCCTTCTCGGCGGCCTTCGCGGCCGCTTCGACGGTCAGGTCGGGGTCATGCACGAATTTCTGCTTCAGCAGCACGAGTTCTTCGAGGATTTTCCGCAGCTTGCCGTTCACCGCGCCGTCCACGACGTTCTGCGGCTTGCCGGCGAGTTTGGGATCTTCCTTGACCTGCTCGAGGATGATCGCGCGTTCGCGTTCGATGCGCTCGGCGGGGACGTCAGCGTCCGTCAGTGCGACAGGGCCGGCGGCGGCGATGTGCATCGCCACTTTGCGCGCGAAGGCTTCGACCTTATCGGCCGGGCCCGTCGATTGCGCGGCGACGAGCACGCCGATTCGGCCGAGACCGTCGACGATCGCGTTGTGCACGTAGGGCGTGACGACGCCGTGATCGACCGAGAGGTAGGCCGCCCGGCGCAACGTCATGTTCTCGCCGATGGTGGCGATCAGGTTGGTGATCGCGTCCTGAACGGTGCCCTCGCCGCCCGGGTTCTTGGACGCCAGAATGGCGTGCAGGTCGCCGTGGGCGTCCAGAGCGACGCGCGCGAACGCCGCCGTCGCGTGCTGGAAGGTCTCGTTGCGGGCGACGAAATCGGTTTCCGAATTGAGCTCGACCACCGCGCCGCGCGCGCCGTCGCCGTTCCGCAGAACGGCGATGCCGACGAGGCCTTCCGCGGCGGCGCGGTCAGCCTTTTTGGCGGCCTTGGAGAGACCCTTGGCGCGCAGCCAATCGATCGCCGCTTCGACGTCGCCGGCGGTTTCCGTCAGCGCCTTTTTGCAATCCATCATGCCCGCGCCGGTCTTTTCGCGCAGGTCTTTCACCAGAGCTGCAGTCACCTCAGCCATGACGGTCTTCCTTGCCTTGAACGTGACGCCCCGAAGGGGGCGAATTGGAAAATGCTCGCAGTATCAGGCGCCCGCTTCGGCGGCCGGCGCTTCGAGACCTGCCGGCTCAACCGCTTCCACGGCTTCAGCTGCTTCGACCGGACGGCGGCGGCGCAGGGCCGGATCGGCCTGCGGACGCTCCGACGCGCCGATGTCGACGCCCGAGGCAGCCTGGCCTTCGGCGAGACCATCGAGGATCGCGTCGGCGATCAGGTCGCAATAAAGCTGGATGGCGCGCGCGGCGTCGTCGTTGCCCGGGATCGGGTAGGTGATCTCGTCCGGATCGCAGTTCGAATCGACGATCGCGACGACCGGGATGTTGAGCTTGCGCGCCTCTTGGATGGCGATCGCCTCTTTGTTCGTGTCGATCACGAACATCATGTCGGGGATGCCGCCCATGTTGGAAATGCCGCCCAGCGAGCGATCGAGCTTGTCGCGCTCGCGCGTCAGCGTCAGCAATTCCTTCTTGGTGCGACCGGCCGCGCCGCCTTCGACGCTGGTCAGGTCCTGCAGTTCCCGCAGACGCGAGATCGACTTGGAGACCGTCTGCCAGTTGGTCAGCGTGCCGCCGAGCCAGCGATGGTTGACGTAATATTGCGCGCAGCGCTTCGCTGCGCCGGCGACGAAATCCGAAGCCTGGCGCTTGGTGCCCACGAACAGGATGCGCCCGCCGGCGGCGGCGGTTTCGCGAACCTTCAGCAGCGCCTGGTGCAGCAACGGCACCGTCTGCGACAGGTCGATGATGTGGATGTTTTGGCGCGTTCCGAAGATGTAACGCTGCATCTTCGGGTTCCAGCGGTGGGTCTGGTGGCCGAAATGCGCGCTCGCTTCGAGCAGCTGGCGCATGCTCACGTCAGGCAAAGCCATAATATTGTCCTCTAGTCCGGTTGAGCCGCCGCGGGAGGAGTGGGGAAAGCCCCACACCGGACTGCACCGCCCGCGGCCAGGGTCGCCCCTCGCCGCCAGCGGATACGTTCCCGCGTGTGTGATGGCCGCGCATATAGACGCACCGGGGGTCCGGCGCAAGCCGCTGCGCCGATCAGCGGGGCCTCAGTTTGAATGCGGGCGATCGACTGTCTTCGCGCCAAACGGGAACCGCGACAGTTGGAAGCCGCATTTGCCGGTCGCCATCCGCGGACGAACCGGCCGGGAT
>JBMOIB010000244.1:0-3353 GCA_049317545.1 Caulobacterales bacterium | reverse complement strand
AAGTGATCGTGCCGACGAACGGGTCGTCCATGATCTTGAAGGCGAGCATGGCGAACGGCTCTTCGTCGCTCGCGCGGCGGACCGTTTCTTCTTCTGTCCGATAGTCGATGCCCTTGATGGCCGGACGATCGAGCGGGCACGGCAGATAGTCGACGACGGCGTCGAGCAGGGGCTGGACGCCCTTGTTCTTGAACGCCGAGCCGCACAGCACAGGGTACCATGCGCCGATGAGCACGGCCTTGCGGATCAGGCGCTTCAGCGTCGGAATGTCGGGCTCTTCGCCGTCCAGGTACTTTTCCATCGCGACGTCGTCGAGTTCGACGGCCGCTTCGACGAGCTTGGCGCGGTACTCGACGGCCTTGTCCTTGAGATCGTCCGGAACCGGCGCGTCATGGAACTTCGCGCCCAGGCTTTCTTCTTCCCAGACGATCGCCTTCATCTCGACGAGGTCGACGACGCCCTTGAACGAACTTTCGATGCCGATCGGCAATTGCAGCGGCACCGGACGAACGCCGAGGCGATCGATCAGATCCTGCACGCAGCGGTAAAAATCCGCGCCGAGCTTGTCCATCTTGTTGGCGAAGACAATGCGCGGGACGTTGTACTTGTCGCCCTGGCGCCAAACGGTTTCGGTCTGGGGCTCGACGCCCTGGTTGCCGTCGAGCACGCACACCGCGCCGTCGAGCACGCGCAGCGAACGCTCAACTTCGATGGTGAAGTCGACGTGGCCGGGCGTGTCGATGATGTTCAGGCGCTTGCCGTTCCAGATGCAGGTCGTCGCGGCGGACGTGATCGTGATGCCGCGTTCCTGCTCCTGCTCCATCCAGTCCATCGTCGCGGCGCCGTCGTGGACTTCGCCGATCTTGTGGGACTTGCCGGTGTAGTAGAGGACCCGCTCGGTCGTCGTCGTCTTGCCGGCGTCGATGTGCGCCATGATGCCGAAGTTGCGGTAGTCCTCGATCGGATATTGGCGGGGCATGGGATATCCTTACCAGCGATAGTGCGAGAAGGCGCGGTTCGCCTCCGCCATACGGTGCGTGTCTTCACGTTTCTTGACGGCCGAGCCGCGATTGTTGGCGGCATCCGCCAACTCGCCGGCCAAGCGATCAACCATCGTGTTCTCGTTGCGGGCGCGTGCGGCCGTCACGAGCCAACGGATCGCAAGAGCCTTGCGACGCTCGGGGCGAACTTCGACCGGGACCTGATAGGTCGCGCCGCCGACCCGGCGGGAGCGCACTTCGATCGCGGGAGCGACGTTGGCGAGCGCATCGTGGAAGACTTCCAGGGGCTCGCGCTTCAAACGCGCCTGAACGCGATCGAGCGCGCCATAGACGATCGTTTCAGCAACGGACTTTTTGCCCTGAAGCATCACGTAATTCATGAACTTGGTGAGCGTTTCATCCCCGAATTTCGGATCGGGAAGGACTTCGCGGGTTTCTGCGCGGTGGCGGCGGGACATGGTGCAGTTTCCTTGGTGTCAGTTCGCGAAGCTCAAGATCACTTCGGGCGCTTGGCGCCGTACAGCGAACGGCGCTTCTTGCGGTTCTTGACGCCCTGGGTGTCGAGCACGCCGCGCAGGATGTGGTAGCGCACGCCCGGCAAATCCTTCACCCGGCCGCCGCGGATCAGCACAACCGAGTGTTCCTGCAGATTGTGGCCCTCGCCCGGGATGTAGCACACGGCTTCGATCCCGGAGGTCAGACGAACCTTGGCGACCTTGCGGAGCGCCGAGTTCGGCTTCTTCGGCGTCGTCGTATAGACGCGCGTGCAAACGCCGCGGCGCTGCGGACAGCCCTTCAGGGCGGGAACCTTGTTGCGGGTCACGAGCGGAGCCCGTGGCTTGCGGATAAGCTGGTTGATCGTCGGCATCGAGCGCGCGGTGTCCTAAGTTGCTTACGTCTGGGTCTCAAAACTGGCCCAAACGCAAACCGCGCCTCCCAGGCCGGCTGCCATCGGGGGAAGCCCGATCGTCCGGCGGCAGGAGGCGGCGCATAAGCAGAAGGGCTGTATGTCGCCCGCGCGACGACCGACCTTGACGGACGCCCATCACGCGTGAGGTGCGGTCCATACAGAGGCAGCCCCTAAAGGTCAAGGCGGGCGCGGCCGTCAGACCGTTAAGCCGGGATCCGGCGCCAGCGATCCACGGCGACCACAGCCCAGATGGCTTCAATGAGCCCAACGGGCCAGGCCCCCTGCAGGAAGCCGTAGATGGATCCCAGCACGCAGCCGCCCGCAAAGGCGAGCGTGAACCATCGGCTCCGCGCCTCGAGCGCATAGCAGACGAGCATGAACGTCACCGCGAATAGGCCAAAGGCCGTTAACCCATCCATGCTCGCCAGCGCCTCCTTGGGCCGCCATCCTGGGGCCGCCTTGCTGGACACGTTTGCGTCACCCACGCGAAGCGCTCTTGGGGCGTTCGCGGCCGCCAACCATCTAGGTGACCAACGTTAGGAGACTCTCATGCCGCTTGTGACCTGCCCCTGTGATGAAATGGCCCCGATGAAGCAGGTGAAGCGCGACGGGATCGAGATCGACGTATGCACGAAATGCCGCGGCGTGTGGCTCGACCGCGGCGAACTGGAGAAGTTGCTCGCGGCGGTCCAGCAAGAGGCCGACGCCGGGTTCGTTGCGCCGGCGCCGCAGGCGGCCCCCGCGCCGCAACCTGCCCCACCCCCGCAGGCCGCATCGTATCCGCCGCAGGCCGGCTATCCGCCGCAGGCTCCCTGGGGCGGCGAGCGGGGCGAGTACGGCGAGCGCGGCGAGGGCTATTACGACCCGCGCAGCGGCCATTACAAAAAGAAGAAGCGCCTCGACATCTTTGACATCTTCGACTGAGGCGCGCGCCCCGCCTCGTCATCCCGGCTCTCGCTGCGCTCGGCCGGGATGACGAGCGCGCCGCCGCCGCCCAAAACAAAAAGCCCGGCCGTCTCCGGCCGGGCTTTGCATTTCAAATCCGAACCCGGATCATTCCGCCGCTTGCGTTTCGGCGATCTGGGCTTCGGCGTCGGCGCGCTCGAGCGCGAGCTTCTCGTCGCGTTCGGCCGCCACCTTCTGGTAGCGGCGCAATTGGCCGCCGGTGCCGGCCGGGATCAGGCGGCCGACGATGACGTTTTCCTTGAGGCCGTCCAGCGTGTCCGATTTGCCGTAAGTGGCGGCCTCGGTGAGCACGCGGGTCGTTTCCTGGAAGGACGCCGCCGAGATGAACGAGCGCGTCTGCAGCGAGGCCTTGGTGATGCCGAGCAGCATCGGTTGGGCGTTCGCGGCTTTCAGGCCAAGCTCGGTGACGCGGCGGTTTTCATCCTCGAGATCGAGGCTGTCGACCGCTTCGCCCTTCAAGAACTCGGTGTCGCCGG
>JBMOIB010000243.1:0-3354 GCA_049317545.1 Caulobacterales bacterium | reverse complement strand
TTCGTCTGGTTCGCGGCGATGGCAATCGCTGTTGCTGGCGCGGCGGCGACGACTGCAGCGGGCGACCTCGAGGCCAAGCGCCTTCAGACTCTGGCGCAAACAGACAACATGTCTCGGTTTCTCGCGACCGACGATCTCGCGGCATTGCGCGACAAACCCTCGCTACATGTTCCTTATCCGTCGCCGGAGCGCCTGGCGGAACTCGCCCGTGATCCGACGATCCGCAAGATTCTCCCGCGCGCGATCCTTCCCCCCGCTGAACGAAATGCGGCGCCCGCGCGCTTGACCTGGCTGCGCGACGGACTCCTTTGGCTAGGGCCTTGGCTGGTCTTTGGCGCGCTCGCTCTTGCGCTTGGCCGGGGGCTGGAGATCGCAATTCGCTGGGCTGATGCGGATCACGTCTCACGAGACGCTTGATTGGTCAGCCCAAATCCTCCAACGCCCTCTCCAGAAACGCCGCCGCGCTTCGCTCGCGCGCCAATTCCCCCGCCCCCGCACGCATCGAGTTGAGAAGTCCTGGCTCGGTGAAGATGCGCTCCAACGCCGCCGCGAACGCCGCCCCCGTCGCGGCCTCCGCCACGACCCCAGCGCGCCCGAAGCCGATCTGTTCGGGCAGGGCACCGATCGGCGTGACGATCGCCGGCAGGCCGGCGCCGAGCGCCAGAGCGGCTGCACCCGATTGGCTCGCCTCCAAATGTGAGAGCGCCATCAAGTCGTGGCGGGCGAGGATGCCGGCGGTTTCGCCCTCCTCGATCCAGCGGTTTTCAACCTCGGCGCCAAGCGCGGCGAGACGGGGCGCGAGCGCGGAAAGATCGCCTTCGCCGAACACGCCGAGCCGGACAGAGCGCCCCGCTGCACGCAGCCGCTCGACGGCGTCGACCGTGATCTCAAGCCCGCGATAGGCGAACAGACGCCCGAAGAACAGGACGCGCAGCGCGCCGTCGGGGGCCGGCGCGCGCGCGATCAGCCCCGTCGGCGTAAGGACCGGGTGGAAGAGCGCAGCGACCGGCGCCAGTCGGGCAACGGCGGGATGGCGCGCAACGCCTTCGCTCAAGGCGATCACGCGATCCGCGCTGCGCGCCGCGCCGTTGATCCAACCGAGTGCTGCGGCCGTCGCATCGCCCGGATGGGGTTCCGCGTCATGGATGATGCAGGCCCAGCGCGTGCCGACGCGGGCGAAGAGATCCGTCGTGAACCGCGTCCACACATGCGGCATCAGGACGATTGCGCGTTCAGGCCGGCGCGCCGCAAGCGAGGCGGCGAAGGCGCGCCGCGCGGCGAGGATCAGATCGGGGCGGAGCGCGTCGAGCGGGCGCCTGATCGCCGGGACGAGATCGATCCGGTCGGCGAGCGGGGCAAGCAATGGAAGGGCGGCGCTGTCGGCCGAGAGCGACAGGCTGAGCTCGATGTCGGGTCGCGCCGCGGCCGCCTGTGCGACGGCAGCCGTCAGGGGCGCAAGCCCGCCGCGGCGACCCCACCAGATCAACATCACGCGCTTCGGTTGCGAACCCTTACTCATCGCGCCATCCGATAGCCGAGAAGCGGCCCCGCTTCGACGACCATGTTGTGCAGCGAATGTTCAATCCGATTGCACCCTTACCCATTGCGTGAACCGATTGTCTGCAGCGGGACGCTCCCTTACACCCGCCCAAGGAGGCAACGTGGCCAAGGCTGGGCGTTCGGCAATGCGCGTGGTTCTGACAGGCGCTTCGGGCTTCCTCGGTCGCGCGGTCGCGCTCGCGCTTGATCAGGCCGGGTTCGACGTGCGCGCCGCCGGCCGGGCCCCGGTCGCGGACGCCAAGGCCTTCGCACCCATCGGCGACCTGCGCGGCCCCGTTGATTGGCGCCCGGCGCTGGAGGGCTGCGACGTCGTCGTCCACCTCGCCGCCATCGCCCACCGCCGCGCGAGACCGGAGGACCTCGAGGCCGTCAATGCGCGCGCGCCGGCCGCGCTCGCGAAGGCCGCGGCGGACGTCGGCGTGCAGCGGCTCGTCTTTGCAAGCTCGGTGAAGGCCGTGGGCGAAGACAGCGGCGCAGCCGTCTGGACCGAAGATCAAATGCCGGCGCCCTCGACGGCTTATGGCCGCGCTAAACGCGCAGCTGAGATTGCGATCCTTAAGGTCGCGGGGCTCGAAGTGATCGTCCTGCGCCCGCCGTTGGTGCACGGGGCCGATGCCCGGGCCAATTTCGCCAGGCTGCTTGAGTTGGCGGCCCTGCCCCTGCCGCCGCCGCTCGGGGGGATCGCGAACCGGCGCAGCCTCATCTCCAAATCCGGACTGGCCGCGCGCATTGCTGCGGCGGCGGTTCCCGGGGCGCCGACGGGCGTGTTCTTCGTCACCGAGGACCCGCCCATGTCGACGTCGGACGTTATGCGCGCGCTGCGGCGCGGGCTTGGGCGGTCGGACGCGCTCGCGCCCGCGCCCCCGCCGATCCTGCGCGTTGGACCGCTGCGGCAGATCTACGGATCGCTCGCGGTTACGGAAGCGAAGTTCCGCGCGGCGTTTCCTGGCTTTGCATCAAGCGACGCCGTTGAAGCCCTTGAGGAGACCGCGCGGGATTGGGCGCGGGCGCGCGGGCGATGATCGCCGGCGCCCGCTCGCTCCTGTTCGTCGCGACCGAGGATTGGTTCGTCGCCTCGCACTTCGAACCCATGGTCGAACGCGCTTTGGCCGACGGCTGGCGGGTGACGATCGCGGCGCGGCCCTCAGGCGCGCACCATCGCCTGGAGGCCATGGGCGCCCATTTCACCCCGCTCGACATCGGCCGCGCGGCGATGGGTCCGCAAGCGGTCGTGCGCGACGCGCGCGCCCTGCAGAAGATCATCGACCGCATCCGACCCGACGTGCTCCACGCGATCGCGCTCAAGCCGGCTGCACTTGCAACGCTGACCCGCGGGCCGCGGCTCGTTCTGGCTGTGACCGGGCTCGGCTTTCTGTCGACCTCGCGCGCCCTGAAGGACCAGATCGCGCGGCGCGCCGCGCTCGCCATGATCGGGACCGCCGTGCGCTCCGGACGTGGCGCGGCGCTCTTTGAGAACCGCGACGATTGCGCCGCCGTCGCTTCAGCCTCTGGGTCTTTGCCCGAACGGCGCGTCGTCTTCGCGCCGGGCGCAGGCGTTGATCCGCAAAAGCTCGCCGCGCTCCCTGATCCTTGCGGCGCGACCCTTCATGTTGGTCTTGTGGCGCGGATGATCCGGTCCAAGGGGGTCGACGTGGCGGCCGAAGCGGTCCGGCGACTGCGCGGCCAGGGCCTCGATGTCGATCTGACGCTTGCTGGCGCACCCGATCCCGACAATCCCGGCGCGATCGCGGAAGGCGAACTGGTCGATGGGTTGCGCGCCGTTGTGGAAGCGGT
>JBMOIB010000242.1:0-3394 GCA_049317545.1 Caulobacterales bacterium | reverse complement strand
AGCTCAACAAGGTCCTGCCGAGCGAGGAATTCACCTCCGAGCAGATCGAAGACACGATGTCGATGCTCAGCGAGATGGGCATCAACGTCGTCGAGTCTGAGGAAGAGGCCGAAGCGGAAGAGCCGGCCGGGCGCGAAGTCGTCGCGCGCGAAGAGGTCAAACCGCCGGTCACCAATACGCGCGAAGACGCCGACCGCACCGACGATCCGGTGCGCATGTATCTGCGCGAAATGGGTACGGTTGAGCTGCTCTCGCGCGAGGGCGAAATCGCCATCGCCAAACGCATCGAGGCCGGCCGCGACGCCATGATCCGCGGCCTATGCGAGAGCCCGCTGACGTTCGAAGCCATCATGGTGTGGCGCGACGAATTGCGCTCGCAACAGGTCCTGCTGCGCGACATCATCGATCTTGAAGCCACCTACGGCGCCGAGAATGGCGGCGGCCCGGTCGACATGACAGAGCCGCAGGAAGAGCCGCCCGAACCGCAGGAAGGCGCCGAAGGCGGCGACGCGGACGGCGACTTCGACGACGAAGGCGGCATCTCGATGTCGGCCATGGAAGCCGAACTGCGCGAAGGCGTTATGGCGACGCTCGACGCCGTCGCCGCCGCATTCGAAGAATTCCGCAGCCTGCAGGAAAAGCGGATCGATCTGCGCCTGAAGGGCAAGGCTCTGCCTGCGGTGCAGTCGACGCGCTACGAGGAACTGCAGCAGACCATCATCGAAGAGCTGAAGAAGCTGAAGCTCAACAATGCGCGGATCGAAAGCCTCGTCGAGCAGCTCTACGCCATCAACCGCAAGCTCAACACGCTCGAAGGCCGCTTGATGCGCCTCGCCGACGCCAACGGCGTTGGGCGTCTGCAATTCCTCGAGGCCTATCAGGGCGCCGAACTCGACCCGAAATGGACCGAGAAGGTGAAGGTGCGTTCCAAGCGTTGGGCCGAATTCGTCGAGGGCGAAAAAGACGCGATCCACGATCTGCGCAGTGAAGTCGGCCTGCTCGCACAGGAAACCGGCGTCCCGATCGACGAGTACCGCCGCATCGTACATGCCGTGCAGAAAGGCGAACGCGAGGCCCGTCAGGCGAAGAAGGAGATGGTCGAGGCCAACCTGCGCCTCGTCATCTCGATCGCCAAGAAATACACCAACCGCGGCCTGCAATTCCTGGATCTGATCCAGGAGGGCAACATCGGTCTGATGAAGGCCGTCGATAAGTTCGAATATCGCCGCGGCTACAAATTCTCGACGTACGCGACATGGTGGATCCGTCAGGCCATCACGCGCTCGATCGCGGATCAGGCGCGCACGATCCGCATTCCCGTGCATATGATCGAGACGATCAACAAACTCGTGCGCACGTCGCGCCAGATGCTGCACGAAATCGGCCGCGAACCGACGCCGGAAGAACTCGCCGAAAAGCTCGGCCTGCCGCTCGAGAAGGTCCGCAAGGTGATGAAAATCGCCAAGGAGCCGATCTCGCTCGAAACCCCGATCGGCGACGAAGAAGACAGCCACCTCGGCGACTTCATCGAGGACAAGAGCGCGATCCTGCCGGTCGACGCCGCGATCCAATCGAACCTGCGCGAAACGACGACGCGCGTGCTCGCCTCGCTCACGCCGCGCGAAGAGCGCGTGCTGCGCATGCGCTTCGGCATCGGCATGAACACCGACCACACGCTCGAAGAAGTCGGCCAGCAGTTCAGCGTGACGCGCGAGCGGATCCGTCAGATCGAAGCGAAGGCGCTGCGCAAGCTGAAGCATCCGAGCCGCTCGCGGAAGCTGCGGAGCTTCCTGGATAATTGAGTGCCCTCGTCATCCCGGACGGCGCAAAGCGCCGATCCGGGACCTCGTTCCGCGCTCCATCCTGCACGGGGTCCCGGCTCTCGCTCTGCTCGGCCGGGATGACGACATGTGCGGACCGAGTCCATGACCGACAGCCCCTTCCACATCGTCCTCACGCTCGACCGCATCTGGCTGTTCGCATGGCCTGGGGCGGAGCCGGAGGATTTGGAGGCGCATGTCGAGGGCTTCGTGTCGTGCCTCGGTCCGTTCGACGACGAGGGCCTGCTCGATTTGTTGCACGCGGAATGGCCGGATCTCGCGCGGCTGCGAAATGCGGAAATCGCGTCCGTTCTGAATGGCGAAATTGCAAGCGTCGCGCTCTAGAAGCGCGACCTCACCAGGGCCGGGCCTTCGCGTCAGTGTTCGGCGCCCATTTGTAGCAGCCGCCGCCGGACATGCCCTGCCCACCGCTGCAGCTGTCGAGTTCGAAGCACTGCTTCTTGGTTTTGACGTCAGACATCAGCACCCATCGCGATCCGTCTTGCGTCATCCAATAGCAGGCGTTGCGGGAATGGATGGGCAGCGAGGCGCAACCGGCCGTAGCCGCGAGGAGCGCAACCGCGCCGAAGATTTTGTACAGACCGCGCATGACGTTCCCCCGAGTTTGAACCGTGATGCCCGATAGTGGGGTCCAATGCGCGCGTTTGTCACGCCGCCTATAACACGGCGCAAATCATCCCCTGCGGATGCGCTGAGGATCGACGCCTCACCATGGGCGACGATGAAACTGATGACCGTTGGGCAGCCTAGCGAGAGGTGGTACGGTAAGGGATGCCAATGCCGCTCACAGTGACTCTGCCCGTTGAATTGGCCGAGGAGATCCGCAAGGCCGCCGCCGCGTGCGGAATGTCGCCGGAGGCATTCGTTTTTGCGCGCCTGTCCGTGGCGGCCGCTGATGGCGGTGACGACGACCATCTCGATTGGCGCGAGGATGCGAGACGCCTCGTCGAAGGCGGCGACGGACTTCCCGCTCAGACGGTGTTCGACGAAATCGAAGCCAGGATAGAGGCCGCGCGCACACCGGCAAAATGACCCGGCGGCTTGAGTTTCGCCCGGCGGCGCGCCTGGACGCCTTGCGCCTCATAGATTCGCTCATCGTAAGCGGCGCGGCGGGAGCCGCGGGCCGCCTAGGTCGACTGCTCCAGGCCGAGACCGAAGCCATTCGCAATTCCCGTTTGCGGCTCCGGCGGGACCGAATGAGGATTGGCGGCAACGCGTGTTCCGTTTTGGTCGATCACGCTACGTGATCCGGTATCGCGTCACCGCCGACGCCATCATCGTTACGCGGATATGGCATGGCAAACAGGATCGTCCGGGATCAGGTTGAGCCCGTCACTTCACCTTCACCGCCTTGATCACGATCGGCGTCTTCGGCAGCTTCCCTTTGAACGGCCCCTTCTCCGGATCGAGCGGGACGTCGGCGATCTTGTCCAGCACGTCCATGCCGGCGGTGACAGTGCCGAACACGGCGTATCCGGTGGTGTTGGGCGGCGCTTTTGGATCGGCGTTCAGATGCGCGTTGTCGGCCAGTTCGAAATAGAAGCTCGACTGGC
>JBMOIB010000241.1:0-3417 GCA_049317545.1 Caulobacterales bacterium | reverse complement strand
CGTGACTTGAACATTCGCTAGATCAGGGCAGAGGTCCGCGCTGGAAACCTCGATGCGGGAGAACTCGCGCGCTCCGGCGTCGGCGGAAATCATTGCGACCATGATGGGGGCGCGAGGGTCGAAGGCGGTCGACGGATCGATCCGGAAATGCCGCGTCAGGCGATAGAGTCCGGGGCTTTTCACGATGTACGGGCCAAAAGCCAGAAGGCCCGTCGCCTTCGTATTCTTCAGGACGATGCCGCCGCCGCGGCCCGTCCGTCCCGCGGGACCGGCCAGCATCGGTGGCAGTCTGTCGAACCGCAGGTGGGTGCGCCAGGGCTCGGGGAGATCGTACCCTTCCCGCATCGCGACGCGGATCGGCCCGGCCTCGAGGGCGCGCTCGACCGTGAGCCGGTTATCGCGAATGATCCGCTCCACGAGAGCGGCGTCCACGCTGCTCCGCGCATTGTAGACCAGCGCGAAGACCTCCGACGCCGGATTGGAGCCGCCGTTCATGAGAAGCGCCGCGCCCGGCAGATTTGGCGCGAGCGCCCCCACCGCAGAATCGAAGAACAGGCCCGGCTGCGGATCCCGGACACGCATGGCAGCGCGCTCGAAGTTGCGCATGGCGACGTAGGTCTCGCGATCGAGCGGCCCGAAGTTCGACGCGATGAAGCGCATCTGGCCGAAGTTCTGGGCGAGCATCGCCGCACTGGCCGCCAGCAGCGCCGCCGCCGTCGCCGCCAGCGCGGCCGAGCGCCGCCGGGGCTCGTCGGCCGGGCTGCACAGGGCCCAGACGAACGGCCAGGCGAAGCCGGCGATGAGCGGGAAGCCGTAATAGAGCTCAAGCTGTCCGGCGGCAGGCGACTTTGCGACGAGGTTGACCGCGACCCACGGCCCGATCGCGACGAGGCCCGCACACCAGCGCAGATCGCGGGACGCGATGGCAAGGCCGATCGGCGCGGCCAGCGGCAAAACGAGATCGAGGCGGTGCTCAAGATAGAGCGTCGCGCGTTCCTTGAGCAGCGCGGGCGTCAGATGCGCGAAGGGCGGATCGCCGAGATAGGAAATCGCCAGCGTGCTCGCGCCCGGGAACAGCACTTTCTGGATGCCGAACAGGACGGCGGCGCCCCCGAGAGCGACGGCGAGAAGCAGGACCCAGCGCCGCCAGTCCTCGGGCAGACGGCGCAGCGTCGCCGTGGCAGTCATCAGGTAGCCGATGCAAAGGCACGCCAGATGCAGCCCACCATCTTCGCGCACCGCGCAGGCTGCAAGCGCGGCGACGATCGCCCAACGCGTGCGTCCGCTTAAAATGCAGGCGAGGGCCAGGATCGAAAAGACCGGGATGAGCGTCTCGTAATGGGGATATCCGACGGTGCGCAACTCCGGCCCCGAAAACGTCAGACCAAGAGCGACGCCGAAGCAGAGCCAGCCATCGCGCACGCCGGGCCTGCGCCGCACGATCACGAACGCGACGGCGAGCACGCAGAGCGCAATGCCGGCCCAGGTCATCGGCTGGGTCGTCGCGTACCATTCCACGCGGGTCTGCGGCGTCGCCCATGACAGAAGCGCAAGCGTTGATTTGTAGAGCGACAGGTGCAGCGACCAGAAATCGGCCCATTGGTAGCCGGTCCCGCCGAGAACGGGCGGGTTGGGGGAAACGAATGGCGCTTTGTATTGCAGGAAGGCGAGCCAGCCGCTGTCCAGGAGATAGGAATCGCCTGCGTAGAAGTGGCGGATCGTCGTGTTGGCGCTAAAGGTCCAGATGAGCGCGGCAAGCAGCGCGATGCCGGCCGCGGGCGCCCACCTCCCCAGATCGTTCCTCATGCCCGCGTCCCCAACCCATCCCCGAACGGGCCTTATCGGTTCACGACGCGCTCGACAAGGCGCGCGTCTGCCCGCAGCGGGGGGCATCGAGGCCTGCGCCCGCGCGAACAGCGTCGTTGCGCGGGATGGGTGATCGCAGGTATGTAGACGGATTATCGGTTCTGCTGGGTGGAGCGAACATGATGGATGGGTCCCCTGGCGTCGCTGCGGTCGCCGATACCGGCGCCGCCCATAAGCGGCCGAAACTCCTCGTCTTCATCGTGGCCTACAACGCCGAAAAGACGATCGAGAGCGTGCTTGACCGCATCCCGGACAGCCTGTGCGCGGCCTATGACGTCGAGGTGCTCGCCATCGACGACGGCTCCAAGGACGGCACGTTCGAGCGCGCCGACGAATATCGCCGCAACGGCAAGCGGATGTTCCCGATCCACGTGCTCTTCAATCCGAAGAACCTCGGTTACGGCGGCAACCAGAAGGTCGGCTATCGCTACGCGGTCGCGCACGGCTTCGACATGGTGGCGCTCGTTCACGGCGACGGCCAATACGCGCCCGAGCGGCTGCCTGATCTCGTAGGCCCCATCGCGCGCGGCGAAGCCGAGGCGGTGTTCGGCTCGCGCATGATGGTGCCGTTCGCCGCCCTGAAAGGCGGCATGCCGCTCTATAAATATGTCGGCAACACGATTTTGACGCTGTGCCAGAACATTCTTCTCGGCACGCGCCTGTCGGAATTCCATTCCGGCTATCGCATCTATTCGGCGCCGGCGCTCGCGAAGCTGCCGCTCGACATGAACACCAATGATTTCCACTTCGACACGGAAATCATCATCCAATTGGTGTTCGCGAAAATGCGGATCAAGGAATTGCCGATCCCGACCTATTACGGCGACGAGATCTGCCACGTGAACGGCATGCGCTACGCCGGCGACGTCATGATCCAGACGACCCGCGCGCGCCTCCAAAAGATGCGGATCGGCTATGATCCGAAGTATGATTTCGAAGGCGTCGCGGGCGAACCGGCCGGCAATGCGCATTACGCCGGCAAAGTCACCTATTCGAGCCCGCACAAGTTCGTGCTCGATGCGGTTCCCGCGGGCGCGAACGTGCTCGACCTCGGCAGCGGCGGTGGCCATGTGGCGACGGCGTTGACGCGCAAGGGCTGCACCGTCACCGCGGTCGACAAGTTCTCGCTGCACCCCACTGCCGAGGTCGCGCGGTTCGTTGATTGGGATCTCGACCGCGGCTTGCCCGAAACGGTGGATTTCGCCGATTACGACTATGTCTTGATGCTCGACGTGATCGAGCATCTGAAAGACCCGGAAGCCTTCGTCGCGGAACTCGCCCGCCGGGCCGGCTGCGCGCCGTCCGCCACGATCATCGCCAGCACCGGCAACATTGGCTTTTTCCTGATGCGTTTGGCGCTCCTGTTCGGGAAGTTCAGCTACGCCAAAAGCGGCATTCTCGACCGCACGCACACGCGCCTGTTCACGTTCGCGACGTTCAAGGCGCTTTTCCTCTCGAACGGCTTTCTGATCGAGCGCGTCGACGGCGCCCCGCCGCCCTATCCTTTGGCTATCGGGGATAATGTCATTTCGCGAGCGCTGGTCGCGATCA
>JBMOIB010000240.1:0-3484 GCA_049317545.1 Caulobacterales bacterium | reverse complement strand
AGGACCGCACGGCCCGCCTGACAGCACTCGGTAAGCTCAAGAAGTCAGACCTCGCACAGACCGCGCTGCCGCTGCTGCGCGACGCGCTTTGGCTTCCGGAACATCTCGAAACGCCTGTCTGGCGCGGGCGGCTTGCCCTCACCGAAGACGCTGCGCGCCTCATCGAGGCGACGAACGCCGCCTGACCTCCCCCCTTCGCTCTTCCCTTCGCGCCGCCGGCCCCAACCGGCGGCGCCTTTGTTTGGAGTCACTCACAATGACCACCACGTTCTCCCGCCGCGACATCGCCGGCGAAATCACCGCCAAGATCCTCACCCAACTGGAAGCCGGCGTGATGCCTTGGCGCAAGCCGTGGGACGGCGCACGCACCGGGCTTAACCTGCCGCTCCGCTCAACCGGCGCGCCCTACAGGGGCGTCAACACCATCATGCTCTGGTGCGCCGCCATCGATCGCAGCTACGCCTCGCCCTACTGGCTGACGCTGAAGCAAGCCAACGCACTTGGTGCGCAGGTGCGCAAAGGCGAGCGCGGCGAGATCGTCGTCTACTATGGCCAATCAGCGAAAACGCGCGTCGACGAGCACGGCGCCTCGGTCGAGGACCGCTTCCGGTTTCTGAAGCACTACGTCGCGTTCAACGCCGACCAGATCGCGGGGCTCCCCGACGAGTTTCACCCTGTCGTCACCTCGGGCGCGCAGATCCCGATGCACGCGCACGAACAATGGTTCGCCAAGCTCGAGATCACGCGCATCCGCACCGCCGACACGGCCTGCTACATCCCAAGCAAGGACGCGATCGGAATGCCGCCGATCGGCGCCTTCGACACCGCCGAGGACTACGCCGCAACCCTCGACCACGAGTGCGTGCACGCAACGATGGCCGCGCACCGCGTCGGGCGCGACACCGGAAAGCGCTTCGACAAGCACGCGCTTGCTGCCGAAGAGCTCGTCGCCGAGATAGGCGCCTCGATCCTCGGCGCGCATCTCAATCTGCCGCCATCGCACCTCAACGATCACGCGGCCTACATCGGTCATTGGATGAAGCTTCTCGCCGACGACAAGCGGGCGTTCCTTTCGGCGGCGGCGCAGGCGCAGACTGCGGTCGACTGGCTCCTCGCCAAGAGCCCGCCGCCGGCGCACAATCATGAAATGGAGGCGCCAATAGATGTCGCAGCTTGAGCGCATCGTCCGAGCCTGCGGCGGAGAGCTCTATGCGGGCGGCCGCCGCGCGCTCATTCCCGGTCCTGGCCATTCGCGCCAGGACCGCAGCGTCTCGCTCTACGAGACGGATGACGGGCGCGTGCTCGTGCACTGCTTTTCGCCGCGGGACGATTGGCGCGCCGTCTCGGCGTGGCTTCAGACCCACGGCTTGAAGCCAACGCGCGCTATCTCCGCCCCAACGATCTCGACGTTGCGCACCGATCACAAAGGTTTGGAGCGCGCGGGCATCCTCTGGGGTGAAGCCCGCCCCATCGAGGGCACGTTCGCCGAGCGCTATCTCGTCGGCCGCGCGATCCCGCGGACGCTGTGCGCAACTGAAGCCCTGCGCTTCCACCCAGGCGTGACGAGCCTCGACGATCAGCGCCGGCGTCCCGCCCTCGTCGCGGCGATCGCAGATCACACAGGCGTGCTACAGGGCGTGCAGGTGACCCTTCTATCGCCCACCGGCACAGGCAAAGCCGCCGTCTCCACACCGCGTCGCGTGATCGGCGCCATGCGCGGCGGCGCCGTTCAGTTCACGCCAGCTGAACCAGACCTCGTGATCGCCGAGGGCGTCGAAACGGCGCTCTCGGCCGCGGCGGTCTTTGGTGTTCCAGCCTGGGCTGCACTCTCGGCGTCGAACCTCGCGGAGTTCACGCCGCCAGCCGTCGTGAAGCGCCTGATCATCGCGGCGGATCACGACGCCACCGGCCTGGACGCCGCCGAGAAGCTCGGATCGCGTTTGGCGCATTGTCTGGAGGTCTCGATCCGGCCGCCGGACGACTTCGAGGACTGGAACGCCGCGGCTGCTGCCCAATCCCGCGGAGATCATCGTTGACGGCCACAAGGCTTTTGATATCGCGATCTCAAGCAAAGGAGGCCGATTTCGCTGAAATCCTGATCCGCAAAGTCGACGAAGCGATCAAAGAACTGCTTCGGCGCCGCGCTGAACGCCGCGGAAAGAGCCGCGAAGCTGATCTGCCCGACACCCTGGAAAATCTGGCCCGCGAGGAAGTCAAGTCGCCGGACGATGCGCAGCCCTTCGGAGATTGGCTGGTCGCGATCTCGCGGCCCGGCGTCGAGCTTGACGTCACTATGACCATGCTCCGCTCGGCTCAAATTCGGCCCGCGCCTCTGGACTGATCCTGCTCGCTGCCATGGTGATTTCTGGGGCGTTGCGGGCTTCGCCTGCCCCTCAAGTCGTTATCTGGCTGAACGCGAATTTCTGCGATGCCACTCTGTCGATCATAACGATCTCAAAACTCCAAGCCCGCGTTGCCCTCACGGATCAGGGAATGGCCGATGCCGCATTGAAGCGGATCGGCGATTGGCATAATATGCCAAAGGAGTCAGTCCATGCCCACTCGCAACGTCGTTCTCACGGATCGCCACGAAGCCATGATCGAGACCCTCGTGGCCTCGGGCAGATACCAGAACGCCAGCGAAGTCCTCCGAGAAGGTTTGCGCTTGGTGGAGCAGAAAGAGGCCGAGGAAGCGGCCAAGCTGGATGCCCTGCGCGAAGCGGCGCGCATGGGAATGGCCGCGATCGAACGGGGCGATGCGCGGCGCTTTGACGACATGGACGCGCTTGCGTCCCACCTCGACGGATTGACCGCGCGCGCGATCAAGGCCGCCGATCTTGGTTGAACGGGCGGCGTGGACCGTCATCCTCGGCGGCGAGGCCGAACGAGATTTTGCGAGCATCGTTGAGTGGACGGCGAGGACCTTTGGCACGCGCCAGGCGCGCGCGTACGCGGAGTCGCTGAAGGCGCTCCTCGGCGCTTTTCGCCAGGGTCCGCATCTGTCCGGCACTCGCAGGCGAAACGAGATCGGCGATGGCGTGTGCACGCTGCACCTGCGCGCTCTTGGCCTGAAAGGACGACATTTCGCGCTTTACCGTGAGAAGGACGGCAACACGATCCTTGTCTTGCGCATTCTGCACGACAGCATGGACCTCGCTCGCCATGTCCCGCCGGACGCTTGACCGTCGCGGCTTGCTTCGCCGCGATCACGCCATGGCCTTCCCGGGGCGGTGAGCTGGCCGCCTAAGCGCAGTAACGACGCGGTCGCGCACCGCGAACGCCGGCTTCGCATTTCGATCCCACAGTCGGACGGAGCCGAGAACGGCAACGCCGCCGCCATCGCGCAGACCTCAGACGCAACGCACAAGCCCGCCGGGTGACACGCCCGCCAACGGGAGGCCTCCTTCAGCCCCGCGTCCGCTCCCCGCGTGCGGTCCACACCCACGCCGTCGCCATCACCGCCCGGCCGTCGGTCCGCTCAAGG
>JBMOIB010000239.1:0-3496 GCA_049317545.1 Caulobacterales bacterium | reverse complement strand
CGGCGAGCATGGGCTCGAGCTGGGACAGGAAGGCGCTGCGCCCCATGCCCGCCCTTTCCGCACGTCGTCCGGCTCGCACATCGCAGATCCGCCGGTTCGGACGGGGTGGGGAGCTTCGGTGGCCGCACCCATTCGGAGCGTTTTGCCCGGAGACCTGAATCGCGGGAAACTGAGACTGGAGGCTTAGCCCGATGGGATTTCTTGAAGAGATTCAGGCCGCACTTGTGTCGGACGGCGACCTGTCGGCCGCGCTGCTCAAACTTCGTCTGCTAGCGGCCAAGCTGGGCAACCATCCGCTGGAAGCTTGGGTCAAGCACGAGTCCGAGGGGTACCCTGCCGACGCGGAGGTTCCCGCTTATCGACGCGCCTCTGTGACCTACACCGGCGATTTCGAGGATTTCACGCAGCGCCGAACAGGCGTGCCGATTCCGTCTTTTCTGATCGCCAAGTTCGCGGACGAGAAGTGCAATACGCATGAGTTCCGGGAGGGCATTGCCGAGATCGCCCTGCTCGAAGAAGGGGCGAAAACGGGCAAGCTTTCTCTCCAAGCCGCCAACCTCATCTTCGCACTGCAGGGCAAAGTCTATCCCGGAATGAATTGTCAGGCGGTCAGCGGCGCGATCTCGCCGTCTTCGTTGTCGGGAATCCGGAGCGCGGTGAAGAACCGCGTTCTCGAGTTGACGATCGAGCTGGAAAAGGCCGTTCCGGAGGCAAAGTCGATCGGCTTCGGTCAATCGGCAACAGTCAACGAGGCGCGCGTCACGCAGGTCATCAACCAAGTGTTCCATGGCGACGCCACGTCGATCCTCAACACCGGGAGCGGTGCGAACCTCAACGTCAACGTCACGCGCGGTGACGGTGCTGCGCTCGCCAAGGCGCTGACCGATGCTGGCATCGCCAAATCCGACGCTGAGGCTTTCGCTGCGATTGTCGCGACCGAAAAGCCTGAGAGTAAGGCCGAGCCTTTTGGCGCGAAGGCGAAGGCGTGGATCGCCGCGAACATCAAGAAGTCGGTCGACGGGACGTGGGCGGTCGGGATTGGCGTCGCCACCACGGTGCTCTCCCGGGCCGCGCTCAAGTATTACGGGTTCGAGCCCTGACGCGGAGACGAAACCGGCGAAGGCTGCCGTCCTGATCCGAGCTAAGCTGTTGCTTCCTAGGGGAAATGGAGCGGAACCCAGACCGGCAACAAACATCGGCAAAACGCCAGGCCCACGCCCATTTATCGCCTTGTGAAACAGGGGTTTTCGGGCCACAATCGACCGGCAATGCCGACCCTCGAAACACCCTCTCGTCTGGAGCCGTGCCTTCTGGAGGAGGCGCGCGGTGAGCTGCTTGATTTGGTGTCCGGCATCAGCGCCGCCGCAACGAGCCTCTCGGCGCGCCTGCATCCCAAGACAGCTGCGAACCTCGCTGACTTGGTGCGGGTCATGAATTGCTACTACTCGAACCTGATCGAGGGGCACAACACGCGCCCTCGCGACATTGAGCGCGCGCTCGCGAACGACCTCGACGCCGACGCGCGACGTCGCAATCTCCAGCTCGAAGCGCGCCAGCACATACGGCTCCAGCGTCAGATCGATGTGGAATTCGCAGCCGGCACGCTCCCGTCACCGACGAGCGCCACGTTCGTGCAATCGCTTCATCGTGAGTTCTACCGTGACGCACCGGACGAGATGCTGCGGATCGAAGGCGCGGGCCGGACGATCGTGATGACGCCTGGCGCGTTTCGGAGCACGCCGGACCATGACGTTGTGGTTGGCCGCCACGTGCCGCCCAGCAGCGCGGTCGTGGCGTCCTTCATGGCCTACTTCGAACGCATGTACGCCGCCGACCGGCTTGGCGCCGGCGCGCGCATTCTCGCCATTCCCGCCGCCCACCATCGGCTCAATTTCATCCACCCTTTCGCCGACGGCAATGGCCGCGTTAGCCGCTTGATGTCACACGCCATGGCGTTGCACGCTGGCATCGGCGCGCACGGCCTCTGGTCGATTTCCCGCGGACTGGCCCGCGGACTGTCGAGCCGTTCCGAATACAAAAGCATGATGGACCATGCCGATATGCCTCGGCAGGGCGACCTCGACGGGCGCGGTAACCTCTCCTATCGCGCGCTGGAGGGATTTACGGTCTGGTTCTTGAAAGTTAGCCTCGATCAGATCCGCTTCATGGGTGACCTGTTCGCGCTCGACACATTAGCTGCGCGCCTTAAAGCATTGGCGGTGCAGCAAGGCTGGCGCAGCGAAGCCGGGACACTGCTCGTGGAGGTGCTCCATCGCGGCGAAATTGCCCGCGGCGATGTCGAGTCGATCACCGGTTTGAAAGAACGCACTGCGCGCACCTTGCTCAGTCAAATGCTGCAGGCCCGCGTCCTCGGCGCTTCGAGCGAGAAAGGCCCGGTGTCGCTTCGGTTTCCGGTCGATGCGTTGGACGTGCTTTTCCCCCGGCTCTACGCCGAGGCATAGGGGAACCGTCGCGATTACTCATCCGCGCGTCGCGTCCGTTCCCGGCCGCGCGCACGCTGCTGGGCCTGCCGCGCCAAATTCGCGCGGACACTTGGCCGCGACCATGACCCGCACGGGCCCGGGCGGGATGATCATGGGCGAGCGCTGGATCGCGGGCGCGGCTGCTCCTGCAGCGCGCGCACGACAGCCTCCACGAGCGCAGGCTGGGCGCCTGCATGCACGCAGATGCGGATCGCACCCGCCTCAATCTCCAGCACGGCCGCGGCCGGCGCACTGGACGCGGCATCGCTGACGACGACAGGGGCGAAAGCCGGTGCGCACGCCTCGCGCGCCTGCTTGCGCCAGAGCAGGATCTGCGACGCCCGCACGTCGTGGCGGCGGGCAACCTCGGCCACCGTCGCGCCCGTCGCGAACGTCTCGGCAAAAATCGCCGCCTTGGCTTGCGCAGTTCAACGCCGACGGCGCTTGACGCCCGAGATGATCTCCATCCGGCGCGGCGTTAGGCTCGAGGCATCACTAATGACATCCATAGAGGCATCTCATGCTGGCGGAGGGCTAGCTTGCCAGGCTGGACGCGCCGGCGTGAACTGGGATCGAAGCGCCGCTACTCCTCTCCGGCGCCGCCGCCACCTCGGCGGCATCAGCCACGACGAATTGAGAGGCGAGGTCGTAGACGAATGTGCGCGCCTCGCTGAAACACGACCGTGAGGCGTTCAACGCGACTTGTGAGACGGCGCATGAGGACGTAACAAGATTCTCGACATTGTGTGATCGAGCTCAGGGTGGGAGCGAGATGATGCGTTCGTGGTTGGACCGTTCTTTCATCGCGGTCATTGTGGGCTTTCTGCTCGCGTTTTCGCAGGTGTTCGCGCAGGCTGCGATCGCAGAGCCGATCACGCCGACTGTGATTTCACCGCTGAAGGTCGTTTCGGACCGCAACGGCGTCAACGTCTCGACGGGGCTTGCGCGCATCGACGTGCCGTCGATCTCGATCCCGGCGGCGCCGCGCCTGAAGTTCGACCTCGTCCAAAACG
>JBMOIB010000238.1:0-3525 GCA_049317545.1 Caulobacterales bacterium | reverse complement strand
GACTACAAACTCTACCGGCTCGCGTCGCCGACGGACCTCAATGCCCGGCAGACCAAGCAGGTCTTGTTCCTGGCGAAGACCGAAGCCGCCGCCGAACGCCTGCACCGGGTGCGTTTCGGCTCTATGGCCTCCGAGGACCGCGGCCCCCGCCAGACCGAAATCCTGCTGCGCTTCAAGAACACGCCGGAGCGCGGGCTTGGCGCGCCGCTGCCCGAGGGGAATGTGCGCGTCATGGCGCCGCGGAAGACCGGCATTTTCTACATCGGCGCCGATTCCAAAAAGGACACCGCCGTCGGCCTCGACTGGGAATTGGCCGTCGGCGCCAGTTCCGCCGTGACCGCCCGCCCGCGCCTCATCGCCCGCAACGAAACGAAGCTGCGCGACGGGCGCGTGCGCGTCGTCGACCAGATCGAGATCGACATCGCCAACGCCCTGCCGCAGGCGACCGTCCTCGAGCTCCAGCAGGCGCCGCTCGGCGCCAACCTCAAAGTCACCCGCACAAGCGCGGACTGGCGCTTGAAGGACGGCGACGTGACGTGGTCGATCGCAACGCCCGCGCGCGGCGCCGTGCAGCTACGATACGTGCTCAGCTACGTACGGGGATAAGTTTTCGCGCCGACGGGCGAAGCCTCAATCCTTGGCGCGCTCGACGTAGGAACCGTCTTCAGTCGAGACGACGACGCGCGTGCCGGCTTCGATGTGCGGCGGCACCATGGTGCGCGCGCCGTTGGCGAGCTTGGCGGGCTTATACGAGGACGAGGCCGTCTGGCCTTTGACGACCGGCTCGGTCTCGAGGATTTCCAGCGTCACGCGCGGCGGCAGATCGATCGCCAGGGCCTGACCCTCGTACATCGTCAGGAAGCATTCCATTTCCGGCGCGAGATAGACGGCCTGGTCGCCGACCGTGTCCTTGCCGACCATCACCTGCTCGTAATTGTCCGGGTTCATGAAGACGTACCCGACGTCGCCATCCTCGAACAGATAGGTGTGCTTGATCTCTTCCACGAAGGCCTTTTCCAGGCCGTCGGTGGTCTTGTAGGTGACGGTCGTCTTCACGCCGTCGACGATGCGGCGCATGACGACAGTCGTGGTCGGCGTGCCTTTGCCGGGGCGGAAGGTCTCGTGGGTCATGACCACGTACAATTGACCGTCCTCGTGCTCGATGACGTTGCCTTTGCGCACATCGCTGGCGATGACTTTAACCACAATTGACCCCTTGACCGGCCGCTTGACATTTCGGACGCCGCCGCCCGCAAAGGGGCCTCATAGCCCGCGCCGCCGCGGGTTCCAAGCGGAGCTTTTGGTGACCACCCCGCCCTCGCCCTTCTGGGACAAGGCCCGCCATGCCGACAAGCGCGGGTTTTTGAGCGCTCGCGGGCGCGTGCGCACGGCCGTGCGCGGTTGGTTCGCGGCGCAGGACTTCACCGAGGTTGAGGTCGGCCAGATCGCCGTTTCGCCCGGCAACGAGGCCCACCTCGCGGCCTTCGCCGTCGAGGACGACGGCCGCCGCCTCTACCTGCACACCTCGCCCGAATTCGCGATGAAGAAGCTCCTCGCCGCCGGCGAGCCGCGCATCTACGAGCTGGCGCGGGTGTTCCGCCGCGGCGAGCGCGGCCCGCTGCACGCGCCGGAATTCACCATGCTCGAATGGTACCGCGCCGAGACGCCGGTCGAGGCCTTGATGGACGATTGCGCCGCGCTCCTGGCATGCGCAGCCGATGCGGCGGGCGCGCGCTGGTTCGACTGGCAGGGCCGCACGTGCGAGCCGCGCGCCGCGCCGGAGCGGGTCAGCGTCGCTGCGGCGTTCTCGCGCTGGTGCGGGATCGACCTTACGGCCGTGCTCGACGACCGCGAGGGGCTCGCCGCCGAGACCGCGCGCCTTGGCCTGCGCGTCGGCGCCGACGACGATTGGTCCGATCTGTTCAGCCGCATCCTCGCCGCCCACATCGAGCCGCACCTCGGGATCGGCCGACCGACGTTGCTGTGCGACTATCCGATTTGCGAAGCCGCACTCGCGCGCCCCCGCGCCGCCGATCCGCGCTTCGCCGAGCGGTTCGAGCTCTATTGCTGCGGCGTCGAACTCGCCAACGGCTTCGGCGAACTCACCGATCCCGCCGAACAGCGCCGACGCTTCGAAATCGAGATGGACGTGAAGGCCGCACGCTACGGCGAGCGCTATCCGATCGACGAGGATTTCCTGACCGCGCTCGCGCACATGCCGCAGGCGAGCGGCGTCGCTTTGGGCTTCGACCGGCTCGTCCTCCTCGCGAGCGGCGCGCGGCGGATCGATGACGTGCAATGGACGCCGTGGCCATGACGTACGCTGGGCGCCTTCTCCCATGCGTCATCCCCGACGAAGCGCGCAGCGCGCAGATCGGGGACCTTGTTCAGGATGTGCGCCTGGAACGAGGTCCCGGATCTCGCTGCGCTCGCCCGGGATGACGAGGATGAGGAACGAAGCCGATCGCCTGGCCGATGTCGCGCGCCGCTACGCCGTGGCGATCACCCCGACCATGGAGGCCTTGATCGATGCGGCGGATCCGGATGATCCGATCGCGCGGCAATTCCGGCCGGACGTGCGCGAGCTTGATGAAAGCCCCGGCGAGACCGCCGACCCGATCGGCGACGGCGCGCACAGCCCAGTCGAGGGCATCGTTCATCGTTATGCCGATCGCGTGCTGTTCAAGGCGACGCACGTCTGCCCCGTCTATTGCCGCTTCTGCTTTCGCCGCGAAATGGTCGGCCCCGGCAAGGCGCGCGGCCTGACGCCGGCGCAGGTCGATGCCGCGATTGCTTACATCGAAAGCCGCCCGGAGATCTGGGAGGTGATCTTCACCGGTGGCGACCCGCTCGCTTTGTCGCCGCGGCGGATCGCCGAACTGACCGCGCGGATCGCCGCGATCGGCCATGTGGCGGTGCTGCGCTGGCACACACGCGTGCCGCTGGTCGATCCAGATCGGGTCAACGCGGACATGCTCGCGGCTTTGAAGGCGCCGGGCAAGGCCGTCTGGATCGCGCTGCACGCCAATCATGCCCGCGAATTCACGGCGGAGGGGCGCGCGGCGATCGCGCGGCTCGCGGACGCGGGTTTCGCCCTGGTGAGCCAGACCGTGCTCTTGAAGGGCGTGAACGACGACGCCGCGACGCTTGAGGCCCTGATGCGCGCCTTCGTCGCCAATCGGGTGAAGCCCTATTATCTGCATCATCCCGACATGGCCGCCGGCACCGGACATTTCCGCCTGTCGATCGCCGAGGGCCAGAAGATCGTCCGTGAACTGAAGCTGCGCGCTTCCGGCCTCGCCCAGCCCACCTATGTGCTCGACATCCCCGGCGGGCACGGCAAGGCGCCGCTGACGCCGACCCATGTGCGCGACGGGGAAGTGCTGGACGATGCGGGAATGTGGCGGCCGCTGGCGGATTAAGCTCTGACGCGCCTTTATCCGCACGACGCTGCGCGTCTGCGGGTTCGCATAGGGACAAGGCGGAGCAGCTCAGCCCTCGGCCGATAGAAGTTTGGGTTTGGGT
>JBMOIB010000237.1:0-3545 GCA_049317545.1 Caulobacterales bacterium | reverse complement strand
GGTCAAACCCGATCCCGATGCACAGCCCGATCAATCCGCCCGACGCACCTGAAGTTATCGGCCCGTTCAGCCATGGAGTTGTGGCGTCAGGTCGTCTTCTCTTCGTGTCGGGCCAGGGCCCGCAGGACCCGCTCACGAAGTCATTCCGCCTGGGCGACTTCGAAGATGAAACGCGTCTCACGCTCGACAATGTCACCCGCGTCTTGAAAGCCGCCGGCGCCGACTGGTCGCATGTGGCGCGCGTCGGGGTCTACCTCGCTCGCAAAGAAGACTTCGCCGCGTTCAACCGGATCTACGCTGAATTCGCGGTAGCGCCCTACCCAGCACGCACAACGATCATCTGCACGCTGCTCGCCGGCATCTCGGTCGAAGTCGATTGCATCGCCGTGCTGCCATAGGGCCCCGGGAGCCCGATGGAGCCCTGCAACGTTGGTAAACGGCGAGGCCCAATGCGCGAGCGGCGTTGAACTCAGAATCCCCAAGGCGCATGGAAGGCGCCGGACGCTTGCGTCCTGGCCTCACCCAGGCGGAGGATGGACGCCTCCCGGCCCTCCGCAAACGTCGATGCGGTGAACGCCTTCGAACTCCGCCCAGCTCCGGGGAACCGGAGTCGAGCGAGCCTACCAATCAACGCGACCCGGCATCGGGCAGGGGCTCGCCGAAGGCGAAATTTCGCTTCGAGCCGTGACGCATTCGAGCGACACTGACGGCCTTGAGTGTGTTCAGTCAGGCCGTGAGCAGCGCTCGGCGTTCGTCCGAGGTCGGGTATCGCGACCGGTGGCATAACGCTCGATCGCAGAGGCGAACGTTCAACCCTTTCACGCCTATCGATGATTTCGTCATCGCGCGACAGGCGCATGTAAGTTGGATTTGATCCACACCCTGACACGCTTGGCATACCGACGCCTTGCGAAGGCGCACTAGGAATGGCAAGCGCGTTCGCCGTGTTCGGTCGGATTGCCGACCAGGAATAGACAGGCTTCATGATCGTTTTTGGTCGGCTCAGCGTGACGTTGTTGATTGGGGTGGCGCAGGGTTTGGCGCTGGCCCTCATGCTGGTCTTGGCGTCGAAGAATCAGCGCGCGAACCGGCTCCTCGCACTACTCATCCTGGCCGTCGCGATGATGGTGACGCCCTACATCATCGGCTTCGCCGGCTTCTACGACGCCTATCCGTGGCTGAGCTTCGCGCCTTTTGAAACAGGGCTCGCATTCGGTCCGTTGTTCTATTTCTACACTTGCACCCTGACTGGCGGTCCTTTGCCGCCGCAATGGCTGCGCCACTTTGCGCCCTATGCAGTGCAGTTTCTTTCCCAGGCGCTGGTGTTTCCTCTCCCCGTTGAAATCAAGGATTGGTGGGATGGGTTCGCGAATGCCTCGATCATTTCTCCCTTGCTAACTTCTGCGAGCATCGCGTCGGTCGCGATTTATGGACATATGACCTGGCGCCGATATCAAGCCTATAAGGCCTTTCTGGCGGGCACGCGCACGGACGGCGTCCTTTTTGACCCATCCTGGATTCGCAATGGGCTGATCGCATTGGCCGCGATGGCGTTCATTTGGGGCGGCTTCTTCATGGCCGACACACTCGACCCAAGACGCTCCTATTTCGACCGGTTCTGGATGTATGTCGGCTTTTCGATGCTCGCGATCTACCTGGGTATTGAGGGATGGCGCAACGCAAAGCTCGATTACCCGGCCATGGGTGAAACGACTGCAGTAGCGCTACCTGCTCCAACGGAGGCGAGCCAGCCCCAACGCGATTGGGCAACCCAGGCGGCGGCGTGGGCGCAAGTCGTCGATGACCGCGAGCTTTGGCGAGACCCCGAAGTGACGCTCGCAAGTCTGGCGAAGTCGCTTGGCGCCAATACCACCTATGTGTCGCGCGCGTTGAACGAGGGCCTCGGCTTGACCTTCAGCGCGTTCATCAACGGGCGCCGAGTGGAAGCGGTGAAGCGCCAGCTGGCGGACCCGGCGGTTGACGACGACATCCTGACAATCGCCTTTGCCGCGGGGTTCAATTCCAAAGCGAGCTTCAATCGCGCCTTTGCTGACCTCGTCGGCACGACCCCAAGCGCGTACCGCAGGACGGCGCGTCTCAAATCCTAAAATCACCGTCTCCAGCAAATTGCGACGTCTCAATCCATGAAAAAACCTCGGCGCGCCAAGGTCTGCGACGCAGCCGGTACGCGTTGCGGTCATAGCTACGAGCCTCGCCGCATCCCTGCGCGGCCAGCCTCAAAGAGACCATCTATGCGCCAAACAACTCTCACGACCGCCGCAGTCTTGGCCGCGTGCGTCGCCGCCCCGGCGCTTGGGGCGATGCTTTACCCAACCCCTTCGCTGGCGCAGTCCGCATCGGTTGCGCCGACGCCCGCGCCGGCATTGGCCCTGCGCACCCTGACGCCTGCGCAAGCCCAGCAGGATGTCGCTTTGATGCGTCGCGCGTTGGAGACCATCCACCCAGGACTCTATCGACGCACCACGAAGACCCGGATGGACGCAGCTTTCGCTGACTTGGAGCGCGCGGTTCGCCGCCCGATGAGCGAGCTGGAACTCTATCGTCGCGTCTCGCTGTTGCTCGCCGAGATCCGTTGCAACCACACCAAGGCCGAACAAGCCCCCGCGATCGAGGCCTGGCGGCGCGACAATCCGGGCCACTTGCCGTTTCGCTTCCGGTTGTTGGAAGGTCGGATGATTGTCGAGTCCAGCGATCCAAACCAGCCGACGCTGGCTCGCGGGACCGAGATGCTGTCGATCAACGGGCGCTCCGTCCATGCGCTGGCGGAGACTTTGGGGGCGTATGTGCCCATCGACGGCGATTCCGTTTGGGCGCGACCGACCAATCTCGCCAGCGACGGCGATCTCATGGGCTCGGACTTCGACCATTTCTATCCCTATGTTTATGGCTTCACGCCCACCTATGATCTCGTTGTGCGCGATGGGGTCGATCGTGCGCCGCGGACGATCCGCATGGCCGCTATGCCGTTCAAAGCCTGGCGCACATTGCCGTGGGACGGTGATCGCTATCGGAGCAATTTCTCCGACACGACGACGTGGCGCATGCTGGATACGGACACCGCCTATCTGCGGATCGTCACCTTCGTAAACTACCGTAAGCCGGTCGATGCTCCTGCGCTCTACGGAAAGATCTTCGACGAAATCAAATCCGCCGGGGCGAAACGGTTGATCCTCGATCTGCGCGACAATGGCGGCGGCTCCGGCGATGCGACGTATCCGTTGACGGATTTTCTGACCGCGAAGCCCTTCGTCTGGAACAAGATGATCCGCTTTCAGTCTGTGCGGATCGGTGATCTAGCCGACGCGATCGACACCTGGGGCGACCGCAACGAAGCCTTTTTTCCCCCGATGGAGCAGTTCACTCCGGCGCCTGACGGTGGCTTTGACCTGACGCCCGCAGCCTCGCCGGATGAACTGCTGCCGCGCGCGTCGGCGCCCAATGCCTTCACTGGTCCCGTGACGATCCTTACAAGTCCAGTAAACGGCAGCGGCTCGACCATGCTGATCGCAAAGCTGCGTGACCTT
>JBMOIB010000236.1:0-3563 GCA_049317545.1 Caulobacterales bacterium | reverse complement strand
CCACCTCGACCAGAAATTCCGAGATGGGCGTCGGCCACCGGTTCCGACATGGACGGCGGCTAGTTCGTCGTTACGGCGGCTGCCGGGGTTCCGGTGCGCTAACGGCGGCACACCTATCGAAAGGCAACCTTCGGTAACATTTAGGATGCGGCAATGCGGCGACGCCCCACCCCGCCCGTTCGCAAGCGTCGCAGCGCCAAACACTTCGCTGCAACGTCACTTGTTAATTCGGCCGCTCAGCGGCCATTACGGCGTCGCTGCGCATGACGCGCCTTTGGCCATCGGGGCCCGTCATATGAAACTTGAACGGCCGGTCAGAAAAAACATTGGTGGCGAGATCGCGGATGATTTCCTCCTGTGCGCCAAACGGCGCCACAAGTTCGATCAGCCAGGCCTGATCGCCAGCATTCCATTCGTGCGGCGCGATCTTGAAGGCCTCGCCTTCCAGTCGCGCATCGGTCTCAGGGCTGACGAAGGCCCATAGCGCTATGGCCGCCGGCGTTGGCGTCGCCCCCGGTGGGGCGTTTGGCGGTATAGGCCCATAAAAGACGCGAAACTGTTCCAGCAGGATCGCCGGCATCGCGAACCATTCGAGATCGCCGATAAAGAGCTGTTTGTGGATCGGCGATTGGGTCAAGAGCCAAGTGACTTCGCCCAGGATTTGCGCCACAGTCTTGGGCTGGAACGGGACACTCTGCGGATCGGTCATAGGCAAGTCCTGAATAAGTCGGCCGACGGCGCATTGTCATGGCGTCGCCGGCCGGATGAGGCAATCTGCTTAGACGCGTTCGCGTCGCCAGAGGCTCGGCAAGCTAACATAGCCGCTCTCAGGGTCCTCGCCGCGCCGGCGCGTGCGTGCTTCTCCACCCGAAGGCTTCGCAAACGCCGCCATGGATTGAGCGAGAATCACAGCGTCCTGGTTCGCTGGCGCGAAGCGCTGCGCGCGGCTCTCAGCCATCTTCTCGTCGTCGAGGCGGTCCATCAAGGCGGCGAGCGAACCCGCACCGTCGAACGTGCGCTCCGACCCGCGCAGCCACCAGCGGCGATCGCCCGTGCGCGGCGCTTCGATCTCCGGTTGGTCAAGATGACGCCCGCTAAAGACGTCTTCGCCGATACTGGGTTCGAAAGGAAACATCTGCGCCAGCTCAGTGACGTCTTTGCCGCGCTCGCTGTTTGCCGATGTCATGTCAAAGTCTTGCGTCGGCGAAAACACCGCTTCCCCATCTGCCTCAGCGCCTATTCTGCCGGACTGAAGCAGGTCCAAGTCGTCGCGAATGCCGATGTCGTCTTCGAGCGCCCCTTCGTCTTCAGCGACGCCCATTATCGCCCGGCGAATTGCCGGCGTCATCGCCCATGGCTGGCCGCTCCAAAAGGTTCGATCGTAAACCTCCGTCGGCGCCGTGTTGCGCACCTTTTCGCTCGGCATCGTGTTTTGCAGCGCGCGCGCTAGCCCACCGATCGACCCCAAAGCCACGTCATAGCCAGTGCGCATTGTTCCATCGGCATAGGCGATGCGCGTGGCGCCAAAAATCGCGTTCTGCGTCATCTCACCGGGATCTGCATTTGTCTCAAACGGCTCCAGCGCAATCGAAACGACGCCAGCCTTCGCCAGACTTTGCAATTCTTCAGCCGTGCTGCGTCCATCGCTATTGAGGTCACGCCAAACCATGAAGCCGGCGAACTTCTCATCCGCGGCGGTGAGCATGAGATCGCCATCACTATCAAAAGCCCGCAAGCCCTCCAGATCGCTCTTGGCGCCAACAAAGTCATTGATGAAGGAAATCTCGCCAAGTGGCGCAATCCGTCCATCGCCATCGCGATCATAGCCGAGGATCGCGTCGCTGGCCGCGACCCAGCCGACCTGGTCGGCCCAGCCATCGCTGTCGAGATCAACGAAGACCTGCGACTTTGACGGATCGATCAAGTCGGCGCCATCGCCGGCGAGATCGATCACGATCGGCATGCCCCGCCCGGCAGATGGCGTGGGCGTGCCTTTGCGCAGATCTTCTTCCAATTGCTGCAGCCGCCCGCGCCGTGGAACGATCGCCGGCAAATCGGTTTTGCCTTCTTTTGTGACGTCGCCCTTCTCAAAGGCGGCATCCTTTTGGTCTGGCGCCACATCGCCAACCCTCAACTTTGCGCGGCTGTCCTTCTGGACGCCGACGCCAGCGACCCGGCCAAGTTGGCCGTCATTTGTCGGCGCCCCCCACTCCGCCCGCGGCTTGCCAGTGTCATAGCTATCGACATTGACAAGGCGCGTTTGCAGCAAGACGTCGTGGGCCGTACCAATTGTTCCGTTGGCGCGCCGGAAGGTCGTCGTGTTCACCGACATATTGTCGATGCTGTCGCCGGCTTTGTAACCGGTCGGTTTCGGCGTCAAATCCAATTCGACAATGCCCGCCTCGGTCATCGTCATCAATTCACGCCCGGCGCCCAGACCATTGCCATTAACGTCGCGCCAGATCCGTAGATCGCTCCAAATCTTGTCTTTGGAATTGAGCAAGCCGTCTTTGTTGTTGTCGAACCCAGCCAACCCTTCCAGATCAGTCTTCGCGCCGGGCTTGTCCTGCGTGAACATGATCTCTTTGAGATTATCGATCGCGCCGCTTTTGTCGCGATCAAGCGCCAGGATGCCATCCTGCCCGCCGACCCAGCCGACGCGCAACATCGGCCCATTGCCGTTCGGCTTGAACACGACGTCGCTCTCTTCAACCGCAATAAGATCAAGGCCGTCATCTCCAAGATCGAAAACAACTGGCGGTAAGGGCCCTCCGCCGCCGCCGCCGCCGCTGCCATTATATCGATCGCGCACGACCCAAGGCATGTCGAGCTTGGTCAAATCCATCGTGGCGCCGCCGGCGACAATGAATTCAACGGTATTGATCGTTGTGATGTCGCTCGGATCGTAGCGTCGGTCGATGTTATTCCAATACCATTCGCGATATTTCACGCCGCCGCCGACAACCCGCACACGGTCGGCAACCAGGTTTGCCTCCAAGGCGCCATTGGCGGGATCGCGCAGGCCGATAAAGAGGTCATCTCCGACAATTTTGAAAATGACGTCGTCAGCCGTCGCGGTCGGGCCGATGATCAGCGAATCGGCGCCGCCGGTGTCATTGATCACGTCTTGGCCGCTGCCGCGGTCGATCGCAATCTGATCGTCGCCTACCGAGGAATTGATCGTGTCATTGCCACGCCCGCCAATATAGATGCTGCCGAGCTGGCTCCAGCCGCCATTGGTGATCGTGTCATTGCCGTTGAAACCAAGCAGCCAATTAGACTGGTTGTTTTGCCCGGTGACCGTGTTGTTGGCGTCGTCGCCGGCAACAGCCCAGGTAATCTTCGAGGTGTCGATCGCGCCGGCGCCGCCCATATCAATTGTGCTGATCGGATTGAGCGGTAACGCGAAGGCGTTGTTGATGATCAATGTTCCGGCCACGCTGCGTGTGCCGATATGAAGCTGACCGGGCGGCGTCCCGATCCAAAAATCGTTCCAGTTGAAACCGTCGCCGAGAATGATCGTGTTGGTGTTGCCGGTCGTCTCATTGACGATGTCGTTGCCA
>JBMOIB010000235.1:0-3566 GCA_049317545.1 Caulobacterales bacterium | reverse complement strand
GCCTCCGCTATTGAGCGCGCTTTCGTCCGCCCCCATGTCACGGGCGCCGAGTGAGGAGCGCACGCGTCCATGGAAACCGCCCTGTTGTTCATCCACCTGATCGCCGCGCTGGGCCTCGTGGGGCTGGTGCTGATGCAGCGTTCGGAGGGCGGCGCGCTCGGAATCGGCGGCGGCGGCGGCGGACTGATGACGGGGCGCGGCGCGGCCGACGTGCTTGCGCGCGCCACAACTGTCGTCGCAGCCGTGTTTTTTCTGACGAGCCTGTCGTTGACGCTGCTCGCGCAGGCGACCCACAAACAGAAGTCGGTCATCGAGACCGCGCCTGTTGCGGCGCCGGTCAAGCCCGCCCCGGCGCCGACCGCGCCGCCCGTGCGCGCCGCGCCTCTCGAAACGTTTGCGCCGCCGGCCGATGGCGGCCTCGTGGCGCCCGCGCCGGAACCGACGGCCGAACGCGCCGCGCCGCTCGCGCCGGCTGCTGTCGCAGCTGCTCCGAAGCCCGTCGCGTCGGCCGCATCCGCCCCGGCCCCGGCGGCGGCCAACGTCAAGCCGGCGCCGAAGCCCGTCACGGCGCCGAAGCCGACGCCGCCGGTCGAATCGGTCCAAACTCCGGCCCCAGCGCCGGCGCAACCGCAGCTGCGTCCGCGAGCCGGTCCGGACGAGTGATCGCGCACCGCCCTCGCGTGCGGCCGGCCCTAGGGTCGGCTTAGCGCAGGGACGGGCATCTCAGGGGCGTCGAGGTCTATGGCTCGCTACGTGTTCATCACCGGCGGGGTGGTCTCTTCCTTGGGGAAGGGGATCGCGTCGGCCGCGCTCGCCGCGTTGCTGCAAGCGCGCGGATACAAGGTTCGGCTGCGCAAGCTCGATCCCTACCTCAACGTCGATCCGGGGACGATGAGCCCCTATCAGCACGGTGAGGTCTTCGTCACAGACGACGGCGCCGAAACCGATCTCGACCTCGGCCATTACGAGCGCTTCACCGGCGTGTCGGCGGCCAAGTCCGACAACATCACGACCGGGCGAATCTATCAGGAGATCATCGCCAAGGAACGGCGCGGCGATTACCTCGGCGCGACCGTGCAGGTCATTCCCCACGTCACCAACGCCATCAAGGATTTCATCCTCGCCGACCACGGCGGGGCCGATTTCGTGCTCTGCGAAATCGGCGGCACGGTGGGCGACATCGAGGGCCTGCCGTTTTTCGAGGCGATCCGCCAGCTCGGCCAGGAACTTGATCCCGGTCAGGCCGTCTACATCCACCTCACGCTGCTGCCCTACATCCCCGCCGCCGGCGAGATGAAGACCAAGCCCACGCAGCATTCGGTGAAGGAGCTGCGCTCGATCGGCATCCAGCCGCACATCATCCTGTGCCGCTGCGATCGTCCGGTTCCGGAGGGCGAGAAGCGCAAGATCGCGCTGTTCTGCAACGTGCGCGACAGCTCAGTGATCGAGGCGCGTGATCTGGCGACGATCTACGAAGCGCCGATCGCCTATCACGAGGCAGGCCTCGACACCGAACTGCTCCGTCATTTCGGGGTCACGGTCGCGCCGCAGCCCGACCTCGCCAAATGGCGCACGATCGCCCATCGCCTGAAGAGTCCCGATGGGGCGGTCACGGTCGCGGTCGTCGGCAAATACACCGAGCTCAAGGACGCCTATAAATCCCTGATCGAGGCGCTGCATCACGGCGGCGTCGCGAACAACGTCCGCGTCGACATCCGCTGGATCGAGAGCGAAGTGTTCGAGAAGGAGGCCGACCTCGCGGCGCGGCTCGACGGCGTCCACGCCATCCTGGTGCCCGGCGGCTTCGGCGAGCGCGGCTCGGAAGGCAAAATCCAGGCGGTGAAGTTCGCGCGCGAGCGCGAATTGCCGTTCTTCGGCATCTGCTTCGGCATGCAGATGGCCTGCATCGAGGCCGCGCGCCACCAGGCCAATCTGAAGAACGCGAGCTCCACCGAATTCGGCAAGACGAAAACGCCGATCGTCGGGCTGATGACCGAATGGATGCGCGGCAACGACCTCGAGACCCGCCAGGCCAATGGCGATCTCGGCGGCACCATGCGCCTCGGCGCCTTTGAAGCCGCGTTGGCGCCGGGCTCGCGCGTCGCCGGCGTCTATGGCGAGACGCGCATCAGCGAGCGCCATCGCCACCGCTACGAAGTGAACACCGCCTATCGCAACGAGTTGGAAGCGACCGGCCTGAAGTTCTCCGGCATGAGCCCGGACGGCCTGTTGCCGGAAATTGTCGAGCGCGAGGACCATCCCTGGTTCATCGGCGTGCAATTCCATCCGGAACTGAAAAGCCGTCCGTTCGAGCCGCACCCGCTGTTCGCCAGCTTCATCGCCGCAGCGGTCGAGCAGAGCCGGCTCGTCTGAGAAGGGGGCGGCCAAATGCTCAAAGGGTCATGTCATTGCGGGGCCGCGCACTGGACCCTTGAGGGCGATCCCGGCTCGATCACGGCCTGCAATTGCACGCTCTGCCGCCGCTACGGCGCGCTCTGGGCCTATGACTTCGAAGGCGAGCGCATCCGGCTCGAAGGGCCGAGCTCGACCTATGTGAGGCCGGGAAAAGCGGACCCGGCCCTCGAAATCCATTTCTGCCCCACATGCGGGTGCGTGCTGGCCTGGCGCGGGCTGCGCCTTGAGCCGGATGGGCGCAGGCGCATCGCCGTCAATGTCCGCCTCGCGCCGCCGGAAGCGGTTGCGTCGCTGCCCATCGATCAATTCGATGGGCTCGACACGTTCGACGATCTTCCGCCGAGCGGGCGCTGCGTTCGCGATATCTGGTTTTAGCGGGCTTCCCGGGCGCTGCGGCGGTGTAAACTCAGGCAAACCAACCGGAGATCCCGCCATGGCCGCAGACATCCTGATCGCCAAAACCGATTTGCGCGATGCGCGCCTCGTCGAGGTCGCCCCGCCTCCGCTCGCTGACGGCGAGGTCCGGCTCGCGATCGCGCGGTTCGCGCTCACCGCCAACAACGTCACCTATGCGGCGATGGGCGAGCAATTCCTTTACTGGCGCTTCTTCCCGGCGCCGGACGGGCTTGGCCGAGGCCCCGTCTGGGGCTTCGCCGACGTGGTTGAAAGCCGCTGCGCCGGCGTCGAGGTCGGCGCGCGGGTGTTCGGCTTTTTGCCGATGTCGTCGCATCTCGTGGTCGCGCCGGTGCGCGTGACGCCCGCTGGCTTCATCGATGGCGCCCCGCACCGCCGTGAGCTGCCGCCGGTCTACAACAGCTACGAGTTCAAGCCGGGCCTCGACGCGCGCCAAGAGGCGCTCACAGCGCTCATCCGCCCCCTCTTCACCACCTCGTTCCTGATCGACGATCACCTCGCCGAGCTCGACTTCCACGGCGCGGGGCAGGTGCTGTTCGCCAGCGCCTCGAGCAAAACCGCGCTCGGCGCCGCCTGGCTGATGCGCCGGCGCGGCGGCGTGGAGGTTGTGGGGCTGACGTCGGCCAAGAACGTCGCCTTCACGCGGGCTTCAGGCGCCTACGACCGCGTGATCGCCTATGACGCGATCGACGCCAAGCCTGTGCGCCCGAGCGTGCTCGTCGACATGGCGGGCGCGG
>JBMOIB010000234.1:0-3567 GCA_049317545.1 Caulobacterales bacterium | reverse complement strand
CGTCGCCGCCGGCTTTCCGGAAAAGCGAAATCCGTCGCCCTCCGGCGCCTCCACCTTGATGACGTCTGCGCCGAGATCGGCAAGCGCCTGGGTCGCGAACGGCCCGAACACGACGGACGTCATGTCGATCACGCGAACCCCGGTCAGCATTGGCTGCGACATGTGTGCTCCTGGTGTGTGCGGGCGGATAAGCCTTCAGGCGATGACGCGCAGGCGCAGATCGATCAGCGGTGCGTTGAGGATCGCGCGCCCGACATCCACGGCGTCGGCGCCGGCATCGTGCGCGGGCGCAAGCTGATCGAGACGCACGCCGCCCCCGAACGCCAGCTTCACCTGACTTCGCACGCCGTCGCTTTGCAGGGCGGCGTGAACGTCGGCGAGATCGGTTAGATCGCCGGTATCGACCATGAGAATTCCTGCGCCGGCTTCGAAGCCGTATCGCGCCTCGGTCACGGATTTGACCTGGATCGCGACGGGGCCGGCGTTGAGCGCGCGCGCCGTTGCGACGGCCGCGGCGACGCCACCGTGCAGAAGGACTGCGTTCTTGCCGACATACACGAAATCGCCTTCGACAAGCCGGGGGAGCACGCCGGCCGCGGCGAGCCCTGCGCGCAGCATCGGTTTCAGAGCAGCCGGAAGCTTCTTCCACCCGCCGCACGCCACGGACAGCCCCGGAGGCGCGGCGTCGCGGAAGAGTCGCGCGCCGGTCGCGATGCCCGAGGCGAACCCGATCGGGCCGAGCGCATAGTCCTCCGCCACGCCAAGTTCGCCGGCGTCGCCCTCAAGCTCAATGAGCACATCCCCCGGCGCGACGCGCTGGCCGTCCTCGAACAGGACACGCCATTCGCCCGCGGGCGCCGGCGCGAGATCTGGAGAGACCAGCCGCGCGCCTGCGGCGAGACCGGCCTCGACCGCCTCGACGACGGCGCGGCGACGGCCCTTCACCGAGGCGTAGAAGCGCTGTGCGATCGAAACCGAGGGCGGCAGAGGGGGCGACGTCATCGCTCGCGGACCGTGAAGAACAGCGCGCCGTTCGGGAGCTTCTCGAAAACCTTCGAGCCGTAGGCGCGCACGGTGTCGACGACTTCGCATTCCGGCCACTTGCCGAACCGCGCGTCAACGGCGCGCAGGAAGGCGAGCGCCGTGGGCGTCACGGTTTCGCCCATCGCATCTACGCCGTAAACCGGCACACCGCGCAGCATCTCCTGCACCGCGGGGGCCGGACTCGCTAAGAGGCCGTGGTCGCACCGAATCATGCCGTCGCAGATCGGCAGCGGGCTACAATGCAGACGGGCGGGCGCGATGTGGGCGTAGAGCGCGGCGGCGAGACAGGTGTCGAGAATGCTGTCCAATGCGCCGACTTCGTGGAAATGCACCTCTGCAATCGGGATGTCATGAACCTTGGCTTCGGCTTCCGCAAGGATCGTGAAGGCGCGGCTAGCCAGCGCCTTGGCCGGGGCGCTCAGCGCGCTGGCCTCGATGATCGCCAGGATATCGGACAGATGTCGATGCGCATGCTCGTCCGGCGTCGTCACGTTCGCTTTGTAGCCTGAGATCCAGTTGACGACGTGCTGCTCGATCCGGACCGAGTTACGGAGCGCAGGCATGCCGATCGCATCGACGAGGGCGTCAAGCTCGGCGGCTGAAAGGCCGGAGAGCCGCGCGAGCCCAGTAAGAAGCATGTCGCCCGAAATCCCCGAAGGTGTGCGCAGAACGATAGATGTCCGGTTCATGTGCTCGCCTTCGCCGCCGCCAATGCGTTGAGAATGCGCACGGCCCCGCAGGCGGCGCCGAAGCCGTTGTCGATGTTGACCACGAGAACGCCCTGCCCGCAGCTCGCGAGCATCGAGTTCAAGGATGTCTTGCCGCCCGCCGCCACGCCGTAGCCCACGGATGTGGGCACGCCGATGACCGGCGCAGCGACGAGGCCGCCCAACACCGACGCGAGCGCGGCGTCCCATCCGGCGACAGCGATCACCACATCCGCCGTCCGGATTTCGTCGATCCGCGCGAACAGCCGATGAATGCCGGCAACGCCCACGTCGGAGATCAGTTGATGCGCGATCCCCATGAATTCCAACGTGCGCGCCGCTTCCCCCGCGACGCGGAGATCGGAGGTGCCGGCGGTGACGACGGCCACGCGCCCCGCACGTGGCGCAAGTCGGCCGTGCAGGAAGGCGGTCCCGGTCACGCCGTCATAGTCGAGAAGCCCGGCATGTTCAGCGGCGAGGCGGGCGTGCGCCGCGGGCCATAGCCGGGTGAACAGGGTGGGGTGATCGGGGCGCTGGCGCAGCTCGGCGATGATCTGATCGAGCTGCGCGATCTCCTTGCCCTCGCAGAAGACCGTTTCCGGCATGCCCAGACGCACGCGGCGGTCATAGTCGAAGACGGTCGTCATGCCTGGGGCTCCGTGGGCGGGCGGACGAACGCGCGTCCGGGGCGGTAGGGAGCTGCGTCGAGCCCGATGCCGGTCAACTCTGGCGCATGGGCGCGCGCTGCGGCGAGCGCGTCATCGAGCACGCTGGCGTCAACCTGTGCGCGATCATCGGCCGGAACCTCGACGACCATGGCGTCGCTGCGGACGCGGCAGCGAACGACGGCAAGGCCTGTTTGCCTGCGGATCAGCGTTTCGGCGGCGTCGACGGCCGCAAGTCGCGCTGCCGTCACGCGCGTCCCGGTGTAGAGGCGGCTTGCAAGGCACGGCGAGGCGGCAAGCTCTGCGAAGGGAAGCGCGAGGGCCCGCGCGACGGCGCGAATATCAGCTTTCGATATGCCTGCTTCGATCATCGGATGGCGGACGCCGCGCTCGGCCGCCGCGTCGAGACCTGGCCTGTATTCGCCAAGATCGTCCGTGTTCGCGCCGGATAGGGTCGCGGCTCCAGCTGGCATCGCCGCGGCGATGTCGCTGAGTGCGCCATAGAGATTGGACTTGCAGAAATAGCAGCGATTGACCGGGTTCGAGAGGTAGTTCTCGTCGGCGAACTCGCCGGAGGACACGATCTGCAGCGTCCAGTTCTCGGCCTGCGCCCAGGCCCGCACACGGTCCGTCGCCGCAGGCGGGACCGCCGGGCTGACGGCGTGGGCGATGATCGTCGCCTCGGGCGCGGCGCGGTGCGCGAGCGTCGCGAGCAACATGGAATCGACGCCGCCCGAGCAAGCGACGATGCGGGGCGTGATCTTCGACAAGGTCCGGGCGATCCGGGCGTGCGCGCCATAGAGGTCATGGCGGCGGACATAGTCCGCGACGGATGCGGGCGTTAGCCCATCGAGCGCCTCTCCAGCTGCCGCACGGGCGCGCATCTGCGTGGAAGACAGGTCGAGTGGCGGACAGGCGACGCGCAAGAGCGGCATTTCATCCGCGGTCTCGACCGCGCCTGGCCGCGCCCAGACGACGAAGCGCAGCATCGTGCGCAGGTCGTCATATCCCCGCCAATGGAGCACGCGCGGGGCGCAATCGGCGCCAAGGAGGAAAAAGAGCTCGGCGTCCGGATGCAGCCGGCGAAGCTCCCGCACGGTGTCGACGGTGTAGGATTTTCCCGGGCGCGATGTCTCCAGGTCGGTGGCCGC
>JBMOIB010000233.1:0-3596 GCA_049317545.1 Caulobacterales bacterium | reverse complement strand
CGATTCTGGCCGATCTTTTCTACCGCGCAGGCTTTCAGACGGCCGGCGGCGCGGCTCGCCCGGACGAGCTCGATCAATGCGCCGTTGCGCTGGTCTGCTGGTCGGGCGCATCGCAACGATCCACGCAGATGCGCGAAGCCGCGGATCGGGCCGCACAGTCCGGTAAAGCCATGATCGCCCGCCTCGATGGGCACCCATTGCCGCCGAGCCTTTGGCGTCTCCCCGCCTTCGACATTTCGCAATGGTCGTTCGCGCCTGAGGACCCGGTCCTCGACGGCCTCTATGTGGCCGTTGAACGCGCGGTGACGCGCTCACGCGACGCCATCTCGCGCCTTGGACGCATTTCTCAGGTCGCCGAACCGCCAGCGGCCCCGCGCGGGCAAACCGTGAGCGATGTCGACCTGGAAGCCGAAGCAGCGTTCTGGCGCCGCATTCAGGCGAGCGCCGATCCCGCCGACTTTTTGACCTATCTCGACCGTTTCGGCCCCAAGGGCGCTTTCGCTGAACTGGCGCTGATGCGCATCGAGCGCCTGGGCGGCGCCGCCCAGCCGGCCGCGGCGCCAGCGCCGGCGGCGCGCGCACCGGCCAAAGCCGAGCCGCAGCCCGCCCCGACCGCTCCGGCATGGACCGGCTGGTCGGTCCAACCCGGCTCGGTGCGGCCCCCGCGCTATACGGATTCAGGCCAGGACTCGATCGACGATCGCCTCGACCGCCGCCAGCTTGAGCCCCGGCGCGGGCCGGATCCCGGCATGCGTCGCCCTGAGCCGCCGCGGCCTGAGACTTATGCCCGGGATTTCGCGCCCGAGCCGCATCCTCGGCACGATCAGCCGCGCCCGACGCCGCCGCGGCTCGACCCCGTGGCGCCAGATGCGCGCCGGGCCGAACCGCGCCGCTCCGATCCGCGGTATCTGCCGCCGCCGGCGCCGGATGATGCGCCGATCCAGTATCGACCTCCCGCGGTTCGCCGTCCGCACTATGACGATGAGGATCGCCGCGGCGCGCCGCCGGTCGCGCAGGCGTCTGGCCGGGCCGATCGCACGGAAGGCGGCGGACGCGGTTTCGTCGTCGTCCTTGTGGCGGTGGCGGCGCTTGCCGGCGCCGGCTTCGCCATGCGCGGGATGATCCCGGCTTCGGGCGGCAAAGACGTTGCCGATCGCCCTGAAACGGCGCTCGCATCGACGGCCCAGGAAGTGGTTCGGGGTGCGGAAATTCCAATCGCCGCCGCAGAATCCGGCCTGACGCCGCCGCCTCGCGGCGAAGCGGTGTCACTCGACTCGATTGTCACTGAAACAGCGCCGACGTCGTCGATCACACCAGCCAGCCGCGATCGTCGCCAGCCGGCATCGGCGCCCCCGGTCCGCTACGCCAACGCGATCCCGCGCAACGCCGCCGCCACGACCGGGGTCGATCTCAACGCCGCCTATGCGCCGCCGCCGTCGGCAACATTGCCGCCCGCTGAACCGCCGGCGTCCGTGGCGCCCGCGCCGATGCCGGTGGTCGCGGCCCCGGCGCAGTCGCAAACGGCCTCGTCCGGCGCTTCAGCCGATGCGCCTGTCCGCCCGGCGGCCCGTGTGCGGTGGACCTCCAAGCCCACGTCGAACCGGCTCGAGCAACTCTATCCGGCCCGCGCGCGGCAGGCCGAAGTCGACGGACAAGCGACCCTGCGGTGTACGGTGCTTCCCGATGCGCGCGCCGCCTGCTCGGTTCTTTATGAAGCCCCGCTGGGCTATGGCTTCGGCACAGCGGCGCTTCGCGCGGCGGATTCGCTGCGCGCCGCGTCGAGCCTGGATGACGGGTCGAACGCCACGGGGGCGATCTCCGACGTCATCATCCGATTCAAGGTTCAATAAGGCTGGCGCTTGTATTCGCTAGTTACGGCCCCTATTTGAACGCCTCTTTTGGCGTTTGGCCGGGAGAAGCGCGCCTATGCTCCTGACAATGATGAAAGCGAAGCTTCATCGGGCGGTCGTCACGCAGGCCGATCTTCATTACGAAGGGTCGATCGCGATCGACCGCGACCTCCTGGATCGCGCGGGCATTCTCCCCCACGAACAGGTCGATGTGCTGAACATCGATAATGGCGCCCGTTTGACGACCTATGCGATCGAAGCGCCGCGGGGCTCACGCACCTTCGGGGTGAACGGCGCAGCCGCCCGTCTCGTGCAAAAGGGCGACCGGATCATCGTCGTCGCCTATTGCGTCCTGCCGGCCGAGGAAGCGCGCAACTACAATCCAACGGTCGTGCTGCTCGACGAGAACAATTCCGTCAAAACCGCGGCCTGAAGTCAGGATGCGACCGGGGCCGCCGGCGCACGCCGGACGGCCCCTGTTTCGTGCCCTATTTCGTCAGGCGCAGCTTAGCGATGTCGTCAGCGATGTCGCCAAAGGCAGCCTTGAGCTGCGCGGCGTTGGCGGCCGTATAGGCCTTCGTCGCGTCGCTGGCGCACTCCTTGTACAGCGCCGTCGCCCCCGCGCCGTCTTCGCGGAACAACACCGTATAGATCGCGACCCCCGCGGCCTTGGCGTTCGCGCAGGCCTTGCGCTGCCGATCATCGAGGTAGGCGTTGTAGGTCGCCTTGCTCGAAATCGCCAATCGCAACGCGGACGGCGGGTTCGTTCCGGTGGCGTAGCTGATCCATGCGCGCTGGAAGTTATAGGAGCCCATTTCGCTCAGCAGCGACGGACTGTCGTTCTTGAAGGCGTCGTTCTGACCGTCGCCGAACAGCACCATGATCTTGCTGCGCTCTGCGTACGGCCCGCCCTGCGTGAACGGCTCGGTCGGGGAAAGGACGCGCCATCCCCACATGACGCCCTCACCGCTGTTGGTGCCCCCGCCTTCCCAATAATCCATGCCGTTCAGCGCGTTGATGACGTCCGCGCGCTTTGACGTCAGCGGCAGGATGGGCGTCGGGCAGGCCTGGTTTGGCCCCATGGTGACAGAGGGCGCCGTTTTGATCGTCTTGGCGGCCTTGGTGGTCGCCAGGTCGTATTTGTAGACGGAATACGTCCGCCCATCGTAGCTCGACCCCACGGTGGATCCGGCCGGCGGCGAGTCGGGGACGAAGTTGTTGTAGAGTTTCGCCGTCTTCGAAGGCCATCCGGATTTGCCCAGGTCGGCGGGGATCGGATCGCCGTCATCGACCCAGAAATACGGCACGAACAACGTGTTCGCGATGCCGACATTCGGCGCCTCGTCGGTGACGTCATACGGCGCGGGGCGCGTTTCGACGCACCCCTTCCATGGCTCGTTGAGGCCGTCAAAGAGGGCGAAGAAGTTGATCTGCGCCGGATTCTTGATCGTGCAGGCGCCCTTGACGTTCGGCGGCACGGCGTAGGGGAACGGCGCGGCTTGCGCGACGCCGAGACCGAGCGCCTCGGGCACATCCCTCGACACGACGTCTGCGATCACCTTGCCGATGCTCGCCAGCATCGTCGTCGCAGGCAGCTGCAGGTCCGACCGATCGCCGACCGGCGGCGGCGGTGGCGGCGGCGGCGGCGGCGGTGGCGGCGGGGGCGGCGGCGGCGGGGGCGGCGGCGGCGGGGGCGGCGGCGGCGGCGGCGGCGGCGGCGGCGGCGGCGGCGGCGGCGGCGGCGGC
>JBMOIB010000232.1:0-3613 GCA_049317545.1 Caulobacterales bacterium | reverse complement strand
TCACTCGGTCATCACCGCGAGAGCGAGCCGAGATGAGTTGAAGTGTCGCGCGCCACGGCGTGCGCAAGAGCAGGCGATGCGGCTTCGCACGCGGTGCTTGAGAGAATCACCGCGCGCGGCATGGCGGTGCTCGAGAGCGTCGGCATCATCAGGCGCCGCTGTCGTCGATCGGATCGCTCGTCCAATCCTCTTTGCGATGACGCACGCGGATCACGTCGACGCCGTCGCTCGATGCGACGTAGACGACGATGTGGGACTCGATGGGATAGATCCTGACTGGCGGCGCGTACTCGACGCGCTCGCGTGCGATCTCTGGCGCGGCGGCGATCCGTTCGAAGGCGGCGAACAGTTTGCGGATGTAGATGTCGGCCTGCGTCGGCGACCAGGTTCGCGCGGAGTAGTCCCAGATCGCCTCGAGGTCGTGGAGCGCCGCCGGGCGAAGACGAAACGGCTTACCCGCCCCGGCGTTCGGCATGGCGCTTTTGCATCCGGCTCAGGAACTCTTCGGGATCGACCGTCTCGGCCGGACCGCTGGCCCGGCCCTCATCGATCAGCTTCTGCATCGCGGCGATCTTCTCGAGGCGCTCCTGATCGCGGCGGATGAGATCGCGCACATAGTCGCTCGCGTTGGCGTACCGGCCTGTTTCGGCTTGGGCCTCGACCCAGGCTTTCATCTGATCGGGGAGGGATACGTTCATCGTCGCCATGGAGGTGCTCCTCGGCGCCGATGCTCTCATTTTGGCAAACTTTGTCAAACGGACGGCCTCCGCTGAGAACGTGGCTTTGCCCTCGCGGACAGCCAGCGCGGCGTCGGCCAAGGTCCTCAGCCAACGCCGCGGGCGCTGCGGGCTTCACCGCGCCAAGGGTTCGCTCGTCGATCGCCGCGTCCGGGCGCGTCCCCAGGTTTCGAGCACGCTTTCCTCATAGCGCACGAGCCGCGGCCCGTACTTCACGAAGGGCGGGCCTTCGCCGGTGACGCGCCAGCGGTTGAGCGTGTGCTTCGAGATCTGCAGGCGGGCCGCGGCTTGGTCGACGGTGAGCAGGGTATCGTGCGCCATTTTCATCTCCTTCTCGCGAGCGCCCAGCGCGCCGCGCCCACAAAGGAGAACTCCCGAAAACAGGCGGGTAAATCGCCTTCCCCGCGAAAATGAATCGTCCGATTGCGGACGAAATCGCGTGTTCCGGAATCTACTGGCTCAATCCGTTCCAGGCTTTTCCACCAAGGAAACGCGAGCGCTTGCGATCGCCCTCGATCGCCCCCAATAGCCCACCGCCATAATTCGCGTGACCGATGAAAAGTCAGAATGACGCAGGCGCCCCCGATCAAGGGCTTTGCGGTGCGCTTGCCTTCAGGAAGGCCGTCAACGCCTCCGGCAGATAGCCGATCAGGCGGGCGCCGCGCTTCACGAACGTTGGGCCAATGCCTTTCGCGCGCCAGCTCTTCAGCGTCGATGGGCGCACATTGAGGAGGGCGGCGGCTTGTGCGGGCGTCAGGACGAGCGGGCGCTCGGGAAGAGGTGCGGGACGACGGACGCTGCGCTTCGCGGGGCGCGGTTTCTCGGCGGTCGCGACCGGCGGCTTTATAGGCGGGAGTTCATCGAAGAGGGACAGCTGCCGCGGCCGGTTTTTGCCGCCGCCGCGTTCACCACATCCCGATTTCGCCGCTCTCGGCATCCCACCCTCCACGGGCGGCCTTGGGTGCAACCTGGGCGCCAAAGGCGGCCCTGCTCACACGCACGTGACGAGTTCGGAGTATGCGGCGAGCGCGGCGTCGGTGGTGACGAGGCGCGCCGGCTCCTGGAGCGCCTGCGCAATGAGGAGGCGGTCGAAGGGATCGCGATGGATCGGCGGAAGGTCCGCCACGCCAAGCGCCGCCACGGAACTGATCGGGAGTTCTTCGAAGCCGCTGGCAAGCGCGGCCTCGAGGATGTCGCGGGGCGTGACTTGAAAGTCCGCCTTGCCGAGTGCGGACTTGATGGCGATTTCCCAAATACTCGCCGCGCTGAACAACACGACGTTGTCCGGCGCCTCGATCAGCGCGCGCGCCTTTTCGCTCAAAAGGCCTGGCTCGATCAGGGCCCTCAACAGGACGTTTGTGTCGAGAAGGGCGCGCATCTCAGCGGCCTTCGAACTCGCGGAGAACGTCCTCGGGAAGCGGATCGTCAAAGCCCGGAGGGATCACCGCCTTGCCCGCCAGGAGCCCCAGCGTTCGTTTCGGCTTGGGCGCGGCGTCGAGCGGCACGAGCTTCGCGAGCGGCTTGCCAGCCTTGGCGATGATGATCTCCGCCCCGGCCGCCGCTTCTTCGAGCAAGCGAGACAGGTGCGTCTTGGCGGCGTGGACGTTGACCGTCGACATCTGCGTCTCCTTTGGACTAAACTTAGTCCAGTCGAGCTGCGGCTGCAAGTGCTTCGGCTGGTTCCAATCGCACCCGTGCTGTGCGACGGTAGCACGATGATTACGATGACCGTTCGGGACGCAAACTAGAACTTCTCGAAGATTCTCGCTGAGGTCGAGAAGGGCGAAACCGTGCTCATCACCAAGAACGGCAAGACGGTCGCTGAATTGCGGCCGCGTTCGGACGATCCTCGCGACGATCCCGAGTGGCGCGCCGCTTACGAGCGGATGGTGGCGCTGATGCGCGCCACGCTCGCAACGGGCTATCGCGTCGGGAAAATCAATGAAGACGACAAGTACGGCGACGCGCCATTGGGCGACGCGACGTGACGAAGCGCGCCGCTCTGGACAGCAATATCCTTGTCTATGCCGAACTGGAGCCGGAAACACCCAGAGGCATGAGATCTCAACGCGTGATCGAAATGGCTGCGCCACGCGGCGTGATCGCAGCCCAGGTGATGCTCGAGTTCGTCGCCGTGGTGCGACGTCGACGGCCTGAAAGCCTCACGAGCGCTCTCGCAAAAGTCGACGCGGTTTCGAAGGTGTTCGAGGTTGCCCCGACCAACACCCTCGTGGCCAGCAGAGCACTGGCCATGGTGCGCGATCATCAGTTCCAGGTTTGGGACGCGGTTATATGGGCGGCGTCGCGGGAAGCGGGCGCGACGCTCTTGTTTACCGAGGACTTGCAGGATGGATTGGCTCTCAAGGGCATGAAGGCCGTCAATCCATTCAGCCTGTCACAAGCGGACCTCGCCGCCTTGCTGCCGGGATAGGAGCGTCGTCCTCGGACGTTTCCGCCTTTCGACGCCGTTCGCGGCTATTCGCGTTGCAGGCCTCGAGCGCGCCTCAGCCGTTGAAAAACGGTATCCAGCGGGATGCCCCGCTCGGGATCAGCGCACATCCGGTCGTACGCTTCGACAACTTCGGTCAAAAGCCATTGCTTGTTCCCCGGCGTGCAAATTTGACCCCGCATTGCCTCATCCAAAATGTTACCGAAGATTGTCCGCCGATAGGTGTGGCGGCGTCAGCGAATCAGATCGCTGGCGCGGATGGCGGACGGGATCAGCATGGGCGCGCGGCGCGAGGTCGTAGCAGCGGTGGCGGAGCGGTATGCTCTCGCGGGCCGACGCGAAAAGGGTCGAATACTCGATGAGCTGACGGCGGTGACGGGGTGGCATCGCAAGCATGCCGTCCGGGCGCTGTCCGCAAGTCGGTCGT
>JBMOIB010000231.1:0-3620 GCA_049317545.1 Caulobacterales bacterium | reverse complement strand
CCCCGCCGAGCGCAGCGAGAGCGGGGACCTCGTTCAATTTCGGCACGAGATCCTGGATCGCGCTTTGCGCGTCCGGGATGACGATCTAGTCCCCGCTCTCGCTGCGCTCGGCGGGGATGACGAGGGAAGCGTTCCCGCCCCCCTTACTTGCCTTTCAACGACTGTTCGCGGATCGCTTTGAACTCCGCGCCCGGCTTCCAGGCGGGCCACACCGCGCTGTTGGCGATGTCGGCGCCGACGTCGAACAAGAGCTTGGAATCCTCAGCCGCGCCCGACAGGTCCCAGGCCGCCGAGAATTCGTCCTTGGGCTTGTGGTAGGCGCTGGCGATGTAGTCTTCGTCGAGCTGCTTGCCGCGCTCCACGCCGCCGTTGATGAGGTCGAGCCCGCCCGACGCGAAGATCGCCGGCACGCCCACCTTCGCGAGGCTGAACTGGTCGGAGCGGAAATAGCCGCCGCGCTCGGGGAAGGCTTCCGGCTTCAGCGTCCGGCCCTGGGCGGCGACATGCTTGGCGAGGATGTCCTCGACCTCGTTCTTGCCGTACCCCACGACCTCGACGTCGCGCGTGCGGCCGAAGCCGGGCATGCCGTCCATGTTGATGTTGGCGACGGTCTTGGCGATCGGGAAGAGCGGATTGGCCGCGTAATAGGCCGAACCCAGAAGACCCTTTTCTTCCGCCGTCACCGCAACGAACGCCACCGTACGCTCGGGCTTGGGGCCTTGCGCGAAGGCGCGCGCGATTTCGATCAGGGTTGCCGTGCCCGAGGCGTTGTCGAGCGCGCCGTTGCAGATGTCGTCGCCATCAACGGCCGGGCAGCGTCCCAAATGGTCCCAGTGCGACGTGTAGAGCACCACTTCGTCAGGGCGTTTGGCGCCTTTGACGACGCCGACCACATTGGCCGAAGTCACTTCCTTCATCTTGAGTTCAAGCGTCGCCGAGCCCTTGAGCTTCATCGGCACGGCCTTGAAGCCGGGCTTTTGCGCGCCCGCTTTGAGCTTTGCGAAGTCGAGGCCTGCGCGCTTGAAAAGGTCAGTGGCCGCCGCCGTCGAGATCCACGCCTGGAACGCCATTTCCTTGGCGCCCTTGTCGGGAGCGATCATGTCGTATTGCGGCAGCGTCCACGACGATTGGACGACCGGCCACGGATAGGCCGCCGGCGCGGTTTCGTGGATGATGAGCGCGCCGACCGCGCCCTGGCGCTGGGCCTCCTCGAACTTGTAGGTCCACCGGCCGTAATAGGTCATCGCCTTGCCGCCGAACGGGCCGGTCAGGTCCTTGCTGGTTTCGAAGTCGGGATCATTGATCAGGATAACGGCGATTTTGCCCTTGATCGCGGCCTTGGAATAATCGTTCCAGCCTTGGTCCGGCGCCGTGACGCCGTAACCGACGAACACCAGATCGGCAGCCTTCACTTCGGTCTTGGCGGCGAAGCGGCGCGTGAACGCCACCCATTGGTCGCGGTACGCATAGGTCTTCGCGCCGTCCTTGCCGGCGACCGTCAACGCCGGTGCGCCGACGACGATCGTCTCCGCGAGCGGCACGGGTTGCAGATAGCCGCCGGGGCCGGGCTCGAGGCCGATCTTTTTGAATTGGTCCTCGAGGTAGGCGAGCGTCTTCTTCTCGCCTTCGCTCGCCGGCGCACGGCCTTCGTATTCGTCCGAAGCCAGCACTTTGATGTGGGCCGAGATCGCTTCCGGCGACATTACCGCAGGCGGCGGGGGCGGCGCGGGCGCGGGCGCAGGAACGGGCGCTGGCGCTGGTGCGGGCGCGGGGCCCGCCGCACAGCCGCTCAGCGCAAGCGCGAGCGCCGCGAGGCCAGGAGCGAGAAGACGCATACGGATCATCCTTTCTGGAGGGATAGATTCAGTTAGACGGCGGTTGCGCCGCCGTCGATCACGAAGGTCTGGCCGGTGGTGAAGGCGCCGGCCTTGGAGGCGAGGAACACGGCCATGCCGGCGATCTCGTCGGGCTGGCCGATGCGCTTGAGGCAGGACCCGGCCGTCGCCTGCTTGAGGATCGCGGGGTTTTCCCACAAGGCGCGGGCGAAATCGGTCTGGACGAGGCCCGGCGCGATCGTGTTGACGCGGACGTTGTCGGGGCCGAATTCCGCCGCGAGATTGCGGGCGAGCTGCATGTCGGCCGCCTTGGAGATGTCGTAGGCGCCGATCACCGTCGAGCCGCGCAGGCCGCCGATCGAGGAGATGATCGTGATCGAACCGGCTTTGCGGGCGACCATCTCCGGCGCGACCATCTGGATCAGCCAATGGTTGGAGATGACGTTGTTCTGCAGGACCTTGGTGAACTGATCGTCCGAAATGCCCGCCATCGGCCCGAAATAGGGGTTTGAGGCGGCGTTGCAGACGAGAATGTCGATCTGGCCGAGCTTGGCGCGGGTCGCGTCGACGAGGGCCTGCAGCGCGCTCTTGTCGGCGATGTTGGCCGGGATGGCGTGCGCCGCCTGGCGCCCGACAGCGGCGTTGATCTCGGCGCAGGCGGCGTCGCAGGCGTCGGCCTTGCGCGAGGAGACCACGACGTTCGCGCCGTGCTCGGCGAGGCGGTGGGCGATGGCCTTGCCGATCCCGCGCGAGGACCCGGTGACGATCGCGGTTTGGCCGGAGAGATCAAACAGGCTGGGCATGGCGTTTCCTCAGGTCTTGGCGTCGCCGGGCTTAAGGCGCCCGGTCGTGGTTGGCAGGCTGGATTGGGGCGCGACCTTAGAGCCGCGGCCGGTGCGAGGGCAACTGGGGCGGCGTGATCCAGCCGGCGTCGGCCCCGCGCGCCGGTCGGACGGCGCAACGCCTTTCGTTTGGCAGGCCGCGCGCTCTATGCTGCAGCCCAAAGCGGAGATGGACCATGGACCTCGGATTGAAGGGCAAGAAAGCCATCGTGCTGGGCGGCACGCGTGGAATTGGACGCGCGATCGCCGAGACCCTGGCGCGCGAGGGCGTTGACGTTGGGGTCTGCGCGCGCAACGGCGCCCAGGTCGAACAAGCGGTCGCTGCGTTGAAGGCCATGGGCGTGAACGCCACGGGCGCTTCCGTCGACATTCTGGACGGCGCGGCTCTGAAGGCCTGGGTCGCATCCGCGGGCGCTGAACTTGGCGGGATCGACATTCTCGTCTCCAACGCCGGCGCCATGGCGCAGGGCGCCGACCCCGCGTCGTGGGAGCAGAATTTCAAGCTCGACGTGCTCGGCGCCGTGAATGCGTTCGACGCCGCGCAGCCCATGCTGGAAGCCGCCGCCAAGGCGCGCGGCGATGCGGCGTTCGTGATCATCGCGTCCGTCTCCGCCGCTCAAGCAGACCGCAACAGTTCCTACGGGCCGGTGAAGGCGTCGCTCATCCACATGGCCAAGGGGCTCGCCCGCGAGCACGCCAAACGGGGCATCCGCGTCAACGTGGTTTCGCCGGGCATGGTCTATTTCGAGGGTGGCGTCTGGCACATGGTCGAAACGAACATGCCGGACTTCTTCAAGACCGCGATGGCGCGCAACCCCACCGGTCGCGCCGCGACGCCGCAGGAAGTCGCCAACGCAGCGGTGTTTTTGGCCAGTCCGGCGTCGTCCTATACGACGGGCGTCAACCTGCTGGTCGACGGCGCCATCTCGAGCCACGTGAATTT
>JBMOIB010000230.1:0-3633 GCA_049317545.1 Caulobacterales bacterium | reverse complement strand
GGCCGAGCGACCGCATTTCCTTGACGAGCACGTTGAAGCTCTCGGGGATGCCGGCTTCGAAGTTGTCTTCGCCGCGCACGATGGCCTCGTAGACCTTCGTCCGGCCGGCGACGTCGTCCGACTTCACCGTCAGCATCTCCTGCAGCGTGTAGGCCGCGCCGTAGGCTTCGAGCGCCCAGACCTCCATTTCGCCGAACCGCTGCCCGCCGAACTGCGCCTTGCCGCCCAGCGGCTGCTGGGTGACGAGCGAGTACGGACCGATCGAGCGGGCGTGGATCTTGTCGTCCACGAGGTGGTGCAGCTTCAGCATGTAGATGTAGCCGACCGTAACCGCCCGCTTGAAGGGCTCGCCGGTGAGGCCGTCGTACAGCTGAACCTGTCCGGTCTCGGACAAACCCGCGCGCCGCAGCATCGCCCGAATGTCGCTGTCCTTGGCGCCATCGAACACCGGCGTTGCGATCGGCACGCCTTTGACGATGTTTTCCGCCAGTTCCAGCACTTCCTTGCGATCGGTCGGCATCACTTCGTCATCGCCGTAGACGCTCTGGAGCGTTTCCGGGATGCGCTTGTAATCGCCGTCCTGCGAATAGGCTTCGAGCGCCTGCTTCACCTGGCGACCGAGGCCCGCGCAGGCCCAGCCGAGGTGGGTCTCGAGGATCTGGCCGACGTTCATCCGCGACGGCACGCCGAGCGGGTTGAGCACGATGTCGACATGGCCGCCGTCTTCCAGGAACGGCATATCCTCGATCGGCACGATCTTGGAGATGACGCCCTTGTTGCCGTGGCGGCCGGCCATCTTGTCGCCCGGCTGCAGCTTGCGCTTCACCGCGACGAACACCTTGACGACCTTCATCACGCCGGGCGGCAGTTCGTCGCCGCGCTGGAGCTTGTCGACCTTGTCCTTGAAGCGATCTTCGAGGCGCTTCTTGGCGGCGTCGTACTGCGTCTTCAGACCTTCGATCTCGGTCATGGCGGCGTCGTCTTCGAGGCCGAGCTGCCACCATTGACCGCGAGAGAAGCCGTTCAGCATCTCCTCGGAGACCGGGCCCTTTTTGAAACCCTTCGGTCCGGTGGCGGCGACCTTGCCGACCATGATTTCGCGCAGGCGACCGTAGATGTTGCGCTCCAGGATCGCGAGTTCGTCGTCGCGGTCCTTGGCGAGACGCTCGATTTCCTGACGCTCGATCTGCAGCGCGCGCTGGTCCTTGTCGACGCCGTGCCGATTGAACACCCGCACTTCGACGATCGTGCCCTGCACGCCCGGCGGCAGACGCAGCGACGTGTCGCGCACGTCGGAGGCCTTTTCGCCGAAGATGGCGCGGAGAAGTTTTTCTTCCGGCGTCATCGGGCTTTCGCCCTTCGGCGTGACCTTGCCGACCAGGATGTCGCCGGCCTGCACTTCCGCGCCGATCGCCACGATGCCCGCTTCGTCGAGGTTGCGCAGGGCTTCCTCGCCGACGTTCGGGATGTCGCGCGTGATTTCTTCCGGGCCGAGCTTGGTGTCGCGGGCCGAGACTTCGAACTCTTCGATGTGGATCGAGGTGAAGACGTCGTCCTTCACGATCCGCTCGGAGATCAGGATCGAGTCCTCGAAATTGTACCCGTTCCACGGCATGAACGCGACGAGCACGTTGCGGCCGAGCGCGAGCTCGCCCAGCTCGGTCGACGGACCGTCGCCGATGATGTCGCCTTCCTGCACGAGGTCGCCGACCTTCACGATCGGGCGCTGGGTGATGCAGGTGTTCTGGTTCGAGCGCTGGAACTTCAGCAGACGATAGATATCGACGCCCGGCTTGGTCGGATCGCGCTCTTCGGTTGCGCGCACGACGATCCGCTGGCTGTCGACCTGCTCGACCACGCCGGCGCGCCGCGCCGTCACGGCCGCGCCGGAATCGCGCGCCACGATCGCTTCCATGCCCGTGCCGACGAGCGGCGCGTCGGCGCGCAGCAGCGGCACGGCCTGGCGCTGCATGTTCGAGCCCATCAGCGCGCGGTTGGCGTCGTCGTTCTCAAGGAACGGGATGAGCGCCGCGGCCACCGAGACGACCTGCTTGGGCGAGACGTCGATCATGTCGACCTTGGCGCGCTCAACAAGCTGAGCGTCGCCGTTGATCCGGGACTGGACGAATTCGTCCGCCAGATCGCCGTTCGCGTCGAGCGCCGCGTTCGCCTGAGCGATCGCGTACTTCGCTTCTTCCATGGCCGAAAGGTAGACGACTTCCTCGATCGGATGGCCGTCCACGACCTTGCGGTACGGGCTTTCGATGAAGCCGTACTTGTTCACCCGCGCATGCGTGGCGAGCGAGTTGATCAGGCCGATGTTCGGGCCTTCCGGCGTTTCAATCGGGCAGATGCGGCCGTAATGCGTCGGGTGCACGTCGCGCACTTCGAAGCCGGCGCGCTCGCGCGTGAGACCACCCGGGCCGAGCGCCGAAAGGCGACGCTTGTGGGTGATTTCAGACAGCGGATTGGTCTGGTCCATGAATTGCGACAGCTGCGAAGAGCCGAAGAATTCACGCACCGCCGCGGCCGCAGGCTTCGCGTTGATCAAATCGTGCGGCATCACGGTCTCGATGTCGACCGAGCTCATCCGCTCCTTGATCGCCCGCTCCATGCGCAACAGCCCGACGCGATACTGGTTCTCCATCAGTTCGCCGACCGAACGCACACGGCGGTTGCCGAGATTGTCGATGTCGTCGACTTCGCCGCGGCCATCGCGGAGGTCTGTGAGCATCCGCATGACGGAGACGATGTCTTCCGTGCGCAGGACGCGCACTTCGTCAGACGTGTCGAGCCCGAGGCGCATGTTCATCTTGACCCGGCCGACGGCCGAAAGGTCGTAGCGCTCCTGATCAGAGAACAGGCCCCGGAAGAGGACTTCTGCCGTCTCAATCGTCGGCGGCTCGCCCGGGCGCATCACGCGGTAGATGTCGAACAGCGCTTGTTCGCGCGTCTCGTTCTTGTCGAGCGCGAGCGTGTTGCGGATGTACGGACCGATCGTAACGTTATCGATGTCGAGAACCGGAATCTCGTTGACGCCCGCGTCGATCAGGGTCGCAACGAGGCCCTCGCTCAACGGATCGCCGGCTTCGGCGAAAATCTCGCCGGTCGCCGCGTTGACGACGTCTTCGGCGACGAACCGCTCGAACAGGTCTTCCGACGGCACCAGGATTTCAGTCACGCCGTCTTCGGCGATCTTGTTGGCGCCGCGCGCCGAGATTTTCTTGCCCGCTTCGGCGACGACCTTCTTGGTCTTCGCGTCGATCAGGTCGAAATTCGGCTTCATCCCGCGCCATTTTTCGGGGCGGTAGCGCGTCGCCCAACCGGCCTTGCTGTGGCGGTAGGTGATGCTGTCGTAGAACGAATTGAGGATCGCCTCGCCGTCCATGCCGAGCGCATAGAGCAGCGTCGTCGCCGGAAGCTTACGCTTGCGGTCGATGCGGACGAAAAGAATGTCCTTGGCGTCGAATTCGAAATCGAGCCACGAGCCGCGGTACGGAATGACGCGCGCCGCGAACAGCAGCTTGCCGGACGCGTGCGTCTTGCCCTTATCGTGGTCGAAGAAGACGCCCGGCGAACGGTGCATCTGCGAGACGATGACGCGCTCGGTGCCGTTGACGATGAAGGTGCCCT
>JBMOIB010000229.1:0-3654 GCA_049317545.1 Caulobacterales bacterium | reverse complement strand
GCCCGGCGGAATGTTGCGACCGGCGGAGAAGCTCAAAAGCCGCCGTTCCGCATGCCCTCGCCAGTCTGGCGCGACGACCAGAGACGCTGCCCACTGCCGCCCACGATTTCCCCCGCCGCGCTCCTCCGCCTACACTGGGGCATGGCCGACTCATCCGGACAGACCAACCTCCCCGAACTCTCCGTCTCGGAGCTCGCCTTTGCGGTGAAGCGGACGATGGAGACGACCTTCGACCGCGTGCGCGTGCGCGGCGAACTCGGACGCGTCGTGATCGCCAAGTCGGGTCACATGTACGTCGATCTCAAGGACGAGAACGCGACGATCAACGTCGTCATGTGGAAGGGCCAGGTTTCGGCGCTCAAGTTCAGGCCGGAAGAGGGCCTGGAGGTCATCGCCGAGGGCAAGCTTTCGACCTTCCCGGGCAAGAGCCAATACCAACTGATCGCCGATCGTCTTGAGCCCGCCGGCGTCGGCGCCTTGCTGGCCCAGCTGGAAAAGCTCAAGGCGAAGCTCGCGGGCGAGGGCTTATTTGCGCAGGAGCGCAAGAAGGCGATCCCTTACCTGCCCAACGTCATCGGCGTCGTCACATCGCCGACGGGCGCGGTCATCCGCGACATCCTTCACCGCCTCTCCGATCGGTTTCCGCGTCACGTGCTTCTGTGGCCGGTGCTCGTGCAGGGCGAACTGGCGCCTGCGCAGGTCGCGGCCGCCATCAAGGGCTTCAACGCCATCGCGCCGGGCGGGCCGGTCCCGCGGCCCGACGTGCTGATCGTCGCGCGCGGCGGCGGTTCGATCGAGGACCTGTGGGCGTTCAATGACGAGCAGGTGGTGCGCGCCGCGGCGGCGAGCGTCATCCCGCTGATTTCCGCCGTTGGGCACGAGACCGATACGACCTTGATCGACTACGCCGCCGATCTGCGCGCGCCGACGCCGACGGGAGCTGCGGAAAAGGCGGTGCCGGTCCGCGCTGAACTGATCGAGCGGGTCGAAACGCTTGGCGGCCGGCTTTCGACCGGGCTGTTGCGCGGCCAGGAGCGCCGCCGGGTCGATCTGCGCGCAGTCGCGGCGCGCCTTCCGCGCCCCGAGACGGTCTTGAACGCGGCCCAGCAACGGTTTGATCGCGCCGCCGAGCGTCTAGGGCGCGGGCTGCAGGCGAATGCGATGTCGGCGCAGAACCGCTATGGGCGGGTCGCCGCCCGTTTGCGGCCGGAAGCGCTGGGGCAGGACCTCGATCGCCGCGCCGAACGGATCGCCGAGCGCGCGGTACGGCTGGGCGCCGCGATCAAGCGCCGTCTGGCCGACGAGACCCGCCAGCTTGCCCAAGCGGCGCGCCTCCTTGAGACCCTGTCCCACAAGAGCGCCTTGGCGCGCGGGTTCGCGCTGGTCCAGCGGCCGGACGGCGCTCTCGTTCGCCAAAGCGCGGATCTCGCCTCGGGCGATGCGCTGCGCCTGACCTTCGCTGACGGGCCAATCGGCGTGGTCGTCGGCGCCGGCGAGCCGCAAAAGCCGCGCGGAAAGCCGCGCAGGGACGAGGACGGCGGCCAAGGCGCGCTGTTCTGAGCAATTGAGCTCATTTCGTGCTACGATCCGGCAGGAGGTCCCCATGCTCAATCGCGCCCAGCCGCCCGGCGGCGACGAGGCCGTCGTCCGCTACGAAGATTCCGATTTCACGATGCTCAAGTCCGGCCGCTACGTGCGCTGCGCCGTGACCGGAGCGCCGATCCCGATCGAGGAGCTTCGCTATTGGAGCGTCGATCGCCAGGAGGCCTACGCCTCGGCGGATATCGCGCTCCAGCGCTGGCGCATGACCGACGGAACGCGCGGTTGATCGGCCGGTTCGCCGGCGGGGCGGTCCTGGCGTTCGCATTCGCGGCGAGCGCCTGGGCCGCGCCGGCCCCCGGCTTGCGCTGCGCGGGCGCATTCGCTCAGGGCGGCCTGGCCATCTGCAAAACGGCGCCGGGCGCGGTGCTATCGGTCGACGGCGTCGAGCGCGGGCCTGCGGACAAGGACGGTTGGGTGCTCGCCGGTTTCGCGCGCGACGCCGGCGCCAAGGCCCAGTTCGCCGTGCGCACATCCGACGGCGGCGAAACGAAAAAGACCTACACCATCAGGCCGCGCCAGTTCTCGATCCAACGGGTCGATGGGCTGCCCCCGCAGACGGTGAACCCCACCGATCCCGAGGTGCTTGCCCGCATCCAGCGGGACGTCGAGGCCAAAGCTAAAGCGACGTCCGGCCGCGCCGATCTCGCCGGCTGGCTCCAGGGCTTCCAGTGGCCGGTGAAGGACTTCCGGATTTCGGGGCCGTGGGGCAACCAGCGCGTCTTGAACGGCGATCCCAAGCCGCCGCATTTCGGCGTCGATCTCGCCGCGCCGAAGGGAACGACGATCGCAGCGCCGGCGTCGGGGCTCGTCACGCTGGCCCGGCCCGATATGCATTTCGAAGGCGGCCTCGTGATCCTCGATCACGGCCAGGGCGCGTTCAGCTACTACCTGCACATGAGCGAAGTGGCGGTGAAGGAGGGCGACGTGGTTGCTCAGGGACAGCGCCTCGGCGCCGTCGGCGCGACCGGCCGCGCGACCGGACCGCATCTGTGCTGGCGCATGCGCTGGCGCGACCGGCAGCTTGATCCGCAACTGGCGATCGAAGCGCTCGCCAACGCGCGGCGCTATTTCAAACTCCAGCCGCCGTCCATGCCTCTTTCGGCCACCGGCGATGGACCCAAAACCATTGCTCCGGCGCTTCCCGCACCCGCGCCTCGATGAATGCATTGATCCGGTGCACGACGTCGCGCACCGCAGTCTCGGGCGCGACGTCCGCGGCGATCTCGAACGGGTCGTGGATCGTGATGCGGTAGCGAACGCCTTCCAGGCGGCGCAGCGAAAATGGAATGAGCGGCACCTTGTGACGCATCGCGAGCCGCGTGGGTCCATCCGCCGTCATGCAGTCATGGCCGAAGAACGGCGCAGCAACGCCCTCGTTGTATTTCTGGTCGTTCATCAGCGCCACGGCTTCGCCGCGGATCAGGCCGCGCTGCAGCCCGACGCCGCCTTGCACGCCTTTGGCCGATTGCAGTTTGGCCCCGTAGTGCTGGCGGATCGTGAGGATGCGGGCGTCGATTTGCGGATTGTTCGCGGGGCGATACGTCATGTGGCAGACAACGCCGCGCTGCGCGATCGCCGCCGGCATCAATTCCCAATTGGCGAAATGGCCTGAAATGAACACCGCGCCGCGCCCGCTCGCCTTGACGGCGTCGAGCTTTTCCACGCCGTCGACTTCCAGCCGGCCGTCGTCGCAATAGGCGCGAATTTCCGGCAGGTGCGGGAATTCCCCAACGGTGCGGCCGATGCCGTCCCACATGGCGCGCGCCACGTCGCGCCGCCAGGGTTCGGTCTCGTTCGGATAGGCGAGCCGCAGGTTGCGCAGCGTCGTCTGATGCGCGGGCGTCAGCGGCCCGAGGGCGCGCAGCATCCGCGCGCCGGCGCGCGAGGCGCGCTCGATCGGCATCGCCGCGAACATGTCCATGTAGGCCCCAAAGCCCAGGGCTTGGAGGCGTCCGGCGAGGGAGAGTGAAGTTGGCGCAGCCATTAGGAGGATTTGTACGACAAACGATCGAGGAGACCAGCCAGAGCCGCCGGATCGGCGAACCGCGCCTC
>JBMOIB010000228.1:0-3660 GCA_049317545.1 Caulobacterales bacterium | reverse complement strand
CGCCGGCGTAAGCCCGCCGATGCACTCGGCATCGTCGATCAGCTCTTCCTCGCTCATCGTTTGGCGCGAAAACATCGCCCACCAGGACGGCTTGGCCTCGCGGCGATGAAATTCAAGCAGGTGACCAAGCAGCGTGCGCCAGCCCTCGTCACCGGGCTTGGCGGAGCGCTGTAGTGTGTCGATAAGCGCAGCGGCGCGCTGCTCGGCTTCAGTGCGCGCCGGGTCGGTTGCTGGATCTTGGTCACTCGATGCGCCGCCCGCAAACCACGCGGCGCCCTCTGGACGAAGCCCAAGCAGCCAGTCCCGGCACATCCGGGTCGAGCGGCAATCGAGTTCGTTGTAGCTGGCGATGTCCACCAAAAGGCTATCGTTTCCGAGGCGGCGCCAGCGCTCGTAGATGACGATGCTGTCGCCTGCTGTCGTAACCGCGCCGCTGCGTCCCGCCTCCAGATAGAAATGCTCGAGGTTCTTGATCGAATAGCGCGGCTCGGAGACGCGGATCGCTTCCTTCGCGACCTTGTAGAGATCGACGAGCTTGCCGCGGCGAAGGAGGTCGTCGACGTCGGCTTCGCGGGTCGCGTGGTACATGGCCAAGCGCTTAAGCGCGCTCTCCTCATAGGACGCGTAATGGTAGACGTGCGCATGAGAGAAGCGGGCAAGCCGGTCCCGAATGAAGTCGATTGTGCCCTCAAACGCCTTCTTCTCGGCCGCGCGGTCGTGGGCCCAAAACGCTTGGAAACGCTCCACGCCGTCATCGGCGCACACGAGCCCAAACAAATACTCCAGGCCGCCATCGAAAAGCGGATCGCCCTCCATATCGAAGAAGAGGTCGCCGGGATCGGGACGGGGGAGGCGCTCGAAGCCGCGGCCGTGCTCAAGCGCGAGCACCTCGACTTGGCGCTCGCCTGTACGTCGCGCATGATGCTGAAGCTTGGCCTGCGCGGTCAGGCGCACCAACGCTGCAGGCTGGATGCCGGGCACGCGATGAATGCTCGCAAGACCCGCCAAATCGCCAATCGAGTGAACGCTGGCCGCGCGCAAGCAATCTATTTGCCCCTTCGTCATCCCCGCAACGATGCTGAGATGATCGGCCTGCTCCCATTCGGCCTCGCAGGCCGCGCTCCAGCGGCACAGGCTGCAATGAGCGCAGGGATCGCCGTTCGATGTCGGTCCAGGCTCGCCCACATATGCCTCGAAACGCCGTTGAGCGATCGCGGCATAATGCGCGACCGCGCTTGTCCGCACCGAGACGATCTCTCCATTCCCCAGAACGACGTGCAATCGCGGCGCGGAGATGCCCTGCACCTTGGCGACGAGGTCAGCATAAACGCAAAGCTGGAGGATGTGTTTTGGCTTGGCTGTGCGCGACAGCTTGGTGTCGGCGACGTCATAGGCCCAGTTTCCGAGGTCGGACGTCACGCCATCGACGCGAAGAAGGAAATCGGAATAGCCGTGCCAGGGACGCGTGAGAAGCGCGCCTTGGTAGATGACTTCAGCGCCGTCTCGCATGGCCGCTGTCGTGCGCGCGACACGTTCAACAAGACCACCCTCGGCGGTGATTTCGACCACGCGCCGGCCTTCGCTGCGAAGTCGCTCCAGGTAGGCGCGTTCATGCTCGATGCCCTTGTCCTGGAGCAGTTTCGCCATGTCGTCGTCGGGCGGGCGCGGCGCCGGATCGAGCAATTGGCGAAGGTCCAGGAACGTCGCATGCCTGCAGCCAAGAAAATTCACAAGGTCGCTCGCGGAGTAGAGCCGAGCGCCGTCATTAATCAGCACAGCAAACCTCCATTGCAGCGTTCATGCTCAGGAGCGCGCGCTTGAATGCGGGCTGGTTCGACGCACGAGACTGCCGTTTCCGCGAAGACCGATCGTCGACGATCGAGCAGCCGCCTCAACCAGTCGAGGCGGGCTTTGATCGGGTCGTCGAGCTCGCGAAGTGGCGCCGGCCAGAGGCTCGCGGAGCGATGCCTTCCGCGCTCGAACAACGTGACAGGTTCGCCGCGCCTGCTCCGGCGCTCGACAGTGTCGCTGGTCCTCGGGATGGAAGATGCGCTCATCGGTTGTCCCCGACCCGATTTGAACTCGCTCTCACCTCAGCATCCGTCAAAATCTCGATTGATCGTCTAGAACGTCAAACTTATGAGGCGATGGATCAAAAATCTAGAGGTGATAAAAGATGCCGCCAGTTTTTGTAGATCTAGAGGACTGCAGAGTTCGACGCGTCGCTTTCGCATCTTCGGCGCGATCGCAAGGCAAGCGTCGGATCGGGCGGAGGACATGGATTTTGCGACGTCGACGCCTCCCGTCGAACCAGGAGCCGCGCGTCTCGTCATGGCCATTGTTAAGTTTTCCCGAGGGAAATCGGCGAAGTGGGGGAGGTTAGAAAGCAGGGCTTGAGGCCTTGATGCCCGCGCGTGTCTTGCGCGCCTATCGACGATCGCGTCAATTGGGACCCATGTCAGACGCTGGATGTCCCTTCTGTTCCCCGCCGCGCAACCGGCTTCGCAACGAGAACGGCAGCGCCTACTGGATCTTTGACGGCTACCCGGTCGCCCGCCATCACGCACTCGTTATACCCAAACGTCATGTGGCGAGCTTCTTTGATCTCTCCCGAGAAGAACGAATTGATGCGCTCGATCTCATCGAGCTCGCGCGGCTCGAAATCGAAGGTGTGGCTTCTCCCGACGGCTTCACGATCGGCGTGAATGACAAGGCAGCGGCGGGCCAAACGGTCGCCCACGTCCACATCCACCTGATCCCGCGCTGGCTTGGTGATGTCGATGACCCGCGCGGCGGCGTGCGCTGGGTGATCCCCGAGAAGGCGCGTTACTGGTAGGGCCCCAAAATGAAACCGTGCGTTTCTCCGTTTGCTTGCGCAATTGGCCCGTCGCCGCCGAGGATGGCGCGGATGTTCAGCGCTCGGCTAGAGCGCTGGCGCGCCGTTTCAGGAGGTTTTCTATGTGGGAGGTGATGTCTTGCCTACTTTTCTGCGATCCAGAACTCCCCCGAACAGTGGAGTGGCGATACGCGCGTTTGCCGATGAGCGCCGGACGAACAGCCGATTGGAACCCCACGGACTCGACGAAACTCGTCGGAATGCAGAGCCGGTATAAGTCGCAAGCGGGTTGTTTGCTGGCGCTCAAGAAAGCCCTGCCTGAGCGTTCCTATGTGCATCGAGACAAGCAGTTGGGCTTCAAGATCCGTACGACCGTGACGCACCATGTCGACTATGTCGAGGTCTCCAGTTTTACGAACTTCGCACAACCGGAATACTACGCATGTTTCGAGCGCTCCCGCGCTACGTCTTGACCACACGGCTATCGAAAATGGTGCGACGACGGCCGCCTTGTTTGGGAAACCTGCGCTAACGAGACGCGTACTAGCGGCTATGAACGATTGGGTCAGGGGCGACCGCCGAGCATTCAAGCGTGAGGGTCGTGTGGCGCGCGACGCCCATTCGCGTAAACTTGATTCAGCCTTTCGTGCTCTCCTCAAGGAGCACAATGTGCTGATCCTCGGCCTTGCGCGCGCCTGACTTCAGATCAAGGCCAAGCCGCTTCTTGGTGTAGTAGAGCAGGGCCTTGCGCACCTCGATCTCGGCGCGGCCGCGGCGCATGCCGTAGTCCATTTCCACCGCCTTGCGTTGCGCGTCGGAAAGGT
>JBMOIB010000227.1:0-3742 GCA_049317545.1 Caulobacterales bacterium | reverse complement strand
GCGCCTGCGCAACCCCAGCAACGATCCCCAGGGCGGTGACCAGCGCGAGCCCCGCTGTCGCATTTGGCCAAGGACAATCTCATTTTCGCGATGGTGACTGGCAAGAAGCACGCGGACCGTTACCCTGATGCTCACGACGCCGCGCCGCCGGCCAAGCTTGCCGTCCCGATCGCGGCGATTGCTGTCGGGGCCGCGGCATTAGGCGCCACGCGCGTCGATCCCCAGGCCTTTCTCCCACACGCGAGTGCGGAGGCCGCAGAGCATGAAGGCGGCCAGAACGGGGGTGAAAACGGTGATCTGGAGCGAGAAGGCGATTGATTGGCGAGAGCGTTGGCTGAGCAAACTCTGCTATATTCGAAAGTATAGCCTTTAGGGCCGGAAAATGAGAATTCTGATTGTTGAGGATGCCGTGCGACTGGCCGCACTTTTGGCAGAAGCGCTGGCAAAGCACGGCTTCACCTGCGATCGCGCATCCACCCTCGGCGCGACCGAAGATGCGCTCGCTGCAGCGACGTATGACGCCATCATTCTGGATATTGGTCTGCCGGACGGAGATGGTCTGGATTGGTTGCGGCGCAAGCGCGGGCAGTCCTTGCCGCCGATCCTTGCCCTAACCGCCCGGGGAACTTTGGCCGAGCGCATTGCGGGACTCGATTCTGGCGTGGACGATTATCTCACGAAACCGTTCGCCACCGAAGAAGTCGCCGCGCGATTGCGGGCATTGCTGCGCCGCCCGGGCGCGCGTACGTCGCCGATTCTCCAGTCCGGGGCGCTGCGTCTGGATGTGGCGGCCCGTCGCGCCACAATGGGCGAAGCTCCGCTGGAGTTGTCCCGGCGCGAACTCGATCTTCTCGAATTGTTGCTCCGCCGCGCCGGCGCTGTGGTCTCCCGGGAGGCAATCGAAACCGCGCTCTATTCTTTCGATGTGGAGGTAACCCCGAACGCGGTCGAGGCCACGGTTTCGCGCCTCCGCAAACACCTCGACGAAGCCGGCGCCACGGGCATTCTTCACACGATACGCGGCGTCGGCTATCTGCTGGAAGACCGCCCGTGATCGGTGCATCTTCCGGGACACGCTTTCTCGCCGGGCGCCTGGCGCTCGGGCTTGGGCTCGTTACGCTGGTGGGCGCGCTCGTGCTTTTGGGCCTAGTCGCTGTTGAGTACATCATTGGCGCTGAAGATCCGATCACGAGCGCGCAGCTTGCACATGAAGTGGCCGATCATGTCGTGGCGCCCCTCATTGTCCTTCTCGGCCTCGTTGCGCTTGCAGGATCACTTGTTATCCGCGCAGCGCTGCGCCCTCTTGCTCGCGCCGTGCTCGACGTGGACAGAGCAGCGCAGACGGCGCCGCGCGGCGTGCGCATCGATTATTCTAGCTTTCCGCAGGAGGCGCAGCCCTTCGGCGCCGCGGTGAACCGATTACTGGAACGGCTCGACGCGGCTGCGGATGCGCTGGAAGCCTTTGCTTCTGACGCCGCCCACGAACTCAAGACCCCGCTCACAATCATCTCGCTGGAACTTGAGCGGCTCCCGGCCGAAGTCGGCGCCGCACTGCGCGACGACGTGAACGCTTTGAGCCGTCTGGTTGATCAATTGCTGCTGCTTGCCCGGCTTGATGCGCAGGCCGCATCGCAACCGCCGCACGATCTGGTTGACCCGGGCTCGGTGGCGAGCGAACTGGTGGCGTCGCTTGCCCCGATCGCCCTGAAAGCTTCGCGAAACATTGCGTTGGAGGACGCCGGCGGCGCGAAGTTTCCCGGGCAGCGAGAGGCCGTCGCAGCCGCCCTGCGCAACCTCGTCGACAACGCGCTGCGCGTGACGCCGGAGGGCGGGACCGTCACTGTGATCGCGGGTCCCGGCGCTCGCCTTGCCGTGCGTGATGAAGGCCCGGGACTTTCAGCGGACCGGTTGGCGTATCTCGCACAAAGGGGGCGGCGCGCCGGACACGCGAGCCCTTCCGGCGCCGGGCTTGGCCTTGCCATCGTCGCCAAGATCATGGCTGCGCACGGCGGCGCGCTTTGCACCGACGCGGGGCGCAGGGAACTCATCCTCGACTTCACACGCACCGAAGGCGCCAATCCATGAGTCGTTTGCGACTGCACATCGAACGTCATGCGGTAAGTCGCATCGGCTGGCTGCGCGCGGCGGTTCTCGGCGCGAATGACGGGATTGTCTCCACCGCAAGCCTGATCGTCGGCGTTGCAGCGGCAGCCGCCACACGCGCCGACATTCTGGTCGCAGGAACCGCGGGTCTGGTCGCCGGCGCCATGTCGATGGCGGCGGGCGAATATGTATCGGTCAGTTCGCAATCAGACACAGAGAAAGCCGACATTGCGCGCGAGACGAAGGAACTGAGGGACGCTCCGGCGTTCGAGCGCGAGGAACTCGCCGCCATTTATGAAAAGCGCGGACTTGACCCGGCGCTGGCGGCGCAAGTGGCCGAACAGCTGATGGCGAAAGATGCGCTCGGCGCGCACACGCGGGATGAGTTGCACATCTCCGAAATCACGACGGCGCGTCCGATCCAAGCGGCGCTGACATCGGCCGCAACTTTCGCCACCGGCGCAGCGCTTCCGCTCGGGCTCGTCTTTGTCACGCCACCAGACCTGCTTGTGGCGACCGTATCAATCGCCTCATTGCTCTTCCTCGGGCTCTTGGGCGGGGTAGGCGCCCGCGCGGGCGGCGCGCGAATGTCGACCGCAATCATCCGCGTCACCTTCTGGGGCGCAATCGCGATGGCGCTGACGGCCGGGATCGGCCGCCTTTTCGGCGCCGTGGTGTGAAGCGGCCTGCTTATTGCGTGGTTGAATGTTGACGCAATCTGTGGCCGCAGGAAGTGCTCTGCTTTCTTTCAGCAACTTTGCGAAGCAGGTAACGCTTCCAGGCGGACGCTCTTAGTCCAAGCGAATGTCAGCTATGGCGATAGAACTAACCCGCTAGCGCGGGGCGCAGGTCCTGCGCGGTTTGCGCTTTGTCATTGACGGGCGCCTCCTGTGCGGCGGTCGGGCCTGGATTGGCCGGGCCGGCCGACACGATGGGAGGCCAGAATGGCCGACGCGACACCGACGGCGCCAGCGCCGATACATCCCCTGCGTGAGCGCTTGATCAAGGACTTGGAGCTGCGCGGGTTCATCCGGGCGACGCAGGTCGCCTATATCCGGGCGATCCGCAACTGCCTTGCCTATGTGAATAAGCGCCCGGAAGATCTTAATGTTGAGGATGCGCGTGCGTTTCTGCTGCACCTGCAACGACAGGGCTATAGCGTGGGTACGATCAATTCGGCTTCGGTTGCGTTGCGGTTTTTCATGCGCGTCACCTTGGGCCAATCGTTCGCGATCGAGCGCGTGCCGATCATCCGCGAGGCCAAGAAAATCCCGATCGTGCTCACGCCGGAAGAAGTCACCCGTTTGCTGCTGATGGCGCCGGGTTTGAAGTACCGAGCCGCCTTGAGCGTGGCCTATGGCGCGGGCCTGCGCGCCAGCGAGGTGGTCAATCTCAAGGTCAGCGACATCGACAGCGAGCGCATGGTGATCCGCGTCGAGAACGGCAAGCGCAACAAGGACAGGCTGGCGAAACTGTCGCCGGCGCTTTTGTCCTTGTTGCGCGATTGGTGGGTGCAATGCCGATCGAAGGTGTGGCTCTTCCCATCCCGAAATGGCGCCATGCGGCACATCACGGCGCGACAGTTTGCGGATTCCGGGCTGATGACGCCCACCATTCCGGGAAATTGACGCCCACCCAT
>JBMOIB010000226.1:0-3751 GCA_049317545.1 Caulobacterales bacterium | reverse complement strand
ACGGAACCACGCGGCCTTCTGGGACGGCGCCAGTCTCCGCTTGACGCCCGCCTATGACATCTGCCCGCAAAGTCGGAATGGCCGGGAAGCCACGCAAGCCATGCTGATTGCGGGCCGCGAGCGGCGCAGCCAGCTGAGCCATTGCATCGCCGCCGCCGGGCAATTTCTCCTCGGCGAAGCGGAGGCAACCGACCTCATCAGGCAGCAGGTCGCGACCATCAGGGCGGAATGGCAAGCCACGTGCGACGCGGCGGGCTTGTCGCAGACCGACCGCGCGCTGTTTTGGGAGCGCCAGTTTCTGAATGCCTACGCGTTCGAAGGTCGCCCAGACCTCGCGGGTGCATAACGGAGGCGCATGGGCACTGATCCGGTGATGATCGCCTACACGGTCAAACGCAGCAAAGGCGGCAAAGCGGTCTGGACCCAGATCGGACGCGTCTACCCCCATGAGACCGGCAGCGGACTGACGGTCGTGTTCGACGCCTTGCCCTGCACCCAACACATCGTCCTGCTCGACATTGATGACATGCGCGCCCGCGACGAAAGCTAAACGATCATCGCGATCGCGGCGGCGCATCGCGCCGCGCTCCTCTCCCCGCGTCGCCGCCGAATGGCGCAGGCGTCGGCTGCCGGGCCGCCTTCCATGCTTCGATCTCATCGAAGCGCCAGGCAACCGCCCGCTTACCGATGCGGACCGGCCGGGGAAACGCGCCGTCCTTGATCGCCGCATAAATCGAGGAACGGCTGAGGCCCGTTTCGCGCATGACAACCGGCAGTCGCAACAGCATGGGAAGCTCCAATCACGATGGCAGCTTGCCGTGTGTCGAAGCGCGTCACCGTAGGCGCTTGACGCCAAGCGTGGGCTTGTCTGGTCGGGCGAACGCAAGACGACCAATAGGGGCCACGCTGGATTCGTCATGAGGCCGGCAGTCGGGCATAGATTTTGAAGTGAAGCTCTCCCGCGCAATTTGGTTGGCGACACATGCGCGTTCTCCTCGATACGAACATCTGGATCTACCTCGCGTCCCACGCCGACGCAGACGCGCTTGCCGCGGCTACCAAAGCCGGCGGCGTCGAGATCCTCGTTGCGCCCGCCGCGGTCTATGAGGCCGTCAACATCAAAGACCAGGCGGAGCTACGCCGGCGCGTCGACCTGCTCGTCGATCGGCGCTGGCGACACCTCATGCCGGAGGCCTATTGGGAGACCGGCGAAATCGTCACCGCGATCCGCGCGTTGCGCCCGCAATGGCTGCTGCTTAATCCACCGCTTCAGGAAGTCGAGGACCTCTACCTCAGTTGGCAGCGGGCAACAAAAGACGGATTCTGGGACAGGCTCGAGCGAAGCACCGCGAACGAGGCTGGGATTGTCAAAGCTCTCCAACAGACCGTGCTGGATGCTGCGGGCGAGGGGTTTGAAGCTCTTCGCGCCGCGACACGCCCACATGATGCGCAGATTTGGGCAGCACCACTTCAGGATTGGACTGCCGAGCTGGCTCCAAACGCCCTCCATGGACCGCTACCCAATCGCGTGAAAGCGTGGAGAGCTGACGCCTATAATCATTGGACGGGACTTCTGCTGTCCCACGACGTCCAACCGAACCCCTGGGACGCGAACCATGCGCATATCGATTGGTTGTCCTCAGCCGTCGATTTCGCAGCGGCGCGGTCAAACAGGAGGTCTTGGGAAGCATTCTGGTTCGTCGACGTGGCAGACTACGGCATGCCGCGCGAATGGATCCGCTGGGCGTTCAAACTCCTACAAGGCGCATCGAAGCTCCGGGGGGGAACGCCAGGCGACAACCAGCTCGCGAGTTACCTGCTGAGCACGGATGTCCTTCTCACGAGTGACAAGGTCTTGGCGCGCATTGCGGCGAAGGTGAAGGCAGACGCCCCATTTCCGATGGCAACCACAGTGCTTGTTCGCGGCCCGGATGGAGCGCACGCAGCAGAAGCCTTGCGCCGAATAGCCGAGCGAGATTTTGCGCCGCCTCCTCTCGGCTAGATCACCGCAACGCTCGCGACGCGAGGAGGTCGATGCCGATTGCGAGCCGGCAAAGACGCCGTCGACAACACCACCATCATGATCGCCACGGTCGCATCTCTCTCAACCCTCAAACGTGGCGATGACGGGATTATGGTCACTGAGGCGATCCCAGACATCGCCTGAAACGACATCGCACCGACGCAGTGCGGCTGCCCATGAAGCTGGTGCGAAAATCCCATCGATATGGTTCATAATGCGCGGGTCTCGCGTCCATCGAAGGGTCTGCGCTAGCGGCGCCGCAGGGTTGGCGGCCCGCCAGCAGTTCACGAGCCCGAATTCTTCGCGGAGGCGATCATGGATCGCTTCCTCTTGCCGGGTGATCTTTCGCGCGTCGCCGTCTAACGTCGACGAGATGGTCAGATTGAAATCACCCCCGATGATCAGATGTGCGCCGTCTCCAAGAGGCCGCAGACCGTCGAGCGCAGCATTGACAGAGGCGGCGTACGACGTGTTCGGCCGGGTTGGCGCATGAAGCGAGAAGATCCGGACTGGCTTGCCTTCCGCAAAAGCGCTCGGCGCCTCGACCTCGACGCCCACGACCCAGCCCTCAAATCCATCAAGACAGAACGCGCGACGGACCGCGCCGCGAACAATGGCCGCACTACCCCAAGGGAGCAGCTTTTCGCCGGTGCTCACGGGCCGCCAATGCGCATTGTATTCGTCGAGCCCGGAGATCAACACTGCCGGGTCTGCCGTTTCCTGTAAAAGCAGAATGTCTGCCCCAAGCACCGACGTCATGGCTCGCCAATGTTCGAGCCCGCGACCACCGGCCCGCAGATTGTATGTTGCAATCTTCAAAGCCATGCCACGTCAACCGCCGGCGGAGACGCGCGTTGGCGCCCTACTCAATGCAATTTTGCCGAGCGTACCGCGCTCGGTGAAATAGCGGCCGCTCAACTCCGTGTACGGACCATCAAGATCGACTTCGAGACAGGCCATCCCATCATGCCTGGGATTGGCCGGTAATAATTCCGGATTGGGACGCGCTTCATAGGCATACCAAATGCGCGCCTTATGCGCGCTCCGGTCGATTTCAAAGCTTGCCCGTACTGACTTCGACTCGGCCTCCGCGGATTTCATGGAGACGAACACGTCGAAAAGCGTTTGCCGGATCCGAACACTGACGACCCGTTCGTCGTGTGCGGTGGGATAGACCTTGCCTTCCCATGTGCCGTTAAGATCCGGAAAAACCTTTGCATTGAGCAGAGGAATGTAGCGCCAAACCGTCGGCCAAGCGGCTTCCATTGCCGGGATCACGACGGTGGATATAGCCGCCGCGGCAAGCGAGACGAGCTGCCAAGCTGGCTTCCCCTCTCCGGTTACCAGCTCCATGGCGAGCGAGGCGACCGCGGTCACGAGGAAGCCGAGCGTCAACACGATGATGGTTCGAACGTTACGCGACAGCAGGCTCCACATGGCTCATGCATCCAGCTCGGCGAGGGCGATGTTCACGAACCGAGCGGCGTCCGCCGGAACCCACGGTTGATGCGGGCCGAACAGCGTCTTGATCCCATTGATCTCCCGCGCGGCGGCAACCGAATATGCATCCGAGAGCAAGTCCTGGATGGACACAAGAACGCGCTTCAGCCGCGGCCGGCGCTTCTCATTGACAAGATAGCAGTCGTCATCAACCGCGTGCGCGAGGCACTCGATGAAGAATGACGGGCACGTCCCGCGCGCGAGTCTGCGGCTCACGACGAGATAATC
>JBMOIB010000225.1:0-3763 GCA_049317545.1 Caulobacterales bacterium | reverse complement strand
CGGTCGAAGAAGCCAAGTCGCTCGAAACCGAACTCGACGTCGTCGAAGGCATGCAATTCGACCGCGGCTACCTGTCGCCGTACTTCATCACCAACGCCGACAAGATGGAGGCCACCCTCGAGGATCCGGTCATCCTGCTGTTCGAGAAGAAGCTCTCCTCGCTCCAGCCGATGCTGCCGATCCTTGAATCGGTCGTCCAGAACGGCAAGCCGCTGCTGATCATCGCCGAAGACGTCGAAGGCGAAGCCCTCGCGACGCTCGTCGTCAACAAGCTGCGTGGCGGCCTGAAGGTCGTCGCCGTGAAGGCCCCGGGCTTCGGCGACCGCCGCAAGGCGATGCTCGAAGACCTCGCGATCCTCACGGGCGGTCAGGTCATCTCCGAAGACCTCGGCATCAAGCTCGAGAACGTCGACCTGACGATGCTCGGCCGCGCCAAGAAGGTCGTCGTCAAGAAGGACGACACCACGGTCGTCGACGGCCATGGCGACAAGAAGGACATCGAGGCCCGCACGGCCCAGATCCGCAAGCAAATCGAAGACACGACGTCCGACTACGACCGTGAAAAGCTGCAAGAGCGTCTGGCGAAGCTCGCCGGCGGCGTTGCGGTGATCAAGGTCGGCGGCGCGACGGAAGTCGAAGTGAAAGAGCGCAAGGACCGGGTTGACGACGCCCTGAACGCCACCCGCGCTGCGGTGGAAGAAGGCATCGTTGCGGGCGGCGGCGTGGCGCTGTTCCGCGCGGCGCAGAAGCTCTCGGTCAAAGGCGACAACGAAGACCAGAACGTCGGCATCGCGATCGTCCGCAAGGCGCTCGAAGCCCCGATCCGTCAGATCGCGGAAAACGCCGGCGTTGAAGGCTCGATCGTGGTCGGCAAGCTGCGCGAGTCGAAGTCTGAGACGGAAGGCTTCAACGCCCAGACCGAAGAATACGTCGACATGATCAAGGCCGGCATCATCGACCCCGTGAAGGTCGTGCGCACGGCGCTGCAGGACGCGGCTTCGGTCTCCGGCCTGATCATCACGACGGAAGCCTCGATCGCGGAAGCCCCCAAGAAGCAATCCGGCGGCGGCGGCGGCGGCATGCCGGGCGGCGGCATGGGCGGCATGGGCGACATGGACTTCTGATCCACGCCACAACGTCATCCCGGACGGCGCGTCAGCGCCGATCCGGGACCCCGTGCAGAAAACGAAGGGCGACGCCGCGAGGCGTCGCCCTTTTGTTTGAGCAAACTCGGAACGAGGTCCCGGGCCTCGCCTTGCTCGCCCGGGATGACGAGGGCGCGCGCTTTCCCTATTGAGGACGCCATGACCCTCTCACGGCCGACACCCTGGTGGGCGAAAGACGCGACGCCGGGCTGGCTGCTGCTGGGCGCGACGGTCACGTCCTTCGTTCTGCACAACAGCTTCGCCGCTCCGGCGTTTCAGGGCCTGCTCAACGCACATTTCGGCCTGAATGCGCTTGGGTATTCCTACGAGACGACCGGCGCGAAATTCGTGAAGGACGCGCTGATGGCGATGTTCTTCCTGTACGTCGGCCTGGAACTGAAGCGCGAAAGCGTGGAGGGCCCGTTTCGCAGCGCGCGCGAAGCCGCGCTGCCGGCTTTCGGCGCGCTTGGCGGCATGCTGGCGCCGGCCTTGATCTATCTCGCGGTGACCAGCGTCTTCCACCCATCCGCCTCGCCCGCCTATGCGCACGGCTGGGCAATCCCGACCGCCACCGACATCGCCTTCGCGGTCGGCGTGCTGTCGCTCCTGGGGCCGCGGACGCCGCCGGGCCTGCGGCTGTTTCTTTTGGCGCTCGCCATCGCCGACGATCTCGGCGCGATCCTGATCGTGGCGCTGTTCTATTCCTCGAACGTCGCGGTGGCGCCGCTCGCCGTTTCGGCGGCGATCTTCAGCGTGCTGATGATCCTCAACTGGACAGGCGTGAAGCGGCTTTGGCCCTATTGGGCCCTCGGCTTCGCGCTTTGGGCGGCGATGGCCAAATCCGGCGTGTCGCCAACCCTCGCCGGCGTGCTGACGGCGCTCGCTGTTCCGATGCGCCGCAGCGACGGGCGTTCGCCCCTGCTCGCGGCCGAACATGCTCTGAAACCAGTCGTGCAATTGGGGATCATGCCGCTGTTTGCGTTGGCGATCGGCGGGGTTTCGCTGGCCGGCGTCGGTCTTGCGGAACTGGGACACCCCGTCTCGGTCGGCGTCGCGCTCGGCCTTGCGCTCGGCAAGCCGATCGGGATCCTCGCGATGACCTGCCTCGCAGCCTACGTGCTGAAGCGGCGCCTGCCGGGATCAATCGCGGAAATGCTCGGCGTCGCGATGATCGCCGGCGTCGGTTTCACCATGAGCCTGTTCGTCGGCGCGCTGGCCTTCCAAGACCCAGCGCTCGCGGCGCCGGTGCGGTTCGGCGTGCTCGGCGGGTCAGCGTTGTCCGCCGTTGCGGGACTTTGCGTGCTGATGCTCGCAACCCGCCAGCCGCCGGATGCGCCGCACGATCTCACCGAGCTGGAGCACATCGCCGAAGAGCGCGAGGTGCTCGAGCCGCGCTAGCGCTTCAGCGCGAGGCTGACGCTCAATGTGCGCGGTTCGCCGGGGAAGTAGCGATCGACGCCGAAGGCGAAGTCGGCCCGCTCGGCGTACGCCTCGTCCGCGATGTTGCGCACCGCAACAGCGAGATCAACGTGCGGCGAAAGCGTCGTCCGAACCCGGACGTTGAACACGTCATGACCTGGATAAGCGCGCGTGTTGGCCGCATTCGTGAAATAGCGGCCCATATGAATCCATTCGAGTTCGCCGGAGACCCGCTCATGCGGCTTCCAGAGCGCGCGCGCGTTCCATAGCCAACGCGGCGCGCTGTCGACGTCGTCGCCGTTGCGGATGCTCTCCCCGGCCCGCGTCGACGGATCGGAAAAGGCATAGGTGTGCTGCGCGTAGCTGATCCAGCCCGCCAAGGAGAGGCGCGCGGTCGTTTCGACCTCGGCGCCGAGTTCGACGCCGCGATGCCGCGTGCGCGCGAACGGCACAGTGAAGCCGTCGGCGTTGCGGAAAGCGGCGTTGTCCTTCTCCATGGCGTAGAGCGCCGCTTCCAACCGCGCCTTGCCGATCGTAGTGCGCACGCCAAGCTCTGCGCTGTCGATCGTTTCGGCCTTCTGCTCGCCGGGTCGTTGCAAGGTCTGCAGGGAATAAAGGTCGGCGGCCTGCGGCGCGCGGGCGCCGCTGGCGAAGTTTAGCCAAGCGGACCCCTGCTCGAATTCGCGGATGAGGCCAAGCTTGGGCGTCAGCGTCTCGAACCGGTCTTTGCGATCTGCGGCGCGCCGGAAGCGGCCGACATCGCCGGTCGGCGCACGATTGTCGTAGTCGAACGTCGCGCGTTCGCCGCGCGCGCCGGCCACGATCCGCCAGCCCGGGCTGAACGCCCAGTTCGCCTGCGCGTAGAGCGCCAGCACCCGCGCGTCGACGGCGTAATCATAGTGAAGGCCACTGACGTAGCCGGCGGGTTGCGTTGCGCGCGCCTGCGTCTCGCGCAGCGTGGCGCGCGTGGCGTCGACATCGAAGCCGGCCGCAATCGAAAGATCCGGGTTCGGATCATAATACAGCGCGGTCAGGACGCCGCCGCCGCGCTGGGCGCTTTCCTCGAGCGCGCGCGAAGGGAAGAAATGAAGCAGCAGATCGGCGTCGATCGAACGCGCGAAGGGAGTCGCCTGCAGCCGCCAGCCGCCGCCGAGCGTGCGCCCGAACGTGATCTGCCCGCGCAGCGCGCGCGAATCGCG
>JBMOIB010000224.1:0-3789 GCA_049317545.1 Caulobacterales bacterium | reverse complement strand
CCTCACCGATCCAACCCCCGCCCCAAATCCCGCTTCAACGCCTGCTCCACGCCCTTCCCATACTTGAAGTCCATCGTCCGCCCGTTCACCTGGCCGGCCATGAACTGATTGATCGCGCGGTCCATGTCCGGCCGCCAGGGGACGAGGGTGGCGGTGCGGTCGTGGACGAGAAGGGCGTAGCTCTTTTCGGCGGCGTGGATGCGACTCACGAACACGCCGGCGACGCGATCGCCGTCGCGAGCGATGTGGGCGACGCGGCCGGTGTCCTGCTCGATCTTGTGCAGCATCTGCTCGCGCTCGATGCGCTCCAGCTTGTTTTGCCAGCCTTCGGGAAGGCCGACCCGCCCGCCTTCCTGCCGAACGCCGGCGCCCAGTGACACGAGCGTCTCGAGCCGCGTCTTCACAGCGCGGTCGATCTCGGCGCCGAAGTTCTCGCGGCCGAAATGCGTGCGGTCGACCTGATTGGTGAGGGCGCGATCGAGCCAGGTTGGTCCATGGTACCTGGCCTGCAGCTCGATCGAGTGCGGATCCAAAAGCTCGACCTTGGCGCTCTCGCGGGCGCCGCTGCCTTCGAGGCGCAGCACACGTTCGGAATAGTCCGCCGGCAGATGGAATTGGCCGTCGCGCGTGCGCTCGACGATTCCGCGCTCGCGCAGCGCTTCGAGCCGGCGGACGTGCATGTCGATGTACTTCTCGCGGTCCGAGGGGATCATCTCCTTGTGCAGCTCGGCGGAATAGACCCGCTCCTCACCGGCGATCGTGAGGATCGTGCGATCCGATGGGCGCAGGTCTGGTGCGGCGCGACGCATCGAGACGATCGCGCCGCGTCCGACGCCATTGAGCCCGCGGAGTTCGTCTTGCCGGCCGACGCGCGCAGTCCAGAACTTTCCGTCGACGCCCTCGATCCCGACGAGCATCGGTCCGTCCTGGCGGTTTCCCAGAGGTTCGAATCCGACAAGGCGGCCGACGGCGCGGTGCGTCGAGTGGCTGTCCTCGAGCTCGCGCGTCCTGTGCGGCTCGAGCCCGCGACCCTCGCGGGCAAGCTGCCTGGCGGTCGCCCGGTCGCGGTCGCCAGCGTCGGCGAGGCGGACGAGGCGGTTCTCGAGGTCAGGATTGATCCGCCATTGGTCGGGCGCGGTGCGTTCGGCGAGGCCGAGCTGTTCGAGGTGGTTCAGCCGCTGAACATGGGGCGCGCGCTCGCGGTGGCCCTCGGGCAGATCGGCGATGCGGACGTGATCCTCTCGGGCGCGCTCGAGGATCGTCTGGTCGAGATGCGTGAAGCGATCGAGGCTTGCCGCGCGCTCGTTGGCCCGGTCGAGCTGTTCGGAGAGGCTGTTCTCCTGGCGCAGACCGAGCTCGCGCGTGGCGATCTCTTCCGCGCGATGCCGGAAGGTGTGGGAAACATACTCTCGCGGGATGACGAGATCGCGCCCATCCTCGCGCACGCCGCGGATGATCAGATGGACGTGCGGCCGGCCGGTGTCGTGGTGCTCTGCCGCGATCCAGTCGATCCGCGTACCAAGATCTGCCTCGACCTCGCGCATGAGGTCGCGCGTGTAGTCGGGCAGGCTGACGAGTTCGTCGCCGCGCTCGGGCGCGATGATGACGCGGAAATGGTGGCGGTCGTCCTCGCAGCGTGCGACGAAGGCGGCGCCATCGGCGCGGTCCTGCTCGCGATCGAACACCGCGACGCTCTCCCCGTCACGGCCCGCGCCGTCGCGTTCCACATAAAGTGTGTGGCGCATCATGCCGCCCGCGCCGCCGCCGGCGGCGACCTTCGCGTGCACGACCACGCGCGTCTTGACGATGACGCGCTGGGTTCCCGCGGGGCGCTCGGGCGCAAGTTTGACCGCGCCGGCGCCGGTCTTTCGATTGAACCAGGCGGCGCGATCGCGCTTGCCCGACCCGCCAAGCGTGGCGCGCGGAAACCGTGCAGCGCTCGCGTCCTTCGTCGGCCGCGACTTGCCCGAAAAGCCCTTCAGCCGGTCTTCGCCATCCCATTTCGCCATTACGCACGCTCCAAGTCGTGATCGTCCGAACTCGTTGCGTCGTGACCCGTGGTGACCCGCAAAAACAGATGTGCAGACAAGCCGCTGCGGATCTCGACGCTGCGGCGCATTTTATCTTGCCCCCAATCTCTCGTCTGGATTCGCGCTATTCCTCCGGCTTCCGCGTACTGTCGGTCGGGCGTGCTTAGGTTTTTCTCGGCCGTCGGCGCGGTGCGGTTGGTTGAGCGGGTGCCCTGGTTGCTTTTCGCGTGCTCGCCGGTCGCCTCGTGGGCTGGTCGACCGATCCAGAACGTGTCGCGAGCTTGCGGACCTTAATGGCGTCCTCGTGTTCGAACGCTGACTCCATGCGCTCGATGTCGCCCGCCTTGAGTCCGACGGCTTTGGCGACGCTCGCCCAGTCCGACACTGCCGCGCCGACCTCGGCGGCGATCTCGCGGGCCGCAGCGCTCGTAAGCCCGAACCGCGGGGCGATCGCCAGCAAGGTTTCGGCCGCCGCTGTCGGATCCGTCTCGTCGAGCGCAAGCGCGTGGATCCGCGGCTTCACGTCCGTCGGCGTCGGGTTCATGTCGTAGGCCGGCGCCAGGCGCCACCCTTTCTCGGCCCGGAGGAACCCGTGATTTCGCAGGTGGTCGTCGGTGTTCGAGACCAGCACGTTGAACATCATCCGCCGCCAGAGCTGCGCGAGATCGGCCGGCGTCGCCGCGCCCTCCACGCGAATGAAATCGGCGATCTCGAGGTAGGAACGCTGGCGGTTCTCGTGATCCTGGGCGTTGAGCGCCGTCATCGCCGAAAGGAACGGAACCCGCGCAACGCCAGCGCGATCGAAGCGGCGCAGGAGCAGCACCGGTTTCCGGGCGACCTTCTCGAGCCGGCCTGACGCGACGTCGATCCCAGCCTTGGCGGCCAGGTCCAACGTCGCCGCCTCCCACAGGATCACGGGCCAGTCGTCTCCCGCCTTGGGAAACTTCGCCATCAGCAGCGCGCCATCCTTGTCGCGGACGGTCGCCTTCGGGCGAGCCCCGCCGAGTGAGGTCCCGGGGGCGAGCACCAGCGCTAGGTCCTGCGGTGTTTCCGACCCCTTGTCGAAGCGCGCAGTTGCATTGAGCAGGCGGCCGATCTCGATCAAAGGCGGGACCGGCTCTGCGCTGGCGGACAAGAAGTTCGTCCCGCCCACGTCTTTGAAGCGGAGCGCGCCCATGCGCGTTTCGTCGCTGACGCCAAGCATATAGTCGGCCTGCAACATCGTTCGGGGCGTGCGCCGGTTGGTCTTGGCGTCGTTGCGCTCGTGTTTCCGCAGCAGGCGCTGGCCCCAGGAATCGGGAGCCGCGTCCGTGAACGCTTGGAACAGCGGGCGGTCGGAGTGGAATTGCCCCTCGGCGAGCATCAGCGACGGTCCGAGTGCAAACCGCGCCGGGTGCTTCAGCCACGACGGGTCATAGGCAAAGGAGGATGTTTCCCGGTTCGCTTTGGCGCGGACGAAGAGGCGCCCAACGCGCACGGGCGTGCCGGCCAGATCGATCCAGACCTCGAGTTCGCGTTCCATCTCAGGCCGTCTTTCGCCGTCTTGGGCGTTTGGGGGCGAGCGCGTCCGCCTGAGCGAGCCCGACCACATCTGTCGATGGATCAACAAGCATCGCGAGTCGGTCGCTCATGCCCAGCACGAACAGAACGGTCGCATAGACGCCGATCGAAACGCCGGGATCGCCGCGCTCGAGGCGGGTGATCGTGTTGCGACCGACAAGGGCGCGTTCCGCCATCAACTGCACGGAAATGCCTCTCA
>JBMOIB010000223.1:0-3799 GCA_049317545.1 Caulobacterales bacterium | reverse complement strand
CGCTGAAGCCTTTCGCACGCCCTGCGAAGCGCTTACATTGGTTCTGTCCGCCGCAAGGCGGACTATGGCGATAAACGCGCGAAGATAGGCGGATCGGACCCGGGTGCGATGCCCGGCGGCTCCACCATCACTCCCGTTCGTTGCGGGCGATGGGGCCGAAATAGGATCGACGGACGTTCAAGGTCGTTGCTTTTGCTCGGGTGGTCCCGTCACAGGCCGTTTGCAATAGTTGCCAACGACAACGTTGCTCAGGACCTCCGTCTCGCTGCGTAAGCAGCGCGACTGGTCCGCACTAAGCCCTAAGGTCTAGCAGCCTTAGGCGGGGCCCCCCGGCGCCTGGCAACAGAAGCCGGGGACTTGGCGTGCGTCGCGCAGCGATATGCGAACGCTCACGTCGCTTTGCGATCATTGAATTCAGCATCGCGCCGCGATCACACGTCGGCATCCGACGCGCTTATGCTTTTATTCCCCGCGCACGCGTTTTCGCGCGACGCCGGTTCTTCACCATGATCCACTCGCCTATCGCGCCGTGCGAATTGACTACCGGGCTTCAGGCGCTAAGCCTGTCGCCAGTGGCGCGCGGCAGAGGAGACGGCCCATGTCCGAAGATTTGATCGGGTATGACCTACTCACGCAAGACGCGATGCGCAGCGTTGTGAAGTCGGCGCTGACGCGCGCGATCGGCGGACGCGGTCTGCCGGGCCGTCACCACTTCTACATCACGTTCCGCACGCACGCGCCGGGCGTGATCATCCCCGAGCATCTGACCGCCCGCTACCCCGATGAAATGACGATCGTTCTCGAACATCAGTTCTGGGACCTCGAAGTGTTCCCGGATCGGTTCCGCGTCATTCTCAAGTTCCAAGGTCAGCCCTACCCGCTGAACATCCCGTTCCTCGCGATCACGCGCTTCTATGACCCGTCCGTCCGGTTCGGACTGCAGTTCGATTCCGCCGCTGAAGAGGTTGTTTCGCCCGCCAAAGTGATCGAAGCGCCTGCCGAGGAACCGCCCGCGCTCGATTCGCCGCCGGCGGCGATTGGCGGCCCCGCCGCCGTCGTCAATCTCGACGCCTTCCGCAAGAAGTGACGTGAGCGACGATCCGGCAAAGGCGCCGGGCCCAGTTCAAAATGAACCTGCATCGGCGACCGACGCCGAAATCCTCGCGCGCTTTCAGAATGCGCGCTCGCGCCCGCCTGGGTCGGAACTCCTCGGCCTCCAGATCACTGGCGTCAGCCAGGCCCGCAAAGAGGTCGAAGCGTCGTTCGAAGCGAAGGGCGATTTCTCAAATCCGATGCGCCAGATTCAGGGCGGCTATCTGTGCGCGATGCTCGACGAGGTGATGTCGATCGCCTGCATGGTCGCCTCTGGCATGACGCATGTCGCGCCGACGCTCGAAATGAAGACGAGCTTTATGCGTCCGGCGACGCTTGGCGGGCGTCTACGCGGCGTCGGCCGGGTTATCCGTTGGGGCAAGACGATCGCCTTCACCGAGGGCGAACTCTACGACGAGGAAAATCGCCTCGTCGCCAAAGCCAGCGGCACCGCGATGCCGACGCCCTTCGCGAAGTACAAGTAGCGTCCACCCGCACGGCGCGCGGCGAACTTTATGGCTGCAGCCGATATATCCCGCGATATTCCCCGGTGGCGCCGCAGATCCAGGTGCATTTGCTGGTCGAATCCAATCGCACCGTGTCGGCCCCTATGCGACGCAGGCTCACATCGCATTCAGCCTGCGAATGGCCAGGCTCGATGATCCCCTTCCAGGCGACCTCGGCCTCGCTCGACCAGGCCGCATCGAGATGAAGGGCGCACGTATGGCCGCGTTTGCGCGTCACGGTGCGCAGGTCCACGGCGACCTGATTGGGCGCGATGGCGAGCACCCGCGCTTCCCCGCGCACACCCTCGGCCTGCAACACCCAGCGTCCCGTAAAGGTCTGCGGATCAACGCGCACGGACAAAGCGCGCGTCCGCGCCCAGACGCGGTTGCGCACGCAGGCGAAGGCGGCGGCGCGATCGCCCAGGGCGCGCGCGTCGCGTCCGTGAATGCAATTGGCGAGACGTGCGTCGAACTGGCTGCGCTCGGCGGCGAGATCGTGCGGCTCGCGCAGATCCATCACGCTCCAGACGGTCGCGAGCCCCTCCCCGCTGCACAGCGCCGGCCCCCAAACGGGTCCGAGTTGCGAACTGCAGCCGCGCGGCGCTGGCGCGCTCGCCGCAAGCCCCAACGCCGAAAGCGCGCACATCAAGATGAGGCGCAGGTGCGTCACGGCTCGTCGACCGCAGCGATTGGCGTGATCGAAACATGGACGCGCTCGACCGGCCCTTCCCGACGCTCGACCAGCAAGCGCGCGACCTGCAAGTCATCGAAAAAGACCGCGCCTTTGACGCCGTCCAGGATCGCCTTGGCGAGGTTGTCGAGATCGAGCTTGGGAAGCCCCGGCTGAAGTTCGACGTGAATCTCCACCGAGAAGTCGCCGAAGCGCGGCCGCCAGTCGCGGAAGTCGCGCCGGAAGAACGTATCGAGGATGCGCTTGTAGACGCGTCCCTGGCTCGTCACTTCGGAAAGCTGAAGATGCAGCGTCGCGCCCGCCTTCGCGTAGCGGACGAGCCGGCCGCCGGTCCAGTCGAGGGCGTCATAGGCCGCAGGGGTCATGGGCAAGGGATGTAGCGCGGGAGGCGCATGAGCGGGAGGGGGCGTTGCGGCGGGCGCGAGATTGGGGCGCGACCGGCTTGCGCCGGCGGTGCGATGCGCTGAACATTCCCTTGTTGGAGAAGCAAATGCCTACGCTGAAAGACTTGCTGCTGACCGATGCCGCAACCGGCCCACTGCGCCTTCCAAAACGGGGCAAACTTCGCAGACGGTCGCCAGAGTTGGTTGCCCGACTGCTCGCGCCCGAGCGAGATTGAATGTTTTGACTGGTTGCGCCAACCAGTCTAAACTCCGCGCATGATCACCGTCGGCGCTTTCGAAGCGAAAACCAATCTGTCTTCCCTCCTTGATCGGGTGGCCTCCGGCGAAGAGGTGCTGATCACCAAGCATGGCAAGCCCATCGCGCGGTTGACGAAAGCGCCCGCAGACGACCAACCTGACGTCGACGCCGTGATCGCCAGACTGCGCGAATTGCGTCGGGGCGTAACGCTCGATGGCCTGGACTGGCGTGAACTTCGCGACGAAGGCCGAAAGTGACGCCTATCGTCGTCGACTGTTCCGTGGCCGTCAGCTGGCTCATCGAGAGCGAACAATCGGCGCCTGGAGACGCCATCCTCAACGCTATTCGAAACTCAGGCGCGCACGTGCCAAGCTTGTTTTGGTTCGAGGTCGCAAACGTCATGAACGTCGCCGTCCGAAGAAAACGCCTCACTGTCGGCGACGTGCGCCCGCGTCTCGACCTTCTGGCGGCTCTACCCATCAAGACCGACGCCGACTGCTGGACCCGCGCAACCGGCGAAACGACGTTGATCGCGCGGACGAACGCGCTGACGATCTACGACGCCGCCTACCTTGAGCTCGCATTGCGACTGGGCGCGCGGCTCGCGACCTTCGATCAAGACCTTCGAAAATCCGCAACATCGCTAGGTGTCGGACTGATGGCTTAGCCCGCCCCAGACATTGCCCGCTGGAGGCGCCGCCATTACAACGCGGTCTCCTCTTTCTCCTTTAGCTGCAGGCGATCCCATGTCCGCGACGCGCACCGAAACCGATACGTTTGGCCCTATCCAAGTCGAGGCCGACAAGTATTGGGGCGCGCAGGCGCAGCGCTCGCTCGGCAATTTCAAGATCGGCTGGGAAAAGCAGCC
>JBMOIB010000222.1:0-3871 GCA_049317545.1 Caulobacterales bacterium | reverse complement strand
AGGCCTGGCGCGGCAAGATCTACATCGCCGTCGAGCCCGGCGAGGGCACGGTCCGCTCCAAGGGCCTCGCGACGGCGGAGGCGGCGTGACGAGCTTGGATGCCTCTGGCTCTCTTTGGGGAGCCGGAGGCCCTGCCATGGAGGCGCGTTTCGAGACAGTCTGAGGATCAGGAGTTCGAATCTTTTCGGGCGCGCCCCCTTTTTCGGTGGGACTCGCGAAAACCGGGCCTTCGTCTTGGCCATCCGGCATCGATCCCTGCGATGTTCCTCAGGGGCCTTGCCCCCCACAAGCGCAAGGCCTCCCAACGCCTCCCTGAAGGGCTCCCTCGTTCGAGCCACCTTGCGCTCGTCCCCCCCCACTCGCGGCGAGGGCCAAGGGTTCCACGGGCTGCCCCCCGACCCAAGATGGGGGCGAGGCGGAAATCTTTTCAGGGTAGGCGAAACCGCGCTATACTGCACCAATAGTAAGATGATCGACACGCAGGAAGCCACAACCATGAGCACGGTACGAAAGACTATCACCCTGACCGATACCCAGAACGATTGGATCAAGGCGCAGATCGACAGCGGGGCCTATACGAATGACAGCGAAGTGCTGCGCGACCTGATCCGTAGGGCGCAGCAGGAAAGCGCCGAGATCGAGGCCATCCGCGCCGCGCTGATCGAGGGCGAGAAAAGCGGCGTCAGCGCGCGCAGCCCCGAGGAGATTCGCGCCGCCCTCAAAAAGCGGAAATCCCGGAATGGCTGATGACCGCTATCGCCTCAGCGAGGCTGCGGATGCGGACCTCGAGCGCCTCTATGATTGGGGCATCGACCGGTTCGGGATGAAGGCTGCGGACCAGTATTTTGACGGGCTGATCGCGCGCTTCGAGATCATCGCCGAGAGCCCGCAGCTGTGGCCGGCCGTCGATCACATCCGCGCTGGCTATCGACGGTCCGTTTATGTGGCGCACTCTGTCTACTATCGCATTGAAGCGAACAGCGTGCTGATCGTGCGCGTTCTCGGACGCGAAAACCCAGCGACCAGCCTACCGGAAGGCTAGGCCGGGTCCTAAGGGCGGAGTCCGAAGCACCTCGGCCACCGTTTCCGAACTAACTTAGACAGAGTAGTCCCAATCGACCCCGACCGGTGTTCAAAGCGACTTCGGCCACCCTTGGGGTCTGATCTGCGGCGCATCTGGCTCGCCCTGCCTCCTCGCACAGGGGGCCTGAACAACGCCGCGACCGCTTCAACGTCGACGTCCACGACGGCAAGGCCGCGACCGCCGCCAAGGCGCTCCCCAAGGACGCCCTCGTCGAGATCACCGGCAAGCTCCGCCACGATCGCTGGCAGGACCAGGCCACCAAGGCCTGGCGCGGCAAGATCTACATCGCCGTCGAGCCCGGCGAGGGCACGGTCCGCTCCAAGGGCCTCGCGACGGCGGAGGCGGCGTGACCGCCATGGACGCCTCTGGCTCCCCACTTGGGAGCCAGAGGCCTACCGGCCCAACACGGGGACGCGAACAGTGTCCGCCAAACACGCGCCGCACGGAGGCGACTTGGATGCACGCGACCCGCGTGTTATAACTTCTGTCACAACGCGCTGCGAGGCCCCGTATGACGACCGTTAAAGTCCGCCCTATCGGCAACTCCCTCGGCGTCGTGCTGCCAAAAGACGTCCTGACCCGCCTCAACGTGAAGGACGGCGATTCCTTGTTCCTGACGGAAGCGCCCGACGGATCCATGCGGATCACGCCGTACGACCCAGACTTCGATCAACAGATGCGCGCGGCGCAGGAGGGTATGGCGCAATACCGTAATGCCCTGCGCGAATTGGCGAAGTGACCCAGCCGGTCTGGCTGCTGAAAGGCGTCGTGCTCGCAGTTCACGACATGCTGCTTGCTGAGCACGGCGGACCGGCAGGGGTTCGAGACGACGCCCTCCTCGAGTCGGCTCTGGCGCGGCCGATAAACCTTCACGCTTACGGTGACAGCGATCTGTGCGCGCTTGCGGCCGCCTACGCATTCGGGATCGTCGGCAATCACCCGTTCGTCGACGGCAACAAGCGGACGGGTTTTCTGGCGGCCTACATCTTCCTGAAGACGAATGGGCTCGACCTGATCGCTGGAGAAGCAGACGCAACGGCGGCGGTTTTGGCGCTCGCTTCGGGCGAGGCCGGCGAAGCCGAGTTTGCAGCTTGGCTGCGGGCCAACGTTCGCAGCGCGTGAAGCGACCGCGTCGAAAGCTGACCGCGCAATCCTGCGACTGGCTTTGAGTACCGAGCCCCGTAGCCTCCTACGACGATCTTGCCGCCCTTCCCCATCCATTCTCGTCATGATAGAATCGAACCCATCATGACAGATGCGCCCATCCAAATCCGCCACCCAGACGTCGTCCGCGATGTCCGCGCTCTTGCCGAGCGGCTTGGCCTGACGATGACGGAGGTCATCGCGGACGCAGTGCGGCAGCGTCTCGCCGAAGAAGACGCCAAGGCGGTCGCAGCGCGAAACGACCGCATGAAACGCGCGCGCGAAGTCATTGCCCGGATCGATGCTTTGCCAAAGGCCGGCGTCGCGCTGAGCGACGTCGACCTGTACGACGCCGAAGGCTTTCCCCGGGAAAAAGGGCCGTGATCGTCGTCGATGCGTCGGCCATTCTCGCAATTTATCTTCGAGAGCCAGAACGCGAGGAATTCCTGGAGATCCTGGCGGCGGCGCCGGAGGCGGAGATCGCGCCGATCAACGCCTGGGAAGTCCTCGCCCGTGCGCAAAGCCTCTATGGCGCGGCAGGGGCCGCCGAAGCGGACGCCCTGATCTCAGCCCTCGCCATCGTTGTGCCGCCCTCGACACTCGACGACGTCCGCGCGGCCGTCGCCGCATTTGCAAGGTTCGGACGCACATCGCCCGCCAAACTCAATCTCGGCGATTGTTTCGCCTACGCCCTTGCCCAAAAGCGCAGGGCGCCGCTGCTCTTCAAGGGCGATGACTTCGCCCAGACCGATGTGATCCGGGTACAGAGCAATGGATGACGCTGCCCTCGACCACGATCTCGAGGCCTTCCTCGCAGAGCACGTCCCATCAGGCGAGCCGCGGCAGGCGTGCATCGCGGCCCTGGACGCCGCCATTGGGCGCGGGCTCGCAGACGCCGATGCCGGCCGAACGAAGCCGGCCAATACGATCTTTGGTCGCCTTGAGGCCAAGTACCGGGAATGGAGCGGCGCGGAAGCGGTAGGGGGCAAGCAGGTCTAACGGCCTGGTTCACGACCTTGGCGGTTCGCGATGGCATTCTCGCTCGATCTGCCTGAGGCGTTACCGAAGCCCGTTCAGGCCGCCAGCATTGAGCGCGTCGGCAAGGTCATCCGCGATCACCGCGAGGTCATAGGGCACGTTGCCGTTCGGGCCGGCGAGGCGAGCCGTCACCTTGCCGTCTATGTCCATAGTCAACTGCAGCGTGGCGTAGTTCATCGGCGGCTACTCGTCTCAAGGATCCTGAACCCGTTGAGTCGCGCAATACGTCTCACCGCTTAACGGCGCGCGCTTTGCTTCCCCCGCTGGCGATGGCCCGCACCGTTCCTCTGTATCCCCTTTTGATCGTGGGCTTCTCCGCCTGCGCAGCCCTCCTCTATGCGGCGCTGAGGACCGGCGACGTCGCCTTGTACAACGGCACGCCGTCGATGCCGGTCGGGGTCTATCTGCGCACATCCGCCGCTATCGGGCCCGGCGCCATCGTCACCGTCCGCGCAATCGAGGTGGCCCCGGACTATGCGGCGACACGGTCGTTCACCAAACCCGGAAACCGTTTCCTGAAGCGCATCGCCGCGACGACCGGAGACGTGGTTTGCGCCTATGGGCCCAATGTCTGGATCAATGGCGAGGCCCTCCCCGAGCGGCAAA
>JBMOIB010000221.1:0-3874 GCA_049317545.1 Caulobacterales bacterium | reverse complement strand
TCATCTTGGCGCGCGGCGCATCGGGATCGGCGCCGACGAACAGGTCGAGCGGCGCGGACGTCGGCGTCCAGGCGATCTTGACCTTGTTGGCGTCAAGGCGGGTCGCGGAGAGCGCGATCGGCAGGGCGGGCGCCGCGAACGCCGGGCGGGCGACCGCAAGCGCGGCGCCGGCGGCCAATACGAAGCGGCGCGTTGCGATCATCTGGTTCATCGTCATCCCCTCGAAGGCCGGCGGCGGCCCGCTTCCGCGCGGGCGTTCGGCGTTGCCGGCTGGACGGGCCTTGTAGCGGCGCTGCGTGGCACTTGTTTAACACCGGGCTCGATGGCGCGCGGCGCGTCGGCCGCGCTTGACCCCGCCCGGGGCTTCCCTTATGCCAGCCCGCTCCCGGCGCGTGCGCCGGTCGCGCGGGTGTAGCTCAGTCGGTTAGAGCGCCGGCCTGTCACGCCGGAGGTCGCGGGTTCGAGCCCCGTCACTCGCGCCATTTCTCTCAATCCACAGCCGCGAACCGACGCCGCGCCCTCCCGGGCCGCGCGGACCTGTGACGCGCGTCACAGCCGGCCGGGGCGCCCGGGGGTAGGGTCTCTTCATCGACGCGGGGCCAAGCGCGGCCCCAAGACCGGAGAGACCGCCATGATCCGCTTCGCTTCCCTCGCCCTCGCGACCGTCCTGTTCGCCGCCGTCGCGGTTCCGTTCCTGACCACCGCGGCCGGCATCGTCGCCTGAAATGCGGGCGCCGGATTTTGATTTCGCCGTCCGCCGGGCGCAGCGCGAATACGCGACCTTCGCGCCCGGCTTGACCGCCGCCGTCGGCCGTGACCTACCGGGGCTTGGCCCCAGGGTCGACGCGCCGCACGGGCGCGCCGCAGTCTGGGAGCGCGAACCGGGGACGGCCATGGGCGAACGTGCGCCGACAGCCAGGACCATCGACGCCGCGGTCGCGGCGCTCGCGCGCTCGACGTTTTTCGCGCGCATGTCGGACGAAACCCGCGCCGCGCTGACAGCTGGCGGCGTCTCCGTCTCGATTCAGCCCGGCGTGGCGCTCTTCTATAAGGGCGATCCGGGCGAGGCGCTGTTCATCGTTCTGGAAGGCGAAATCGAGATCAGCACGGCAACGGCCGACGGGCGGATGGTGCGGATCGCGGCGCTGGGTCCGGGCGCGGTGATCGGTGAGATGGCGGTGCTCGACGGCGGCGGCCGCTCGGCTGACGCGACCGCCGTGCGGCGCACGCGGCTGATGCGGATCGGACGCGAGGCGATCCTGCATGCACTGAAAGGCGAGCCGGACGCGCTCCTGGCGCTCGCCGTGGAATTGTCGCAGCGGGTTCGGCACGCGGATTCTGCCCTGGAAAGCGCCGCGCTCCTCGATCTGGGCGGACGGTTGGCGCGGGTGCTGCTCCAGGAGGCGGGCGCGAGCGGCCTCGTGGCGCTGCCGCAGACCGAACTCGCCCGCCGCATCGGCGCTTCGCGCGAAAAGGTCAATCGCAAGCTGGGAAGCTGGCGCGAGGAGGGCTGGATCAGCATCGGAAAGTCGGGCATCCGCATCGAGGCGCCGGCGGCGCTGCAGGCGCTGGTGCAGCCGGCGCGCCCCGTTTAGGCGCCAAATGCCCGTTTGGCCCCGTTCCAGGCGAGGGCGCTTGCCGCGCTTTCGCGGACTGGCCTATACCCGGCCCCACACTGGGGTTCAAAGTGACCGAACAATCCGTCGAGCGTCAGATCAAGCTGGCGTCCATCGTCTCCATCGACGTCGTCGGGTTTTCGACGATGTCGGAGCGCGACCAGAAGCGCGCCGCGCGTCATGTCGAGGACCTGAACGCCCGGATCGCAGCCGTCGCGACCGCCCATGGCGGGCGGATATTCAACACCGCCGGCGATGGCTTCATGCTGGAATTTCCCTCGGCGGGCGCAGCGCTTGGAGCGATGTCGGACCTGCTCGACAAGCGCCCGAAAGGCGAACCGGAAATCCGCGTCGGCGCCCATATCGGCGACGTCGTCGTCACCGCCAACAATGACCTTCTCGGCCACGGCGTGAACGTCGCGGCGCGGTTGCAGTCGCTGGCGCTGCCGGGCACGGCGCTGGTGTCGGCCGAGTTCCGCTCGATGGCGCGCAATTCGCCGTCGGCGGCGTTCCAGTCGAAAGGCCGCCATCCGCTCGAAAACATCGATCAGAAGGTCGAGACCTTCGAAATCCTGCCGCCGCGCGTGCAGATGCGTCGCCGCGTGCGCCGCTACGCCGCTCTGGCTTTGGTCGTCGGTCTCATCGGCGCCGGCGTCTATTATGCGCCGCAGGGCCTCGACATGGCGAAGCGCTCCGGCCTGATGGCGAAGCTTCCGGGAATGCCGGGCCTGCAAGCCTCGCAGGCCGTTGCGAGCGCGCCGCCGCCCGCGGCCGTCGCAGCGCCAGCTCCCGCGCCGGCGCCCGTAGCGCCGGCTCCGGTCGTTGCGCCGCCGCCTAAGGCCGGCGATACGTTTCGTGATTGTCCGGATTGCCCGGAAATGGTCGTCGTCCCGGCGGGCGCTTTCCTCATGGGCTCGCCCGACAAGGAAAAAGGCCGGTTCCCGGACGAAGGCCCGCAGCGCGACGTGACGCTGAAAATGTTCGCGGTCTCCAAGACCGAGATCACCTTCGCCGAATGGGACGCCTGCGCCAACGGCGGCGGCTGCGCGGGCTTCTATCCGCCGGACCGCGGCTTCGGCCGCGGCGGCAAACCGGCGATCGGCGTGTCGTGGAACGACGCGCAGGCCTATCTGCGCTGGCTCAACGGCCAGCACCAGGGGCGCGCCTATCGCCTGCTGAGCGAAGCGGAATGGGAATATGTCGCGCGCGCCGGTTCGACGACGCCGTACGCCGGCGGCAAGGCGCCGAAGGCCGCCGATGCGGTCTATGCGACGACCGCGACGAAGGACGCCGGCGCTCTGCCTGCCAATCCGTTCGGCCTGCACGAACTGGCCGGCAACGCCGCGGAATGGGTCGCCGATTGCTATGTGGCGAGCTATGCCGGCGCGCCCAGCGACGGGATGGCGGTTGATCGTGCGCCCTGCGCCCAGCGGGTCTATCGCGGCGGCAGCTACAAGACGCCGATCGCCAATCTGCGCAGCGCCAACCGCCGCCGCGCCGATCCCGACCAGCGCACCGCCGACCTCGGCTTCCGCATCGCGCGCCCGATCGACTAGGTCGGCCGGACGCGCCCGCGGCTCACTTCGACTTCGCGGCGATCACGTCCATCTCGACCAAAGCGCCCGGCGCCGGCAGCGCAACGACCTGGATCACCGTGCGCGCGGGGCGGTTCGGTTGCGCCTCGGTGCCGAACTCGGTCTTGAACGCCTCGTTGAAGCCGGCGAAGTCCATCCGGCCGTTGAGTTTCGGATCGCCGATCAGGAACACCCGCGCGGTCGTGACGTCGGCGAAGGTCAGCCCCTCGGCCGCCAACGCGGCTTTGACGCGCGCGAGAACGGAGACCGCGTGCGTTTTGGTGTCGGGGCCATAGGCCTCGATCGACCCCGCCGGCGCGGCTTCGTTCACGACCGCCGGCAGCATGCCCGAGACGAACACCAGATCCATCCCGGCCGGTACGGTCACGGAAGCCGCGATCGGAATCTTGGCCGCCGGATCGACGGTGCGCTTGATCGCCGGCGGCGGCGCGGCGCCGGGTTTGGCGAGGGCTTCGGTCGGTCCGGCGAGAGCGGCGAGCGCGGCGAAAAGAACGATGCGGATCATGGGCTTCCTTCAAGCGATGGAAACGTCCGCGCGCGGACTGTTTCGATAGCCGCCAATCTAGCGACCGACTCGACTATAGCGCCTGTCTGCCATGAGCGCCGCGGCGCGAAGTCCCGGCGGCGCCCAAAACCTCGTCAATCCGGGCCGCCGCGGCGCCT
>JBMOIB010000220.1:0-3883 GCA_049317545.1 Caulobacterales bacterium | reverse complement strand
TTCTGCGACAGGCGGATCGAAAGATCGGTGCGCAGGTCGTTGTTGACGAGCTTCACGACGATGCGATCACGCGGCGAGACCTTGAACACTGCGCGGGCGTTCACGGTGCCCGTTCGGTAGGCGGTATGCTGGGTGAAGCCGTCGCCCGTCACGTAGGACAGGAAGGCCGAGCCGTCGAACATGTCGTTGGCGCGCCCGAGCGCGGCGAAGGTGTTGAGGTAGCCGTCTGAGCCCGCATCGACGGCGAGTTCGACGCCGTCGATGTCCTTGCCGCTGCGCGTGCGGAAGAGGATCGCCCCGCCCGTCGCGTAATTGCCGTAGAGCGCCGACGCCGGGCCATGCGCGACGTCGATCCCGGCGTAGGCATGCGGATCGACGAGGTCAGTGCGGGCGAGGCCGTCCGGCTGGGTCATCGCGAAGCCGTCTTCGAGGACCTGCACGTTGCGCACGCCGAAGGTGTTGCGGGCATTCGAGCCGCGCACGCTGAGAGAAATGTCGCGGGGGCCGTTGCCGTAGGCGAAGGTCACGCCGGGCTGGGACGCAAGGACGTCGCCGATCTGGAAGGCGGGCTGGCCTTCAATGCGCTCACGGCCGACGCTGGTCAGCGTCTGGCCGGACGGGCGGCTGGTGATGTCGGGGGCCTTGCCGGTGACGATGATGTCGTCGGCGACGGCGGCGGGCGCCTCTGGGCCGTTGTCGGCGGCGGCGGCGGAAAGCGGAGACAGCGCGGCGGCGACGACGCCGAACAGCGCATTGATGCGAAGGCTGGTCATGACGGGTGCTCGATGATCTGAAATCGACGGACAGCGCGGCGACGCCGAAGCGGCGGCGCGCGAGACAGGCGTCAAGGCGCGCAAACGCACGGCCCTAGGGCCGCGCGAGGCGCGTTCAGATGGAGAGCGGTGGGCCGGTGGCCCAGGGCGGCGGCGCGGCGAGGCCGCGGCCAGGCGCGAGGCCCAGCGGCGCAGGTGGGGCCGCATCGAAAGCCGATGCGCGAGCGAGAATGCCGACTGCAGCTTCCGGAGGCGCCAGCGGCGCAGCCGTGGCGAACACGCACGGCGGTTGCGCCTTGCCGGCTTTTTTCTCGCCGGACTCGTTCTTTGTCGCCTTCGCTGGCGAGAGCGCACCGGTGGCGAGATCCACCACCAGTTCGCCGCCGTGTTCCGAGCAGAAAGTAACGAGGACTGATCCCGCCGAGGCCGACGGCGCGATCATGTATCCCGCCGGCACAAGGGCGCGCGTCAACAGGGCCGCGAACGCCAGCAGAGCGAGCGCGCGCATGATCCCCGACTTGGCCCGGCCGATCGCCATCCGGCGCGTCCCCTTGCCCGCCGCCTGCGAAGGCGAAAAATTCGCGGCGGTTATGGAATAAACTATTTCGCCGGGCTGGGAAGCGCGAGCCCGCTCGCCTTTTGGGTGAACATCGAGCGTCCGGGGCCAGAGCCGCGCCGTCGAGCCTTGCAGCGAAGCCAACACGGTCTGTCTCGCCCTCATGCACTAATCACAAGACGAAAAGTCGTTAATGTCCGGGGTCGCGCGCCGCAGCGCGCACGGAGCCATCGATGAAACTTGGATACGTCATCGTCTATGTCGCCGACGTCGCGGCCTCGCTCGCCTTCTATGAAGCCGCATTCGACCTGAAGCGGCGGATGCTGACGCCGGAAGGCGACTATGGCGAACTCGACACCGGCGCCACGACCCTCGCCTTCGCGGCGCACGCGCTCGCGGAAACCCATTCGCCGGAGGGCTTCGTCTATGCCGGCCAATCGGCAAAGCCACTTGGCGTCGAAATCGCGCTCGTAACTGACGACGTCACCGCGGCGCATGGCCGTGCGCTCGCGCAGGGCGCGCGCGAGATTACGGCGCCGGCGCAGAAGCCCTGGGGCCAATGGGTGTCCTACGTCCGGTGCCCGGACGGCTCGCTCGTGGAATTGTGTTCGCCGGTGGCTTGAACCGCCGCCGCACCCTTGATCAGAAATGGAACCCGAAGCCGAAGAACACGGCGGGCAGTCCCATGACGCTGGAGGCGCCAAGCGCGATGCCCACCATCATCATGACGAACGGCGCCCAGACGATCCTGCGCGAAAGCCCCATTTTCCAGCCTTGGTGATGCATCAGCGGCAAGGTCATGAAGCCCAGCGCAACGCCGGAGAAGCTGACCTGGAATGTAGCGATCGCGGTCACGAGGAACGCGGCGCCCATAGCTATTTCGAAGGCCTGCACGCCACGGTAGTCGGGGTGCGTGCGGGACCAGAAGGCGTTGAGCGAGCCTGGGGCGGCCGAACTTGTCTGCGCCGTCGACCCCGTGACGAGGAACTGCGCCTTGCGCATGAACAGATATCCGACGACGGCGATGAAGGAGAGCGGGCTCAAGGCGGCGTAGAGCGCGGTTGAATCCGCGAGAAAGCGCGCCAGGCGGATCGGCTTCTTCGCGAGTTCGATGATGAAGCACAGGATCGGCGCGACGATCGTGAGCAGCGTAATCAGATAGAAATCGATCCCGAAGATCCGCTCGACGCCCGGCTTGAACGTCAGCACGGGCGCGACGAATTCCTGACCTGCGAGCACGAACGTGATCGGGCGCACGTCGCCGAGGAACATCGGCAAGAACACGGCCGCATTGATCATGAACAGGAAGAAGAAAAACGTCAGCGGCAGATTCAGCGTCGGGAAGAGAATGTCGAGCTTCTCGACGGTTGTTACGCGCTTGGCCCGCAGGAGCGGCTCCATCCAGTGATGGAGGAATTCGCATGTCCCGCGCGTCCACTTCACGTGACGAACGCGGAAGGCGCGGACCGTCTCGGGGAACTCTTCGAGGCAAACGACGTCCTCGACGAAACGACCATGATAGCCGTGCTCGCCGATCGCGATCGCGAAGGCCAGATCCTCGCTGACGAGCTCGGGAAAGCCGCCGACTGCTTCCCAGCTGGCGCGACGCAGCACGGCGCCGTGTCCCAGGAACATCACGAAGCCGAAGCGATTGCGCAGCGGCTGGTACCACTTCCAGTGGATGTCGATGCCCACGCCGAGATCGCGGGCGAGTTTGCTTTCCGCATCCGGCCGCGCGCGGTGGTTGGCCTGTACGAAACCGCAGCGGTCGTTGTGCACGAGATGCGGCACGAGGTCGGTGAGGAAGTTCGGCGGGAGAATTTCGTCTGCGTCGACGACAGCAAAGAAGGGCTCGGCCGCAACGTTCTTGACCGCGTGGTTGAGATTTCCGGCCTTGAAGCCACGGCGGTCTGTGCGCCGAACCACCGTGACGCTCTTGAGATGGCGCGCTGCGAACGCATCGACGCGCGCCCGCGCCGCGTCCGTTCGGCTATCGTCGAGCACATAGACGTGGAAGTTCGGGTAGTCGAGAAGCACGCAGGATTCCGCGGAGCGCTCCACGAAGTCGTCGCAGGTCGTGTAGAGCACGGCCACAGCCGGCGCATCGACCAAAGCCGGAGGCTTCGGCTCCGCAGGGCGCCGCGCGTTGATCGCGGCGAACACGACGACGCCGACATTGTAGAAGCCGTAGAGCCACGCGATCTGCGCGAACACGACGAAATAGACGATCGAGACCAGCGCGCCGGCCGACGTGGCCAGCTCCGTGAGCGACCACATCCGCGGCCCGAACCACACCACCGACAGCACCCAGGCGCTGAAGATGAGGAGAAACATGTCCGGCGACTTTTCCGGCGCCCCAAAAGGCGACGCAGATGGCGCGCTGCCTTCGACGGCCGCCGGTTTCGCCGGGCGGATTGGCTGCTCAAGAAGCGTCATGGGTTCAGCCTCTCGGCAGACGGAACGTCACGCCGACCATGCCGACCGTGAAGTTCTGCAAAGGCGCATCTTCGTAACGCACCTGAAAATGGATCGACTGGTGCTTGAGGACGTTGAG
>JBMOIB010000219.1:0-3892 GCA_049317545.1 Caulobacterales bacterium | reverse complement strand
GCGCCGCCGCCTGGATTGTCGGCGACGTCGGCGAGCCCGAGCGGCTTTGCGCCGTCCCAGCGCTCGAGGGTCGCAATCGCCTCGGCCAGTGGCGTGTAGCGCGTACTTATCGCCTCCCGGAGCTCAAAGAGCCTCCGGCCGAGAGCGCCGGCCAAATCTGCGGCCTTGCGGGCGTCTCCGTCTGCGATCACCCACAGCTTTGCGCCGGCTTCGGCCATATCCGCGTAGCTCATGCCGTGGCCCAAGGAAATCGAGAGGATGCCATCTTCGCCCTCGAGGTCGCGCAGGCTCTGCACGAAGCCGCGCAGCGGTTCGCGGTTCGTAGGCCAGAGGCCCATCATGCGGCAGTCGTGGACGGCGATGTGCGGTTGGATGCGCCCGTGCGCCGCGGCTATGGCGAGTTCAGTCGCGCGTGCTGCGGTTTCTGGAATGTCGATATGCGGATATTCCTTGTAGGCGACGATCAAGTCGGCATGCGCGCACATCGCTGCAGTGAGATGGCAATGGAGATCGAGCGCCGCCGCTACTTTCGTCCGTGGTCCCACGAGCGCGCGTACGCGCTGCAAGACATCACCTTCGCAATCGTCGCAGCCGTCAGCCATCATCGCGCCGTGCAGCAGCAGCACAACCGCATCGACCGGGCCTGCGGCGGCGAGATCGGCGAGTATTTCGTCGCGCAAGGTTGCGTAGGCCTCACCGACGACCGGGCCGCCTGATTGCGCGGCCGCGAGCAGCCCCTCGTGAACCGTCCATCCTTGCGCAATCGCCGTCCGGCGCACGGCCTCGAGTGCTGCGGCCATGCCCAGTGGATCAGCGGCGCTGGCCGGGCCACGGCGAAGGCCTTCCGCCTCAAACGCGGCAAGTCCCGTCGGGCAGGATGCGAAGCTGTTGGTCTCGGTAAGCAGCCCGGCGACAAAGAGTTTCATGCGCGGTCCGGCTCTCAAGACCACGACGTTGACAATGGAGACTGCGCCAGTCAACCATGTTTCCAATCCGGAAAGGTATTTTCCTTGTTGGCCGGACATTCGCTTGGGAGGCGAGGCTGGATCTGAGGCTCGCGCCTGCGCCTGGATCGCGATTAGCCTTCGCGTTCGTCGTTGTGCTCACCGGCGCCACGATCGTGTCGTTCATCGACCGATATCTGCCAGCGGTTCTGGTCGACTCGATCCGTCGCGACATCGCCATCAGCGACGTTCAGTTCAGCACGCTGCAGACTGCGTTCGCGCTGACCTATGCGGCGACGACATTGGCAAGCGGTTGGCTCGCCGACCGCACGCATCGTCTCGGTCTACTGCTTGTTGGCGTCACGCTGTGGGGCATCGGCGCCTTGGCTTTCGGTCTCGCCACCGACCTCACCAGCCTTTTGACCGCGCGCATCTTGATCGGACTTGGCGAAGCGATGCTTGGCCCGGCCGGCATTTCGCTAATCTGCGATTTCCTGCGGCCCGAGCAACGCGGGCGCGCGATCGCGCTCACCTACTTCGGCGCGACGGTCGGAACGTCTTTGGCGTTCAGTGGCGGCGGCTTGATGCTGGAGCGGGCGCAAGCCGGCGCATTCGCTGGCGCGCCCTTTATCGGCGGCATGGCCGACTGGCGTCAGGTCGTGCTCATCTTCGGGATTATCGGCTTTGCGTTCCTGCCGCTCCTGGGCATGTTCAAAGAGCCCCAGCGGCGCTTTGATCCCAAGGCCGAGGGGGGCGGGGGTTTTGCGGCGCTTTGGCGGCTGCGCGGGACCTTATGGTTCGTGCTGCTGGCCGGCGCGTCCTTGGCGCTCGCTGATTTCGCTTACACCACATGGCAGACTGCGCTCCTGACGCGCACCTACAAGATCGGCGCCGGGGCGGCTGGGCAATATCTTGGGCTGACCGCACTTGTCGCCGGCACCGCCGGCGCTTGGATCGGCGGCCTTTGGAGCGATCGTGCGCATGCGGCGCGCGGCGCTGCCGGGCGCGCAGGCGTTCTAGGGTGGTGCGCGCTAGGGCTCGTGAGTTCGGCGGTCCTGCTGCTCGTTCCGTTTTCCTGGGCGGCGGTTGGAGCGTTCGCGATTTGGCAGATGTTCGCCAACATCGGCTACGTCATTTGCGCTGTGGCCTTGCAGGACCTCGTCACCGATCGCTCACGCGCCTTGGCTGCGGCTTTGTCGGTATGCCTCGGCATCGGCGTTGGACTTGGCTTTGGTCCAACCTCGGTCGCGCTCCTCAACGAAACGATCGGACGTGGGGGCGACGCACTCGCCCTCAGCCTCCTGATCGTGCTGGCGACTATGGGTATTGCGACGCTTGCGCTCGCCGTCGGCCTGCGCGCTCGCCTGATGAAAACTTCGACCTAACGCGGAGCGCGCGTGTGGCCCTGCAGGCACGCCTTCGTACAAACTTGCCAAAATAGAAAATGTCCTTGACGATTTGCCGGATTGGGTAAAGCTTTTCTCAACCGGAGGGTAAGCCCAATGAAATCATCCCGCATCACATCGGCTTCGGCAGCCTTGTTGGCGCTTTCGATCAGCCCCGCGTTGGCGCAGGCGCCCGCGCCGGCGAAGCCAGACGAAATCGTCGTCACCGCATTGAAGCGCGAACAATCCATCCAGGACGTGGCGGCTTCGGTGACGGCGCTCGGCGCGTCCGATCTCGCCGCCTCCGGCGTCACGAGCTCGTTTGATCTGCAGCAATTGGTGCCGGGTCTTGCGATCTCGTTCGGCAATCGCGAAACGAACGTCGCCATCCGCGGCGTTTCAAACAATGTGCGCAGCGTCGGTTCCGATCCGTCGAACGCGGTGCATCTGGACGGCGTCTACCTTCCCCAATCGAGCATGATCCTGACCGATCTGTTCGATGTGGAGCGCGTCGAAGTGCTCAAAGGCCCGCAGGGCACCCTCTATGGTCGCAACGCCACCGGCGGCGCCATCAATGTCATTTCCCGCGCCCCGGAAGAGGGGTATGGATTTGAAGGCTTCGTCGGCGCCGGGTCATTCAATCTCAAACGCGCGCAGGGTGCGGTAAATCTCGGCGGTAAAACCGTCGCGGCGCGCTTGGCCGCGAGCTACGTCGAAGACGACGGCTTCACGACCAACGTTTTGAAGGGCAACAAGCTCGACGCGCAGGATTTTCTTGCGCTGCGCGGGCAGGTGCGCTTCCAACTCAGCGCGAAGGCCGACTTGACGCTCATGGCGCAGACCGGTCGCGACGACGGGACGGTGGGCTACGGCATCTCGACCGATGCGACGTTCAAGAAGTTCCCGGACAATTTCTACGGCCTCGTCGTGCCCGCCAACCTGCAGCGCATCGACGGCCGCAAGATCCGGCTCGACTCGCCGGTATTCAGCAAGCGCGACGCCGACATCTACGGCGCCACTTTGAACTGGACGATTGGCGGGATCGGCCTCAAGGCGATCACAGGCGCGTCGAAGTATGATGCGAGCGACGCGCTCGACTATGACTTCACTGGCGATTTCAACGAGACCTTCGCGTCGACGACCGAGGTGAAATCAGTCTCGCAAGAAATCCAGATCTTCAACGCCAATCCGGGCAAGTTGGATTGGACCTTGGGGCTCTTCCTTTACAAGGACGAGGGCTCGCAATTCATCAATTGGTTCGCGCCCGGCCCGTTTGCGCGCGCGAATACGGAAAGCGACGGCGAAGCGCGCGCTGTTTTCGGCCAGGCCACGTATCACTTCAGCGACAAGTGGTCGGCCCTGATCGGCGGTCGCTTCAATCACGAGGAAAAAAGCGGGGTCGCGACGAACCTGCTGGCCGCGACGACGCGGCGCGTGTCGGCCGATTTCGATTCCTTCACGCCGCAGGCCCAGATCCAGTACCGTCCGAATGCGGACGTGATGGCGTACTTCGGCGTCACCAAGGGCTTCAAGAGCGGCGGCTTCAACCTTCTGGCGAGCGGC
>JBMOIB010000218.1:0-4020 GCA_049317545.1 Caulobacterales bacterium | reverse complement strand
CGCCGAGATGCGGCACGGCCTGGACCGCCGTCGCCCCGGTCCCGATGATCCCAACCCGCTTGTCGGTGAGGTTCGTCAGATCGCCAAGCGACGTCCCGCCGGTGTAGGCATAGTCCCAGCGGCTCGTGTGAAAGGAATGCCCCTTGAACGCCTCGATGCCGGGGATGCCGGGAAGCTTCGGAATCTGGAGCGCACCCGAAGCCATGACGAAGTATCGCGCCCGGATCCGATCGCCCCTGTTCGTTTTCACCAGCCACCGCTCAGCCGCTTCGTCCCATTCGATCGCTTCGACCTGCGTATGGAACAACGCTTTCTCGTAAAGACCGAACTTTCGGCCGATCGCTTGAGCATGGGCCAGAATCTCGGGCGCTTTGGCGTACTTGTGACTGGGTATGGCGCCGACTTCCTCGAGGAGTGGGAAGTAGACATAGGCCTCCGTATCGCAGGCCGCGCCGGGATAGCGGTTCCAGTACCACGTGCCGCCGAAGTCGCCGCCCTGCTCGATCAACCAGGCATCATCGATTCCCGCTTGGCGCAGACGGGTCCCGGTAAGGAGAGCCCCGAAACCACCGCCGAGGACGGCGACCTCGATGTCCCGGTGAAGAGGCGTCCGAGGCTCGACCTTCGCATACGGATCATCGGCAAATCGCGCGAGGTCTCCGCTCATTTTCTTGTACTGGGCATTGCCCTGAGGTCTCAGCTCGAGCCGCTTGTCCCGCTCCTCGCGGTACTTGCGCAGCAACGCCTCTGGATCGAACTCCAGGCCTTTGAGGATTTCCGACATCCGAGACCGTCTCCCAGAACTCTGCGCACTCACACGCGCGTTGAGGCGCCATGTCGCCGTGCGCGCCCCCGCTGCGTCCATGCGGACGCCGCATTTTCTATCGCATGAGATCTTCGAGACGCCGGATCGGCATCTTGCCGTCCCAGCGTTGCGACGTCTCGTGCATGACCTCGAACAGCTTGAACATCTCTCCGCCCGTGTCGCGTATGGCGGCGTCATAGTCGAAAAGCTCAGTATAGTGTCCGAGCTGTTCAAGCGTATCGACATAGTGAATCAGGACGCCCGGCATCTCCGCCACGCCCATCGTCGAATATCCCGCCTTGGCATATCGGGCCCGATCGGCTTCGAAAGAGTTCGTCATCTGCATGCAATGGTGGAACACCATGTCGCCGCCGCGCCGGAGATGATCGAAGATCGGGTTGTCGGATTCGATCAGCTCGAATTGGATCGGCCCGCGGTAACCGAACGCGACGCGGTTCTTGGCGACGTCGCCAACGGGCGAGCCACGATAGGTGTATGTCGCTGCGCCCGCCGGCACTTCCATCGTGAAGAATGGACCGGCGCCCTGGTTTTCGACGAAATAGGATATGGCGTCTTCCAGGTTGCGGCAGACGTATCCCAGTTGCGTCAGTTGATGCGGGCGCCAAACCACTAGCGGCTCCTCCTTCGGCGTTCTGCGCACTCGATCGTCATTCATCGTTCAGAAAACGACCATTCTCGTCGCGAATCTCTGGTCGATCGAACCGCGCCTGCCCGTCCGGGAACAGACGATTCCGGTTGTCCAATGCGGCCTTGAGGCCTCGCTCTTTCGCGAGGTCGCGGAACGCGTGCGACACCGCCGAGGTGTGCAGCGCCGCATCGTTCTCCGCGGCCAGACGCTGCAACGTCCGTGCGCCCATCAGCTCGAGGCCGATATTGATGATCCGCTTGTTCGCCCGCAGAAGATCGGAATCGATCTTGCCCAGGCGACGCATGAGCCCCTCGACCTCGGCGTCCAGGAGATCGGCGGGGACGGACTTTAGGACGAGTCCGGCCTTCGCAGCGTCGGCTCCAGACAACGTGTCGCCCGTCAACATGAGGCGTTTCGCCCACTGCGGGCCGAGGTGGTACAGCCACATGCTGTTGGGCGTCGTGCCGATATCGCGCACAGGAGGCACGCCGATGCTCGCGTCGTCCGCGGCGATCACCATGTCGCAAAGGAATGCGATGTCGGTGCCGCCAGCCAGGCAGTTGCCTTGGATTTGCGCCACGACGGGCTTGTGCATATCGAAGACCGCCATACGCAGTCGCTGCGAGTACTCGAGCCGCCAGGCGTCATCACTCAGGCTTGCGCCGCCCTCTTCATACAGACTGCCCCGGCGATACTGTGTGTCGCGAAGCTTCGGGCGAACACTGATCCCGATGCTGGGCGTCAGGTCGTAGCCGGCGCTGAAGTCCTTGCCCGCCCCCTTGATCAGCACCGCATGAACCTCTGTGTCGTCGTCGGCTTCCCACAGGGCGATGTTCAACTCGGTCAGGAGGTCCATCGACAACGCGTTGCGTTTGTCGGGCCGGTTCAGGGTGATGGTCGCGTAGCCATGCTCGACCGAATAGAGAATGAAATTGAACGTCATCACCGCACCTTGCGACTGGCCCACGCACGCGAACGTCGGACGCGCGTAGGGATGGCGGCTCGCCACCATCCCCTAGATGCAGATGTCGATCCCCTCGTCACATCGTGCGATCGGACGATCTGAGCGTCGCCCTTGCTGGCTATAACGATCGCGATCCCCCCGCCGCGGCCGGCGGCCCCAAACCTCAGATCGGAGCTCGGCGTGTCCACCGCCCCCCCCATCCTTTACGAAACCAATAGCGGCGTCGCCCGGATCACGATCAACCATCCCGAGCGGCTCAACGCGCTCGACGACGAGGATTGGCTCACTCTCGCGCAGGCGTTCGAACGCGCTGACGCCGACCCGGAGATCGGCGTCATCGTCCTGACCGGCGCCGGCGACAGATCATTCTGCGCCGGCGGATATCTGAAGAACGTCGCCGAGGTGAATGTCGAGCGCTCGCGCAGGCTCTATCGAAATTCCGGCCGACTTTTCAATGCTATGCGCAAGGCCCGACAGCCGGTCATCGGCCGCATCAACGGGTATGCGATCGGCGGCGGCAACGAAATCCTGATCCATTGCGATCTTGCTGTCGCGGCCGAGCATGCCAAGCTCGGACAGGTCGGGCCGAAGATCGGCAGCGTACCCATCTGGGGGGCGACCAATCTGCATGCGCTCAACATCGGCGAGAAGCGGGCCAAGGAGATGGTCTTCCTGTGCCAGCAGTTCACCGCCCAGGAAGCGCTCGAGCTGGGCTGGATCAACAAGGTCGTTCCCTACGCTGAACTCGATGCGGCCGTCGACGCCTGGTGCGAAGAGCTGCTCGACAAGAGCCCGCTTTATCTCGAGCTGGCGAAGGTCTCGGCCAACGCCTGGTGGGACATGATGCAACCGGCGATCACGCACGGGGAGCAATTCCTCATGAAGGCCGCCGGCACCCCGCAAAACGTGGAGGGCGCGCGGGCCTTCATGGAGAAGCGCCCACCCAACTGGCGCCAGTTCCGGAAGCCCGAGTCTGAAGGCTAGTCCCGTGGTCAGGTTTCCCGATTTCGAGCCGCGCTTCCCGCGTCGCCAGTGGACCGTGCCGGCCATTCTCGAGGCGCAGGCGCGCGAGCGCCCGACTGCGCCTTTTCTCCAATGGACCGACGAAGGCGAACCGCTCTCGTTCGGCGAGGTCAATACGCTCGCCAATCGCATCGCCCATGGCTTCTCCAAGCTTGGGATCGCCAAACACGACAAGGTGGCGATCTTCCTCCCCAACTGTCTCGAGTACCCCCTGATCTGGTTCGCGCTGAACAAGCTGGGCGCCGTCGAAGTCACGATCTGCAACGACTTCAAGGGCCAGTTCCTTCGCCACCCGCTCAAACTCTCGGGCGCCCGGATGATCGTGACCGCTCCCGAACTCGCGGAACGCATCGCCGAAATGGAGGACGACCTTCCGGACCTTACCCACGTCATCGTCCTGGCCGGAGACCAACCGCCGGATCTTCCGCGCTTCAAACGCTTGAAGCCCCTGCGCTACGACGCCCTCCTCGCCGACGCCGCGAGCAACCCGGCCGTCGAGGTGGGGCCGCGCGACGCTGGCGCCATTCTGTTCACGTCCGGAACGACGGGGCCGTCGAAGGCTGTGCTGATGCCGCACAG
>JBMOIB010000217.1:0-4035 GCA_049317545.1 Caulobacterales bacterium | reverse complement strand
GAAGCCGCCCGCGCCGCCGCCCTCATCGGCGCGGTCATGGGCGACGAACGGGTGTCGACGTTGCTGCGGGAAACGCTCCGCGAAGAGCACGCCGGCGCGATCCGCGCCGAAAGCGAGCCCGTCCGCGTCCGCTGACATTCAGGTCAATCGCCAGGAACGCCCCGCCCCCAGGCGGGGCGTTTTTGCTTTCTTATTGCCATTTCTATCAATTGGATCCGCCAGGCGCGCGGCGACAAGCATTGGATTGAATTATATTTCAGCCTGTCTCTCGATTTTACTTCCCGCACTTAAACTCACCCCCGCGTCATCGGCGCCCGATTGATCGCTCTCGGCTTGAACGATTGTGTGGCATTTCGGCAGCACTTCGCGACCGCGAACATTAAGTGCGGATTAAGATTTGGTGACGGGCGGATCAACATTTAGCCTGTCGCCCTTGTTTCTCCTTAGTTCGATTGGGCTGATCGCGTTTGCGGTCACGAACTGAGGCGTCGGGTCGGAGATCACGATGTCGCTGTTCAACGGGAAAATGCGTCTTCTTACGGGCACCCTGCTCGCCAGTCTCGCGATCGGCGCGCCGTCGCAGGCGGCCGCTCAGCCGGCTGCGGAACCTGCCCGGCCCGCCGCGAAGCCCAGCGAAGAAATCGTCGTCACCGGCTCGCGCGTCCGCCGCTCCAGCTTCGACAATCCCGTTCCCGTCGGTTCGATCAGCGGCGAGTCGATCCGCGCGGGCGGCGCCTCCCAATTGGCAGAACTGATCACGACCAGCCCGCAATTCGCGATCACGTCGAACAACCAGTCGAACGCCGGCACGCTGTTCAACGGCGGCCAGTCGCGCCTCGATCTTCGCGGCCTCGGCGTCAACCGCACGCTGGTTCTCGTCGATGGGCGTCGCCACGTGACGGGCGACTTCCGGAACGCGGCCGTCGATACGAACATGATCCCCGTTCAGATGGTCGATCGCGTCGACGTCGTCTCCGGCGGCGCGTCGGCGGTTTACGGCTCCGAAGCGGTTTCGGGCGTCGTCAACATCGTGCTGCGCAAGGACCTCACGGGCCTCGTCACCGATTTCCAGATCGGCGCGGCGGGTGAGGGCGACGGCGACGGCGACGGCGAGGAATGGCTCGCCTCTGGCGCCTACGGAAAGCGGTTTGCGCAGAACAAAGGCTATTTCATCGTCGGCGTCGAAGCCGCGCAGGTCGAGCCGATCCTTCGTAAAGACCGGGATTGGGCGCTGCAGGGCGTGCGTCGCGATCCGAACGTTGGGTCGATCGCGGCTGGCGGCGTCGTCGGACAACCCGTCGTTCCGAACACCAAGTCCCTGCTGTCCAACCGCGGGACCTGGCTCTTCAGCGGCGGCACCACGTCTGCGACGCCGGTTCCCCGCCCCGGCGATTCCGATCCGAACCGCGGCAGCACCAACAACATCGTGACGCCGGGCGTCGCGGCGAGCGTCACCCGCGACGGGCGCGTCGTGCGTCTCTCGCCGGAATGCGCGACGGTCGGAACGGGCCCCGCGCCCGTTCGCGCGAACTGCCTGGATGACGTCCTCGAGTTCACGGGCATCTACGACTCGCTGCAGGGCTACCTCAATCGCCAGAACGTCCGCGGCTATTCGGAATTCGAGTTTGCGCCGGGATCGAAGATTTTCGGCGAAATCTCGTACTCCCGCGTTTCGGCCTATCAGATGTTCCAGCCGGGCTTCTCCAGCATCGGCGTCGCCGGCGGCGCAACGAACATTCTCGCAGAAGTTCGCGGCGACAACGCCTATCTGGCCGGCCCCGGACAGGCCGCGGCGGACCTGCGCACGCTCTGGACGGCCTCTGGCCGAACGTTCACCCAGCCGTCGCGCGTTTCGGTGAACCGCTTCTGGGACGATGTCGGCCTGCGCGCCGCAAAGCAGGAGCGGGAAACGTGGCGCATCGTCGGCGGCGCGTCGGGCGAGTTCGAAGCGCTCGGACGCAAGGGCGCCTATGACGCCTACTTCCAGTACGGCAAGCTTTCCGGGATCACCGAGCAGCCCGGACAGGTCATTTCCGCCCGCGTTAACAGCGCCATCGACGCCGTTCGCGCACCCGACGGCTCGATCGTGTGCCGAACCGAGCTTGCGATCCCCGCAGCCCAGCGCACCTGCGTGCCGATCGACCTGATCAACGGCGCGTCGAAGGAAGCGCTCGCCTATGTGCGCGCAACCGGCTCTTTTGAAGGCGAAGCGCGTCAGGACGTCGGTGCGGTGAACGTTTCCTATGACCTCTTCGAACTGCCCGCAGGCGCAATCGCCGTGTCGGCCGGCATCGAAGCGCGCCGCGAGTCGAGCAAGCAGGTCCAGGACGCCCTGGGCGCGTCCGGCGCGCTGAACACCAACGCCATCGGCACGACCCGGGGATCGTACGACATCGTCGAATACTCGGGCGAAGTCGTGGTTCCGCTTCTCCGCGATGTGCCGCTTGCCCATCGTCTGCAGATCGAAGGCGCCTGGCGCGTCGGCAATTATTCGACGGTCGGCACCGTCGACATGCACCGGTATGCCGGCGAATGGGCCCCATTCGAGGACATCCGGTTCCGCGGATCGCAGGCCATCTCGGTGCGCGCGCCGAACATTACGGAACTGTTCGCGCCGCAATCGGACAACTTCACCACCGCCGTGTCGGACCCCTGCGACCGCGCGGAATCGAGCCGCGGACCGAACCCGACGATCCGTCAGCGCAACTGCGCCTCGGTGATCAACAACTACATTCCGGCGGCGTTCATTTCGAATTTCGGACCTGGCCGGTCTTCGCTTCGTCTGCTTCAGGGCGGCAATCCGAACCTGAAGGAAGAAGTCGCCGAAACGATCACGTACGGCGCCGTGATCAAGCCGCGCTGGATCCCGGGCTTCACCGCGTCCTGGGATTACTGGAACATCATCATCGATGACGCCATCAGCACGATCCCGCTGGCGCAGCTGCTCGGACCGCTCTGCTACGACGCCGACGTCAACCCGGCCAGCAATCCCCAGTGCAACCTGATCCAGCGCGATCGGACGACGGGCGCCGTCAATGTCATTCAATTGACCAACGTCAACGTCGCGAAGATCAAGACGCGCGGCTTCGACGTTTCAGCCTCCTACAAGTTCGCCATCAACGACGCGGCCAAGCTCGTCGGCTGGAAGCCGGCGTGGTCGCTGGGCGAGCTGTCGCTGCGCGGCGACTGGACGTTCCTCGACGCCTACGACAGCCAGGGCCTTCCGCGCGGCGCGATCACGAAGTTTGCGGGCGTGGTCGGCAATCCGCAGAACAAGGCGATCGGCACGGTGATGTGGAACAACGATCGTCTGGCTCTGTCCTGGCAGACGCAATGGCAGGATGAAGGCGCGGTTGCCGACAACATCGCGCTTCCCGATCCCCGGGCCCGCGATCCGTTCTACACCAAGAACTATTTCATCCATGACCTGCGCGGCGTGTTCAATTTCAACGACAAGCTCACGTTCCGAGCCGGCGTTGTGAACCTGACCGACGCGCAGCCGCCGCGTCTGCCCGAGACCTTCCTGGGCACCGGCGCCAGCTCTTCGACGTTCGATAATCGTGGCCGCTATGGCTATATCGGTGTGAACGCGAAGTTCTGATCGATCCAAACTCGCAGACAAACGAAACGGCGGCTCGCAGGAGCCGCCGTTTTCTTTTGCCCGCCTCGAGGCCAAAGCGATCAGGCGCGCAGATCGCCGCCCGCAGCCCAGCCCGCGCGCGCCTCAGCCCGCGTGGAATGCGCGCGACGCGCTGACCATGGCCCCGACCACCGCCCGCTCGTCGACCGTCAGATAGGGGTTCCAGACGTCGAAGATCAGAACGACGCGCGGTTCGTCGCCGTCGTTGCGCGCGGTGTGTTCGATCGTGTCGTCGAAGATCAGCAGTTCGCCTTCCCGCCATTCGCGATGATCGAAGCCGACGCGGTAAGTGCATTTCGGCGGGACGACAAGCGGCAGGTGCGCGACGAGCCGCGCATTGGTTTCGCCGTGATGCGGCGGGATCACAGTGTGCGGGGCGAGAACCGAGAACATCG
>JBMOIB010000216.1:0-4066 GCA_049317545.1 Caulobacterales bacterium | reverse complement strand
TCCAGGCTCCGCCGAACCAGGATAACATGGCGACTTGCCGCCTAAGCGGAGCGGACCTCGACGAGGTCGACGCGCGCGTCTCGCGCCGTCAACAATAAGCGCGTGAGCGCGTCGGCGGCCGATTTGGGGTCCATGGGTTCGCCGTTCCAGTGTGCGGCGCCGGTCTTCTGGTAGCGGTCGATGAATCGTTCAACCAGATGATCGGGGATCTGCATACTCCGCGCGCCTTCGCTGCTCATCTGCCCGACGCGGAACACCATCGAACGGATATTGTCCGGCTTCAACTCGTCGGCCATCAGCAAGGTCATGGTTTCCAGCGCGGCCTTGGTGGACGTGTACATCGACAGGTATGGCGTTGGCAGACGAACGGAGGCCGAACTCACATTGACGATGTCGCCCCGCCCGATTTTGCGCATGCGAGGCGTCGCTTCGCGCATACAATAGATCGGGCCGCACAGATTGACCGCGATCATCGGCTGAACGTTCTCAGGCGTCGCGTCTTCGATCGCGAACGGCGCGAAAATGCCCGCGACGTTGACGAGGACTTCGACCGGGCCCAGCGCGGCGTCGACCTGGACGAAACCCGCCGCCACAGAACCCGAGTCGCTGACGTCGACTGAGACCGCCAGAACGTTTCCCAAGTCGCGCTGCGCCGCCTCGAGATTCGTCCGGCTTCTGCCGAAAATCGCAACCTTATACCCCTGAGCGAGGAGGCTGCGGGCGACCTCGCGGCCCAGCCCGAGGCTTCCGCCCGTCACAATCGCGACTTTATCGGCCATCGTTTCCCTCCGTCGCGCGCGTCGCGCCTGGCGCGACAACCGGCGCGTTCGTCCCATACATGTCGAGCACGCTCAGAAGGCGATGCCCACCGACCATTTGCGAAACCATGACCCCAAGCTCAATGATCTCGGAGGCGCTGAAGACCTTCGCCATCTCGCAAAAGAAGGCCTCGTCGATCGCCCGATAGTCGAGATGCATCATGGTCAGGAATCGCAACGCCAAGCTCTCGCGCTCCGGCAGAAGCGAGGGTTCGGCGATTTTGCACAGGAGCTCTTCGGAGCTGTCTTCGTAGCGCGCCTGCTGACAGCTGTCGCAGCCGGCCAGCTGTGCGCTCCGGAGGCGAAGAAGCTCGCAGAAATCGGCGCCGAACGTCGCATCGAATCCCATATGCGGAAACGTTGGCAGCGCGGCGATCACCTGCTTCAGCAAGCGTTCGCTATGGGCGTAGGTCAAGATCATGCAGGGGTCGTGCACGCGGCCGCTGTCCAGCGCGGCCTGCAGCGCGTTGCGGTGCTCGGCTGAGAGTTTGGCGAGCGGCTTCTGGGCAATTCTGGGCATGGGACAGTCTCCCCCATTTACCGAACGCGGATCAATCCGGAAGCGACGACTCGATCCGCAGGGGATGCGCGCGCACCGGATCGCGCCCGTCCCATTCCTGATGCGCCTTGTGCGCCGCCTTGAAGAAGGCCAGCAGGCGCGGCTGGACCTGGTAGATTTCCATCATCAGGCCAAGGACTGGAATGGTGTCCATGAATGCGATGCGCATTTCAGACGGCGCGAAGTAAGCGGCCGGTTGAATACCATGGGCGGCGTAGTGCGCCATGTCGGCATCGAGATCATCCGTCAGCGTCAGGACATGATGGAACGTCGCGGTCTTGTCGCGTTCGTCGAGCACCTCGGTGTAGATCGACGGCGTATCGCAAAGCTGCGTGACGACTTGAATCTGCATGTCCTTCCAATAGCCGAACGCGACCTTGGTGAGGCACGTCGCGGGACGGCCGCGGTATTCGTAGTGGTTCTCGTACCGAGAGACGAAGAACGGACCGGCGCGGACGAGTTTGACCCAGTGATCAAGCACGCGATCGAAGTCGCGCGTGACGACAGCGATATGGCTGGCGCGGTGCCGTTGGAAAATGAGAGGCCTGGACATCCTGGGACAAATCTCCGTCGCGGCGACCCCTCGCCTAGAATCCTAGACCACGGCTGGAGATCGCCCCCACTGTAAGCGGAGCGCCACCGTCCCAAGACACTCAAATGGACGATGGCGCCTCCCTGCGGTTGGTGCATTCGGTCGCGGATGAGGGCCTCACCATGAAGATTTGCCTGTTCGACGACTACAAGCCGGGCTTGGTTAAAGGCGACGCCGTGATCGATCTGTCGTCCGTCGTCGGCGCCGAGATCATGGCGCAGCGCCCGAAACACCGCATGCAGGCGTTCATCGAGGCGTTCGGGAGCCTCCGGGCCGATATCGAAAGGGCGGATGGCCCAAGCTTCGCCCTTGCGGACGTCACGTTGAGGGCGCCTGTGCCTCGCCCGGGAAAGATCCTCATGGGGCAGGGCAATTTCCACGAGGGTCTGGGATTGCCGCGGCTGCCTCTGGGCATGTTCCTCAAGCCCTCGACGGCGGTGCTCGACCCCGGCGGAACCGTCGTCTTCCCACCTCACGACGGCGAGATCGTGCATCATGAGGCCGAGCTGGCCGTGGTGATCGGCAAAGAAGCCAGGAACGTGAGCGCCGCCACCGCGCTCGACTTCGTTTTCGGCTACACGTGCATCCTCGACGTGTCGCTCCGGTCTCAGACCGGGGGCGTCAGCCTCGTGTCCAAAGGCTTCGAGACCTTCGCGCCGCTCGGCCCCTGGATCACGACTGCGGATGAGATCCCCAACCCGCAGAAGCTGGCGGTCAAGTCCTGGGAAAACGATCAGCCGCGGCAGGACTACAACACCGACGACATGGAGCACAGCGTCGCGGAATTGATCGCGTGGGCGTCGGCGATCACCACCCTCGAGCCAGGCGACGTCATCGGCTGCGGCACCAATCACCAAGGCATCGGCCCTATGCAGGATGGCGAAACCTGCACGATGGAGATCGAGCGGATTGGCCGCCTCAGCGTCAAGGTGAACGATCCGCAAAAGCGTCGTTGGCCGTTCCAGATCGACCCCGGGATCGGCGTCTATGTGCGCGATTGGCGGCGCAACGGAGCGCCGGGGCCGCTCACGAACGTCTTTGCCCAGAAACTCGACAGATAGACGGAGGCGCGACATGGCGGCGGATTTCACGATCTGCGTCGGTTTGGTTGGCGGCGGCGTCTTTTACAGCCGTGACGGCGGCGATCGCTGGCACATGGGCAGGTTCAGCATGCCCGTTCCGCCTTGGGCCCCCTGGTGCCGAGTGCGCTACATCGACGTCGCCCCGGACGACGACAACCACATGCTCGCAGCGTCTGACGTCGGCATCTATCGGAGCATCGATAAGGGCGCCAGCTGGACCCATGTTCCGTCACCGGCGGACGACGGGTACATCCACGTCTGGTGCGTGAAATTCCACCCGCACGATTCCAACACCATCTTCATGGGGCTCGCGCCGGGCGCGATCTGGAAATCGTCGGACAACGGGCGCACATGGCGCGATACAGGAGCACCGGTCGAACCGCGGTGCGTCGTTGGCTCCACGCACATCACCGACGTCATTTTCGATCCGCGCGATCCCGCGATCGTCTGGGCCACCGTTGAGGCGTCGGGCATTCTGCGCAGCACCGATCGAGGAGACTCCTGGGTCCATCTCCCACCACCCGGCCCGACCATCCAGAACACCGACATTCACGGAATGGTGGCGCTGCCATCGGCGAAAATCATCGCTTCTACTCCGAACGGCGTTTGGACGAGTACCGATGAAGGTCAGACCTATCGCCTGCGCGAGTTCGAGATCGACTGGCCACCGGAGCCGGACGCGGTCGCCGTCGGCGTAAAGACATACTGCCGCATGATGACCCGCAAAACCGACGATCCCAACACCATCCTCGTTGGCGTCGGCGACTATGTTCCGGGAAAAGTCGGCGGCGTCCGGATCACCTCCGATGGCGGAGAAACATGGCGGAACGCGACGATGGACGTCACGCCGAATTCCGTCGTCTACACGTTCGCCACCCACCCATCAGCGCCCAATCGCATCGTCGCCGCCAGCAACTATGGGTACGTCTACGTGTCCGAAAACGCAGGCGAACAATGGACGAAGATCAAGCGCGAGTTCGGGGAAATTCGCGGCCTCGCCTGGGTCCCCAACTAA
>JBMOIB010000215.1:0-4105 GCA_049317545.1 Caulobacterales bacterium | reverse complement strand
ACGCGGGTATAGGGGAAACTCTATCGAGGGTTCGAATCCCTCCCTGTCCGCCAGAACTCTTTTTCGTGATCTCGCCTGATCCGAAAAATCGCTTGAAAAACCGGGCGTTTGGCTTCGAAGCTGGATCAGCCCGGATCAGAGTGTTTCACCAAAAGTGGGGTATAATCCGGGACTCGATACCCCAGGGTTGCAAATTATACCCCAATGCCCCTCTCGGACGCCCGCCTAAGAGCCGCAAAACCAAGGGAAAAATCCTACAAGTTGCACGACTTTGGAGGCCTGTTTTGCCTGATTTCGCCGACCGGCGGGAAGTACTGGCGATACCGGTTCACCTACCGTGGCAAGGAGAAGGTTTTGGCCCTCGGGGAGTACCCCCGGATCGGCATCGCCGACGCCCGGCTGCGGCGTGACGAGGCGAAAACCCTCCTTGAGGAAGGGCGCGACCCAGCCGCAGAGCGGCGGGCCGCAAAAGAGGAGGAGCGCATCCGCGCCCTCACCTTCGAGACCGTCGCTAGGGACTGGTTCGAGACCCGCAGGCACGAGTGGACCGAGAAGTACGCGGCCCAAGTCATCGTGCGGCTCGAAGTCGACATGTTCCCCAAGATCGGGGAGCTGCCGATCGCCGAGATCACACCGCCCGTCGTGCTCGCGGCGCTCCGCAAGGTCGAGGCGCGCGGGGTGCTCGAGACGACCCGACGCCTCAAGCAGTACGTATCCGCAATCTTCCGGTACGCGATCGCCTGCGGCTATTGCCTGCATGATCCCGCAGCGCCGCTCGCCGGCGCGCTGCGCCCCCCGCCCCGCCCTGTTCATCACAAGCGCATCCAGCGCGACGAGGTCGGTACGCTTCTCCGCAAGATCGAGGCGTATGACGGCGAGCCCGAGACCCGCATCGCGCTGCAGCTCGCCTTGCTGACGGCCGTGCGCACGTCGGAACTGCGCGGCGCCTGGTGGTCCGAGTTCGAGGCTCTGGATCAACCTGGATCAGCGCTGTGGCGCATCCCGGCCGAGCGCATGAAGATGCGCCAGCCCCATCTCGTGCCCCTCTCCACACAGGCCCTGACAGCGCTCAAGAAGCTTGCGCCGCTGACGCGGAAGTCCGGACGGCTGTTTCCGGGCAAAGGCCCAGAGGGCGTGATGTCCAACAACACGATGCTCTTCGCGCTTTATCGTCTTGGCTATCGCGGGCGGACCACGACCCACGGGTTTCGGGGGTTGTTCTCGACAGAGGCGAACGAGCGCGGCTTCAACGCCGACTGGATCGAACGCCAGCTGGCCCATGACGAGCGCGACGACGTGCGCGGCGCCTACAACGCGGCCCAGTACCTGCCCCAGCGCCGCGAGATGATGCAGTGGTGGGGCGACGAGCTTGAGAAGCTCCAGGCGGCCGCACCTCCGCAGCAGATGTCAGGTCCGTGAGGCCATGAGGAGGTAGCGGACCTGTTCGCGCGTGAGGCGGCGGACATGGCCCTCGTCGAGGACGCGGGAGCCGATGAAGCGGACGCCCGGGATCAGGCCTGAGCGCTGCCGGCGGATCACGGTCGCGCGGGAGATGCTGAAATAGGTCGCGATGTCGGCGTAGGTGAAGAGCGCCTTGCCAGGCGGGGCGTTGGCGAGGGCCTCCTCGGCAAAGGCAACCGCTTCAGAGGAAAACGGCGGGATGTCAGCGACGTCGACGACGTGGTCGTGGCGGATCTTGGGTTTGGGCGTTTTGGGTTTGCCGCGCGGCCGCGGCGGCGACGGGGTAACCGCTTTCGGCGTCGCGGACTGAGGCGGCTCTGCCAGCCTCGAAACTTCCCGCGCGGGGATCGGGCGCGCATGCTCCAGAGCAGGCGAACTCGCAAACAGGTCGAGCTGCCGATCGTCCACGACGCTACGTTTCGCCCTACCGCTCGCCATCGCTATTCCCGCGCATGTCAGCAATTTGAACGCAGCAAGGCCCCGCCAACCAAGGTCAATCATTCGTGGATTGATCGCGATCTGCGCCCCTCTCCCGAAAGGGGCGAACGTCAAACTTGGGCAAGACTGGGAACGCGGGCGTCCGCGTTAATGGCTGCCTTTAGCACGACCGCTCCTGGCGGCCATGTGTGGCCGATTGGATGCGCGCAAGAACCGGTCAAAAAACCGGCCAAAATGGCGGCCATGAAAGCGCTCGAAATGTTCATTTCACCATGTTAGTATTGGCCTTATGAGCAGAAAGATCGAGGACAAGGAGCCGGCCAAAAAAGCGGCCCCAAACTACGGGGAAGACCGGGGCGAGAGTTTGGGCCTGATGGAGCCGCTGCTGATTGCGGAGAGCAGTCGCGCCCGCAGCACTTTGGCGGATTTGGCGCTGGAGCTGACCGCCGCCTCAACGGGTCTCCGTCGGAGCCTGCCCGAAGGCGTTGTTCGAGCCCTGGCCGATCTCGTGCGCTCGATGAATTGCTACTACAGCAATTTGATCGAGGGGCATGATACCCATCCCATCGACATTGAGCGGGCGCTTGCGAACGACTACAGCGCCGATCCGCAAAAACGAAATCTCCAGCTCGAAGCCAAGGCGCATATCGCCGTGCAGGCATGGATAGATGCGGGCGGGCTGGATGGCCGCTCGACGACGAGCGAGGGCTTGCGCGAGGTGCATCGCCGGTTTTGTGATCTTCTTCCCGACGAACTTTTGTGGGTCGAGAACCCCGACACCGGCGAGCGGCTGCGGATCGAACCGGGCGTGGTGCGCGCACGTGATGTGAAGGTGGGGCGCCATGTGGCGATCAGTCCGGGCGCGATCCCTCGGTTTCTCACGCGCTTCGAAGACGCTTATGCACGGCTTGGCAAAGTCGATGCGCTTACTGCGGCAGCGACAGCGCATCACCGGCTGCTCTGGATTCACCCGTTTCTTGATGGAAATGGGCGCGTCGCCCGGCTGATGTCCTACGCGATGATGCGCGAGACGCTCGACACGGGCGGCGTTTGGTCGATTGCACGCGGCCTTGCCCGCAATGAAGCGGCATACAAGGCGCATCTTGCGGCGTGCGATCTGCCGCGTCGGAATGATTTGGACGGGCGCGGCACGCTCAGCGAGGAAGCTCTCGCCGAATTCGCGAAATTCTTTCTGAATATCTGCATCGATCAGGTGCGCTTCATGGAGGAGCTGACCGAGCCGAACCGCTTGCGGGACCGCGTTCTCGTATGGGCTGAGGAAGAGATACGCGGCGAGCGCTTGCCGCCGAAATCGGGAGCGGTGCTGGAGGCAGTTTTGTTTCGCGGCGAACTTCCGCGTGCCGATGTTGAAGGGCTGCTGGCCACGAGTGAACGTAGCGCCCGGCGCGTGACCTCGGCGCTTCTGGAGCGGGGCGTGCTCACCTCTGCATCGCCGCGCGCTCCGCTGCGGCTCGCCTTCCCTGCGACGCTCGCCTCCCGCTGGATGCCCGGGCTGTTCCCTGAAAAACGGGATGGCTAGGCGGGCTCAGCTTCTCACGCGCATGCCTATTTGGATGCCCTACCGCCATTAAGTGAGGGATTGCGACTCGAAAGTCCGAACCGCGAAGCCGCTTTCACGGCCGAGTTCGCAGGGATGACGCTAGAGCCCTTCGACTATGTGGCCCACCGCACCACGTTCGACCGCCTGCGCGCCGCTATCTTCGACGTGCTGACACCGATCGATCGCGCATTTCTCGTAAGCTTCGAGGCAGGCGATCCCGACTGGTCGCTGTTTCCGTTTCCCGACGCACAGCACCTGCCCGGCGTTCAGTGGAAGCTCCTCAAAATTCGAAAACTGAAGGCGGCAAATCCCCGCAAGCATGCGGACGGAGTGGTCCAGCTCTCGCGCGGGCTCGACCGACACCGGTAGTCAATTCCGAAGGTGCTCCTCCGCCTCTCGTCCGCGAATTGTCGAAAAGGTGTCGCCGCCTTAGGTTGGTAGCGGCACTGTGGTGGGCTGATTCGATGGACGTCTTTGACCTAAATCAAGCACTTGTCGGCACGTATTCGACGTTCGCGCGATCTTTCACGAAGTTGCGATCTGAACCGCTGAAGCAACAAGTGGATCAGATTTACGCGACCCGCCGATACTGAACCACCCCGGGAAACCCGGAGGCAGTTTTTCCAGAGTCACGCGGCGATGGCC
>JBMOIB010000214.1:0-4108 GCA_049317545.1 Caulobacterales bacterium | reverse complement strand
CCGTGCAGGACCAGGTGCGCGCGCCCGAATACACCGATCTCGATCGCGGCCTCGATCAATTCGCCCGCTTCGGTCGTCACGATCTGCCGGACGTCGCCGCGGTGCGCCGCGCGTTGCAAGAGCGCGCCGCGCACCTCGCGAGATCAGGGCTTGGAACGCGCAATCGCGAGGGGGTGTTCCGCTATCACGACGGCGCGCGCGAGCAGCTCGCGCACAACGAGCGGGCCGCCTTAGGCCGAGACGAAGCATCCCGCAGCGGACGCAGCTTCCTCGATCCGTCGCGCGCGCAGGACCAATCCTGGAAGCTCGAACGCGAGGTGCAGCTCGCGTCCGGCCGCGTGGGCGTCTTCGGCCGCGGCGGCGAGCTCACGATCGCGCCAATTCCACACCACCACGGCCTCGAGATCGGCGACCGAGTGCGGCTCGAACTCACGGCGACGGCGATGAAGGGCGATTACGCCATCAAGGCTGTGAAGGACTTGTCGAAGGGGCTGGATCTTGGCCGATGACGCCGCTGGCCAGCCGTGCAGAACGGACGAGCCTTCTCGGTATGACTTTATCATACCGTCTGTTATTCTGGACCTCATGGAGACCGTGATGTCCACGACCGAGAAGCGCACCATCAGCCTGCCAGCGGAACAGGCGTCGTTCATCGACGCCAAGGTCCAATCCGGAGAATACGCCTCGGCGAGCGAAGTTGTCCGCGCCGGGCTTAGGGCGCTCAAAGAGCGAGACGGCGCGGTCGAGCGGTGGCTCCAAGCCGACGTAGCCGAGACCTTTGACCGTATGAGAGCCGAACCGGCGCGCGGCGTTTCGGTCGACGACGCCTTTGGACGGCTTCGCGCTCACCATGCGAAGCGGCTGAAAGATCATCGGTGAAACGGCGAACGGTCCTCCTCGCGCCAGAGGCGGAAGCCGACCTTGCGGTCATTTACGACTACGTCGCACAAGCCGCGTCGCCACAAGTCGCAGGGGCTTACCTGGAGAGGGTCGAGGCCTTCGTCCGAGGCTTCGAGACGGCCGCGGAACGCGGGACGACGCGCGATGATGTTCGCCCAGGCTTGCGGATCGTGGGGTTCGAGCGGCGGATCACCGTTGCGTTCGTGGTCGAGGACCAACGGGTGACCATCCTGCGCCTGTTCTATGGAGGCCAGGACTGGGCAAGCGCCCTCGATCAGGACGTTTGATCGGCAGTTCCAGCCCGCAAGTTGGCGCCCAGGTTGCACGCGCGCACGCCCGTGGAGGGTGGGATGCCGAGGTCGGCCAAATGGAAAGGCAATGAACGCAGCGGAGCCAAGGGCCGGCCGCGACAGCTTTCGCTTTTCGACGACCTCCCGCCTGCACCTCAGCAGATCACGGCGAGCGAGAAGCCGCGGACGGTCAAGACCCGGAAACCACGCCCTGCCCCTCCGCCTGAACGCCCGATCGTCCTTACGCCCGCACAAGCCGCCGCCCTTCTCAACGTGCGCCCGGCCACCTTGAAGAGCTGGCGGGCAAAGGGGATCGGCCCGGCGTTCGTGAAGCGCGGCGCGCGCCTGATCGGCTATATGCCAGAGGCGCTTACGGCCTTTCTCCGCGCGAGCGCACCTCCAAAACCCTGATCGACCCCGCCCTGCGACGTTCTGACTTTTCTTCCGTCGCGCGAATTGTGGCGGTGGGCGATCTGGGGCGATCAAGGGTGATCGGAAGCGCTCGCGTTTCCTTGTTGGAAAAGCCTGGAACGGATTGAGCCAGTAGATTCCGGAAAGCGCGATATCGACCGATGTCGGACGATTCATTTTCGCGGGGAAGGCGATTTACCGGCCTGTTTTCGGGCGTTCTCTTTTGTGGGCGCAGCGCGCTTGGCGCTCGCGAAAAGGAGACCAAAATGGCGCACGATACCCTGCTCACCGTCGAACAGGCCGCGGCCCGTCTGCAGATCTCGAAGCATACGCTCAACCGCTGGCGCGTCACCGGCGAGGGCCCGCCCTTCGTGAAGTATGGGCCGCGCCTGGTGCGCTATGAGGAGAGCGTGCTGGAAACCTGGGGCCGCTCTCGCACGCGGCGGTCGACGAGCGAGCCGTTGGCACGGTGAAACAGATCGTGGGCGGCGGCATCGCCTGCGGGCCGAATGCCGCCGACGCCCACGGTTGGGCAACACGTCTCAGGCAGCGCGGCTAGCAGCACAGGACAAAGCTCGAATGCCGCCGCCGCGGCCATCTTCGCGTGCGGCGGTGCGCTAAAAAAGTTATCCACAGGTTGCTGAGGAGAGTCGAGGCTTGCCTGCCAGATGGTAGCCTGGTGGTAGCCAGCCTCGTCAGACCCTCGAGGGTGATCCCAAAAAACCCTTTAGAAACTGGTGGAGCCGAGCGGGATCGAACCGCTGACCTCGTGAATGCCATTCACGCGCTCTCCCAACTGAGCTACGGCCCCGTTCCAGGAGCCCGCCTTGGGGAAGCGGGCTTGGGTGTTCTCGCACTGCGAGGGCGCGGACCATAGTGGCTCGTCCGCGGGCGTCAAGCGCCGATGCAGGGCGCAAGGCGCCCCTTTTCAGCGCTCCTCGTCATCGTCCTCGGCGACGTCGCCGATTTCGTCGTCGGGGAATTCCTCGTCGTCCTCGAGGAGTGGGACGCCATCGTCGTCTTCATCGACGGCGACGCCTTCGCTGTCTTCGTCCGTCTCGGAGAATCCGGCCGGCAGCGCGTCAGGCGACGGCGCTTCCTCGTCGTCGTCTTCGGTCGTGAGGACGGGTTCGTCGGGGGCTTCCTGATCGAGCTCGGGCGCCTCTTCGACTTCCTCCTCGAAGCCGTCCTCCCCTTCGGCGGGACGACGCTTCGGCTTTTCCTCCTCGTCTTCGTAATCGGGTTCATAAGCCGGCGCGCGCGTCTTCACGCGCTTCAGCTTGACCGTCTCGTCACTCGGATCGAACGCCGTCTGACACTTAGGACAGATCGCCGGACGCTTGCCGAGATCGTAGAATTTCGATGCACATTGCGGGCAAAGTTGCTTTTCGCCCAGCTCCGGTTTGGCCACGCGGACCCCCTGAATTCGAGGGCGCTTCGCTTGCCACGGTGGGGGGCGCCTGTCAAAACCTTTGTCGTCGGCAAGAGCAGGCGCACTTCCTTTAGCCAAGGCTTCACATGCAATTGGAATCCCGTTCGTCCGGGCCGTTGACCGGGCGCGTGCGCCCGCCCGGCGACAAATCGATCTCCCATCGGGCGCTGATTCTCGGCGCGCTGGCCGACGGGACGACGGACATCGAAGGCCTTCTGGAGGGCGACGACGTCCTGCGCACGGCCGCGGCCATGCGCGCATTCGGCGCGGAAGCCACCCAGCTCGGCGAGGGCCGTTGGCGCGTGGCTGGAACCGGCAGCGCGTTTTCTGAGCCGGCGGCGCCCGTCGATTTCGGCAATTCCGGCACAGGCGTGCGCCTGACGATCGGCGCAGCGGCGCGCTTTCCGATCAACGTGATCTATATTGGCGACGCCAGCCTCTCCAGCAGGCCCATGGGACGCATCCTAGCGCCGTTGACGGCGATGGGCGCAGCGGCGCTCGCGCGCATGGGCGAACGCCTCCCGGCGGCTGTGCGCGGCGGGCGTTTGCAGGCGATCCGCCATGAAAGCCCGAAAGCGTCCGCCCAGATCAAATCCGCGGTGCTTCTCGCGGGGCTCGGCGCGGAAGGTCGCACCGAGGTCGTCGAGCCCGAGGCGTCGCGCGACCACACCGAGCGCATGCTCTCGGCTTTCGGCGCAAACGTGGAAACGGGCGCCTTGGCGGACGGTCGCAACTGGGCGGCGGTCGAGGGCGGTGCGCGCCTGCACGGATGCGCTGTGCGTGTGCCGGCAGACCCGTCGTCGGCGGCGTTCGCCGCGGCGGCAGCGCTGATCCTGCCGGGCTCGGAGATTTTGATCGACCAGGTCTGCCTCAATCCGCTGCGCGCCGGATTCTTCGAAACGATCGCGGATATGGGCGCGGACTGCGCGGCGCTTGACCGCGGCGACCTCGGCGGCGAGCCGGTCGCAACTCTGCGCGTGCGCGGCTCGATCCTCGCTGCCGCCCGTCCGCCCGCAGGACGCGCGGCCTCGATGATTGACGAATATCCGATCCTCGCGACGCTCGCCGCCTTCGC
>JBMOIB010000213.1:0-4120 GCA_049317545.1 Caulobacterales bacterium | reverse complement strand
GGCGCTCACGCGAAATTAACGGTGCTCGGGCATGGTCCCGAACGTCCAGAATGGATCGCATCAGAACGGACCGAACATGGCTTCCGGCGCCAATACGGCCCCTATCGTCATCAAGAAGATCAAGAAGATCTCCGGCGGCGGCCATCACGGCGGCGCCTGGAAGGTGGCGTACGCCGACTTCGTGACCGCGATGATGGCGTTCTTTTTGTTGATGTGGCTCATCAACACAACCAGCCCAGAGCAAAAGCGCGGCATCGCCGACTTTTTCGCCCCCGCCAGCGTCTCGCAGACGACGAGCGGTTCGGGCGGCATTCTCGCCGGCACGGCCCTCGCCGAAGAGGGCGTGCGCCACGGCGAAGGCGCGCCGCTGTCCGGCAAATCGACGGGCCAATCCGACGAATCGGACACGAGCACCTCGACGCCCGAGGAAAAATCCCAGCTCGAGCCGAGCCCCGACGCCCTCACCCGCGCCAAGGCGCTGCGCGAGGACACCCAGTTCGACAAGGCCGAAGCCTCGATCCGTCAGGCGATCCAGGACCTGCCGGACATCGCCGAATTGTCGAAGAACGTTATCATGGAAAAGACTCCTGAGGGATTTCGGATCCAGATCGTCGACCAGGAAGGCCGCTCGATGTTCGCGCCGGGCGAGGCCCGCCTGACCGAGCGGGCCCAGCGGCTCGTCGCGGCCGTCTCCGGCGTGGTCCTCGACATGCCCAACCGCGTCTCGATCAGCGGCCACACCGACATGAGCCCGCCGCCGCGCAAGGGCTATTCGAACTGGGAACTCTCCTCCGACCGCGCCAATTCGGCCCGCAAGGTCCTGACTGCGGCCGGCGTCCCCGACTCGCGGATCTATCAGGTGTCCGGCAAGGCCGATTCCGACCCGCTGTTCCCCGACGACCCGACCCAGCCCGGCAACCGCCGCATTTCGATCACGCTGCTGCGCGAAGCCCCCACCCTGCCGCCTGACCACAACCTGTGAGGCGCGACTTCGGCCACGCGGCGGCGCCCGCGACAGGTAAGATCGCTTGACGCGCCGGGCGAGAGCCTGGGACCATGCGGCGTCCGGCGTGAGGCGCACCTTGACCCGCCAGTTTTCGAACAAGCAATTGCGGTTCTACCTGACCGCGCCGTCGGCCTGTCCCTATTTGCCGGACCGGCGCGAGCGCAAGGTCTTCACAAGCCTCGACGGCCCCGAGGCGATCCCGCTCAACGAGGCCCTGACCCAGGCCGGCTTTCGACGCTCCCAGACCATCGCCTACCGTCCCGCCTGCGAAGGTTGCGACGCCTGCGTGTCGGCGCGCATTCCGGTGCGCGATTTCATCGCCGGCAAACGCTGGCGCCGCGTCCTCGCCCGCAACGCGGACGTCACGCGCACCTTGCGCCCGCCGGAAGCCACAGAGGACCAGTTCTGGCTCCTGCGCCGCTACCTCACCACCCGCCATGGCGGCGGCGGCATGGCCGACATGACGCTGCTCGACTACGCCGCGATGGTCGAGGAGACCTCCGTGCGCACCCACATCGTCGAGTACCGCCGCCCGCCGGCCGGTCCCGACGAGGACGACCTGATCGCCGCCGCCCTCGTCGACGTGATCGGCGACGGTCTGTCGCTCGTCTATTCCTTCTTCGACGTGCGCGAGAGCGCCCGCAGCCTCGGCTCCTACATCATCCTCGATCATATCGCGCAGGCCGCAGCAGCCGGCCTCCCCTATGTCTATCTCGGCTATTGGGTGAAGGGCTCTGAGAAGATGGGCTACAAGGGCGACTTCCGGCCTTTGGAGATTCTGCGCGGCGGGTCGTGGCGGCGCGTTGAGGCCGACGCGCCAACAGACGACGCGGCCTAGCCCCACGGACCAGACCGCCCCCGCGTCGGAGCGGCCTCGACCGCACCCATGTCTCGCCCGCCAGCATAGGTCACAAGCGCGGCGATGCGCTTCTCGATCGGCGGGTGCGTGGCGAAGAGATCAACCGCGCCGGCGGCGGCGTTCTCGAAGAACATTTCCCGCACTTCGGACGGCGCATTCGGCATCTGCGCGCGGCCGGAGATTTTGCGCAGCGCGGAGATCATGGCGTCGGGGTTTTTCGTCAGTTCCACCGCGCCGGCGTCGGCCAGGAACTCCCGATTGCGCGACAGCGTGAAGCGGATGACGACCGCCAGCGCATAAGCGAGCGCGATGCAGGCGAGCGCGACCAGGAGCGCGATCACCGCGCCGCCGCCGCCGCCGCCACGATCGCGGTCGCTGCTCGACGAGCGGCGCGAGGATCCGCCGGACCAGAGCGCGCCTGAGCGGAACAGGCCCTCGAAGAAGAGCTGGAACACGAACGAGAAGATGCCGACGAAAATGACCGCGACGACGAGCAGGCGCGCGTCCTTGTTGCGGATGTGGGTGAGTTCGTGCGCGAGCACGGCCTCGAGTTCGGAATCGTCGAGCGTCTGCATCAGGCCACGCGTGACCGTGACGGTATAGCGCCCCTCCTGCAGGCCGCTCGCATAGGCGTTGAGCGCATCGGCCTCGATGATGCGCAGCGTCGGCGTTTTCAGGCCGCGCGAGATGCAGAGGTTCTCGAGCAAATTGTAGAGGCGCGGTTCGGCAGTGCGTTCGACGGCGTGCGCGCCGGTCGCGGCGTCGAGCATCGACTGGAAGAAGACATAGGCGATCGCGAACCAAACGCCGGCGCCGACGATCGCCCAGGGCCAGGCCCGCGCGAGCTGCTCCGCGGCCCAGATGAACAGCACGTCGACGTGGCCGCCATCGTCGATGACGAGCGCCGCGAACCCGAGGAACAGGCCGTAGGTCAACAACGCAAGCAGGAGCGGGAAGCCCGCCAACAGGACGAGCGAGCGGAGATTATTGTTCCAGATGTGGGTGCGAAGACCGTAGGCGCGAAACATTGCGGCGCCCGCTCCCGCGTCAGCCGAACTTCACATTCGGCGCCTGATCGAGGGTTGCGCGGTTTTCCTCGCCGACGTCGAAGAAGTCCTTGTGGCCGAAGCCCATGGGTCCCGCGATCAGCACGGCCGGGAATTGCTGGATCCCCGTGTTGTACTCGCTCACGGCGTTGTTGAAGAAGCGGCGCGCGGCGGCGAGCTTGTTCTCGACGTCCTGCAACGAGGCCATCAGCGCCTGGAAATTCTGGTTGGCCTTAAGGTCGGGATAGGCCTCAGCCACCGCCATGAGCCGGCCGAGCGCGCCCGTGAGCACGCCTTCGGCTTCAGCCTGCGCGTGCACGCCGCCGCGCGCGGAGACCGCCTGGTTGCGCGCCTGGATGACGGCGTCGAGCGTTTCGCGTTCGTGCGCAGCGTAGCCCTTCACGGTCTCCACGAGGTTCGGGATCAGATCGTGGCGCTGCTTCAATTGCACGTCGACGTCGGCGAAGGACTGGTTGCAGGTCTGCCGAAGCGCGACGAGGCGGTTGTAGATTCCCACGATCAGAACCAGGACGACCCCCAGAACGATCAGCACGATCAAGCCCGTATTCATGTCGCAACCTCCATTCGCGCGGCGCCCGCGAGTGCGCGTTCTAGCGCGGTTCCCTTGCGCCCGCTATCGTCGCCCCATGCCGCCCCTCCTCCGTCGCGCCCGTCTGGAAGACGTGCCCGCGCTCAAAGCGCTCATGAACCGCGCGATCCGCGACCTCCAGACGCCGTTTCTGTCGCCCGCCCAGATCGACGCCTCGTTCGAAGTGATGGGACTCGACACCCAACTGGTCGAGGACGGCACCTATTTCGCGGTCGAGCTCGACGGCGCGCTCGCCGGCTGCGGCGGCTGGAGCCGCCGCGCCACCCTGTTCGGCGGCGATCACTCCGCCGGACGCAGCGCCCGCCTCCTCGATCCGGCGCACGAGCCGGCGCGGGTGCGCGCCATGTACGTCGAACCCGCCTTCGCGCGCCGCGGCGTCGGCCGGGCGATCCTGGAAGGCGCCGAAGCCGCCGCCCGCGCGGAAGGCTTCACACACCTCGAACTGGCCGCCACGCTCGCCGGCGCGCCGCTCTATCGGGCCTACGGCTTCGAAACGATCGAGCCGTTCGAGGCCGTGACGTCGAACGGCGTCGCCGTGCCGCTCATCCGCATGGGTAAGGCGGTTGCCCCGACCTGACGCGCCGATAGCCGCACGACGC
>JBMOIB010000212.1:0-4177 GCA_049317545.1 Caulobacterales bacterium | reverse complement strand
GCGAGGAGCGTGTCGACGACGGGGCCGATCTCCTCCGGCGTCCAGCGCGCACCCTTGTCGCGCGTCGGGCCGAAATCCCAGCCGCGGCCGATCATGATGCGGCCGCCCTCAAGCTCGAAAATGCATCCGGTGACGTGGGCGGACTCGGCGCTGCCAAGCCACACGACGGCGGGCGCGATGTTTTCCGGATCCATGGCGTCGAAGGCTTGATCCTGCGTCGCCATCTTCTCGGCGAACGCCTGCTCCGTCATGCGGGTGCGGGCCGACGGCGCCAGCGCATTGGCGGTGATGCCGTAGCGGCCGAGCTCGGCGGCCTGCACAAGCGTGAGCGCCGCGATGCCGCCCTTCGCGGTCGAATAGGCGGCTTGCGCGATCGATCCCTGCAAGCCGGCGCCGCTCGTTGTGTTGATCAGGCGTGCGTCGACCTTCTCGCCGGCCTTTTGCCGGGCCCGCCAGTGATCGACAGCGTGACGAGACAGGCAGAAATGGCCGCGAAGATGGACGCGCATCGTCGCGTCCCACTCGTCGGCGGTCGCCGAAACGAACATCCGGTCGCGGACGATGCCGGCGTTGTTCACGACCACATCGAGGCCGCCGAAGGCCTTGACCGCCGCTTCCACGATCCGGCGCGACGCGTCCCAATCGGCGACATCGTCGTAATTCGCCGCCGCGCGCCCGCCGCGGGCCTGGATCTCGGCGACGACCGCGTCCGCGGCGCTGGTGTCGCGCCCCTCGCCGTTGAGCGAGGTTCCGATGTCGTTGACCACGACATTCGCGCCGGCTTCGGCGAAGGCGAGGGCGTAGGCGCGGCCGAGACCGCGCGCTGCGCCAGTGACGATGACGGTTCTTCCTTCGCAAATGCCCATATCAGAGCCTTTCGATGATTGTGACGTTGGCCTGACCGCCGCCTTCGCACATCGTCTGAAGGCCGAGGCGGCCGCCGGAGCGCTCAAGCGCGCCGAGCAGCGTCGTCATGAGGCGCGCCCCGGTCGCGCCAATCGGATGCCCAAGAGCGATGGCGCCGCCATGGACATTGACCTTCTCGTGCGGTGCGCCGACTTCGCGCATCCAGGCCATAGGCACCGATGCGAAGGCCTCGTTGCATTCGAACAGGTCGATGTCGTCGATCGTCAGGCCGGCCTTCTTCAGCGCATGGCGCGTGGCTTCGATCGGCCCGGTTAGCATCCAGATCGGGTCGTCGGCGCGGACGGAGAGGTGGCGGATGCGCGCGCGCGGGCGAAGGCCGTGGTCGCGGACGGCAGCCTCGCTCGCGATGAGGATCGCCGCAGCGCCATCGCAATTCTGGCTCGCGACGCCGGCCGTCACCAGCCCGCCTTCGCGCACGGGCTTCAACGCCGCGAGCCCTTCGGGCGTCGTCCCGGGCCGGACGGTTTCATCCATGGCCAGCCCTTCGAGCGGCGCGATTTCGGCCTTGAAGGCGCCGCTCTCGATCGCCGCCTGCGCGCGGCGATGGGATTCGACGGCGAAGGCTTCCATCGCGGCGCGGCTAAGGCCCCATTTCTCCGCGATCATTTCGGCGGATTTGATCTGGTTGATCTCCGCGTCGCCGTAGCGCGCAAGCCATCCGGGCGACGTCAGGAAGGGCGATTCGAACCCGTAGGGCTGGCCGGCGAACATGGCGGCGGAAATCGGGATAGCGTTCATCGCTTGGCTGCCGCCGGCGACGACGAGGTCCTGGGTGCCTGAGAGAACGCCCTGCGCCGCGAAGTGCACGGCTTGCTGCGAGGATCCGCATTGCCGATCGATCGTGACGCCGGGCACATGCTGGGGCAACCCGGCGACGAGCCACGCAGTTCGTCCGATGTCGCCCGCCTGCGGGCCGATCGTATCGCAGCAGCCCCAAACGACGTCGTCCACGGCGCCCGGGTCGATGCTCGTGCGGGCCATCAATTCACGGAGTGGGTGGGCCGCAAGGTCGGCGGGATGGAGGTGCGCGAGCGAACCCTTTTTGCGGCCGATCGGCGTGCGCACCGCGTCGATGATATAGGCCTGCGGCATACATGCTCCTATCCGAATGTCCGCGTCGGCCCGATCGGCGCCGCGCCGGAAAACAAGGTTTCGTCGATCCGGTCGAGGTGAAAGGCGCGATCGCCCCAGGCGCCGACGAGCGCCCAGGTGCGTTTCATCCAGAAATGCAGATCGACCTCGTACGTGTAGCCCATCGCGCCGTGCACCTGGATCGCCGTTTCGGCTGCGGCCCAGGCGGCGTCGCCGGCCGCGATCTTGGCGTGGCTGATGCACAGCGGCGCGTTCGGCGCAGCGAGGTCCAACGCGCGCGCCGCGCGCAGCACCACCGGGCGCGCGAAATCGACGGCGACCTTGATCGTCGCCAGCGCATGCTTGATCGCTTGGAAGCCGCCAATGGGTTGGCCGAACTGGGTGCGGGTGCGTGCATAGGCGCAGGCTTGATCGACCATCGCTTCGGCGAGTCCAAGGAGTTCAGCCGCGGCCATGAGCGCGCGCCTGTCGAGCAGGGCGTCGTCGTCGCGGCCTTCCGCGAAGGCGAACAGTCGGCGGTTTGGGTCGATCCCGGCCGACGGGGACACGGCGTTGAAGAGCGCGGCCTCGCGCCGCGCGAGGCCGGTTTCGCCGGCGCCGAGCACCATCGTCGCGCCATCGAGATCGGCGATCCACGGATTGCGCGCGTGCGCCAGCGCGACGATCGCATCGCCGCGCGCGATCGCGGCCGTGAGCGCATCCTCGCCGCGCGCGGCGAGAAGGGGAGCGGCGGTCAAGCCCGTATCGACGAGGGCGCCGGGGGCGCAAGCGCGCCCGCATTCGATCGCGACCAAAGCCGCCTCAAGCGCGCCCATGCCAAGTCCACCGAGCCGCTCCGGCGCACACAGTCCGGACAGGCCCATCGCCACGTACGCCTGCCAGAGCGCGCTGTCGTCGGCGCCGCCCTCGGTTCGCATGCGCAGCCGCGAAGGCGGCAACTCCGCTTCGAAGAAGGCGCGAACGCCGGCGGCGAGCGCGGCTTGATCGTCCGTGATCCGCAGGTCCATCAGCCGGCTCCCACGCGCGGAAGATCGAGAAGCCGCTCGGCTACGATGTTGCGCTGGATTTCGTTCGACCCGGCGTAGATCGGGCCGGAGAGCGAAAAGACATAGCCGTCGAGCCAGGCGTTGGCGGCGCCTTCGCCGGTGCGCGAGAGCTCGGCGCAGGCGCCCTGGAGGTGCATGGCGGCCCGGTGCATGGCGCGGTCCATCTCCGACCAGAAGATCTTGTTCACACTCGCTTCGGCGCCGATTTTGCCGCCCGCCATGATGCGCTGAGCGATTTCGTAGGTGGCGTAGGCATAGGCTTGTGAAGACATCCAAGCGACGCGCACCGCATCTTTCGTCGCGGCCTGCGGGCTGGGCGGGCTCGCGCGCCAGAGATCGACGAGACGCGCAGCCGTTGCCTGAAATCGACCGGGCGAGCGCAGCATCAGCCCGCGTTCGAAACCCGCCGTCGCCATCGCGATCGACCAGCCTTCGCCTTCGCCGCCGATCCGGTTCTCGATGGGCACGCGGACGTCGTCGAAGAAGATTTCGGCGAAGCCGGTTTCGCCATGCAATTGGCGGATGGGTCGGCGCGTGACTCCGGGCGATGAGAGATCGAACAGCAGGAACGTCAGGCCGCGGTGGCGGCTCGAGGCGGGATCGGAACGGAACAATCCGAACGCCCAGTCCGCGTAGGCGGCGCGGCTCGACCAGGTCTTTTGACCTGACAGCACGTAATGATCGCCGTCTCGACGCGCCTTCGATGTTATCGCCGCCATATCGGAGCCGGCCCCGGGTTCGGACCAGGCCTGCGCCCAGATCACTTCGCCGCGCGCCATGGGACCAAGGAAGCGCGCCTTCTGCTCGGCGGCGCCGTACTCCATGATCGTCGGGCCGAGAAGAAAAACGCCATTCTGGTTTGCGCGCGCCGGCGCGCCGGAGGCCCAATACTCCTCTTCGAAGATCAGCCATCGGATGAGATCGAGCCCGCGGCCGCCGTACTCTTCCGGCCACGTCACCATGCCCCAGCGGCCGGACGCCAGCGTCCGCTCCCAGGCGACATGCTGCTCAAACCCCTGCGGGCCCTCGAGCGTCTCCAAAGGGCGTTCGGGGACGTGCGCACGCATCCAGGCGCGCACCTCTTCGCGAAAGGCGTCCTGCTCTTTGGTGAA
>JBMOIB010000211.1:0-4197 GCA_049317545.1 Caulobacterales bacterium | reverse complement strand
TTCGGGTATCTCACGCTCTTCGAGGCGGGTTCGGATATCGAGAAGGCGCTCGCAGCCTTGCCTGAACGCCGCCGCGCCGCCGAAGTCGCGTGGAAGCCGTTCCCGACCGGTCGCGCCGCGCATGGCGGCATCGACATGGCTCTCGAATTGCGGACGCAGTGCGATCCGGCGGCGATCCAGGCGGTCGAGATCGAAGCGACGCCGCTGATCCTCCATCTCGTCGGACGTCCGATCGTGCAGCCGCTCGAAGTGAACTACGCGCGCCTTTGCCTGCCATTCGCCGTCGCGGTCGCGCTCAAGCGCGGCGGCGTGGACTTGACGTCGTTTGCGCCTGAAGTTCTGCAGGACCGCGATATCCACGCGCTCGCCGCGCGCGTCACCGTTCGCCGAAACGGCGTGGCCGATCCAGCCGCTTTCACGCCGCAGTCGATGCGGATTGCCCTGAACGACGGCCAGTCTATCGAAACGCGGCGCGAGGTTTTGCTCGGTGCGCCGGCGCGTCCGCTCTCGCCAGCCCAACAGCGCGGCAAACTCGACGGAAACATCGCGTACGCGTTCGGGGCGCCGCGCTCCGCGCTTGGCGACGCCTTGACCATCGCGTGCGCCGACCTCGAACAAGTGCGCGACGTCGCCCACCTCGCCATCCTTGCTGCAGGAACATCGTCATGAGCGAAGCGCCAACCTTCTACGACGTCGTCGACCCCAGATCCCTGGTTCGCGACTATCCCATCGGCGCGGCATTCGAGCATTTCGCCAATTCGATCAGCCGCGACGAATTGCGGGCGTTGCAGGAGCGGCGCTTCCAAGCCCTGCTCGACCGCGCCGGTCGCATGCGCTTCTATCAGACGTTGTGGCGGGCGCACGGGATCGAGCGCGGCGACATCCGCAGCCTCGATGATCTTCCGAGGCTGCCGACATTCGGCAAGCCCGAGATCGTGGCCTCGATCGAGCGGGCGCCGCCGTTCGGCGATTTCGCCGGCCTCGATTCCTATCCGCCGGACGAGCGGCCACCTGTGATTTTCCACACCACCAGCGGCACGACGGGTAAGCCGCAGCCGCTCCTTTTTGGACCCAAGACGCGCGAAGTGCAAAACCTCCTCCTTGGGCGCGCGTATCGCATGCAAGGGCTTGGCCAGGGCGACGTGGCGCACTCCGTGTACGGACACGGGATGATCAATGGCGGCCACTACATCCGCGAAGCCGTGACACGCTTTACCGCCGCCACATTCGTCTCGGCCGGCACCGGTGTAGAGACCAGGTCAGCTCAGCAGGTTCGTCTCATGGCCGATTTCGGCGCGACCGCCCTGCTCGGCTTCGCCGACTATCTGAAAAAGCTCGCGCAAGCCGCCGCCGAAGAAGGCCTCAAGATTGGCGAAGATATCCGTATTCGGATGATCTCCGGCCAGTTCGGCCGCGAGGACAAGGCGACGGTCTCAGCGCTCTGGGGCGGGGCCCGGTGTTATGACTGGTACGGCGTCGGAGATACCGGCGTAATAGCAACGGAGGGGCCCGACCAGGACGGGCTCGTCGTCTTCGAGGACGCGCACGTCGTCGAGGTCTGCGACATCGACACGGGCGCTGCGGTCGCCGATGGCGCCACCGGTGATCTCGTCGTCACCTGCCTCTTCAAGGACGACGTCTATCCGATCATCCGCTTCAACACGCATGACGTGACATGCGTCCTCGCCGGAACCGGCGCGACCGGGTTCAAGCGCATCGAAGGCTTCCTCGGCCGGTCGGACAACATGGTGAAGCTCAAGGGCATCAATGTTTTCCCGCAGGCGATCGGCCCGATCCTCGCCGAGGTGACCGGCTTCGCCGGCGAGTACATCTGCCGCGCCCGTCGCGACGCGCACGGCCGCGAGGAGCTGATCGTCGTCGCCGAGGCGCACGCTGGCGACGACGCGATTGCACGCGCCTTCGCTGACATCCTCAAGCGCCGCATCGGCATCGAAGCCGTGGTGGAACTGGCGGCGCCCGGCGCTACTGCGGCTCTCACCGGGGTCGAGACCAGGCAGAAGCCGATCCGCCTGATCGACGAGCGCGGCCGGCCATGAGCGAACTCAGCGTCACAGCGCTGGCCGAAGCGTTCCGCGAAGGCCGATTGACGCCTGTCGACGTCTTCGAGGCGTCGCTGGCGCAAATCCAATCCCTCAACCCGCGGCTGAATGCGGTCGTCGCGATGGATGAAGCGGGGGCGCGCGCTGCGGCCGAGGCCGCCGCTGCACGCTGGCGAGATGGCGCGCCGCTGTCGCCGATCGATGGCGTTCCAGTCGGCGCCAAGGCGAATCTGGCGATCGCAGGCCTGCCCTGGACCGCCGCGATCGAAGGCTACCGCGATCGAATCGCGGAGGCGGACGCCTTCGCTGTCGCCGCGCTGCGACGCGCAGGCGCAATCGTCCTGGCGTCGTTGAACATGCACGAAGGCGCGCTCGGCGCGACGACGACCAGCCCTCTCTACGGTCCCTGCCAGAACCCGCTCCGTGACGGCTACACGCCGGGCGGCTCGTCCGGCGGCTCTGCCGCAGCCGTGGCGGCGGGCATGCTCTCTGGCGCGCTCGGCACCGATACGATGGGATCGGTCCGCATCCCTGCCGCCTATACCGGCACGTGCGGATTCAAGCCGAGTTTCGGCCGCGTCTCGCGCGTCGGGCTAGAACTTACGTCAAACAGCCTTGATCACGTCGGATTACAGGCGCTCACGGTCGAAGATCTCGCGCTTCTGTTTTCGGCGATCGACGTCTTTGATCCGCGAGACCCCTACGCTGCGCGCGTCGCGATCGATGCTCCGCTTCCGGCCCAAATCAAAGTCGGCCGCCTCGCTTGCGAGGGCGTGGCGATTTCGCCGCTAATCGCCTCTGCGTTCGCGTCCGCGCTCGCGCGCATGGAGAGCCGGGGCTGGCGCATCGCAAACGCAACACTCGACGGCTACGATTTCTCCGCGATGCGCCGCAAAGGCCTGCTCGTGACCGAAGCCGAGGGCGCAGCGCTTCTGGCGCCCCTGCGCAGCGCGCATCCGGACGCTGTCTCGAAGGACTTCGCGGCCATGCTCGACTATGGAGCCCGCCAGTCCGCAGAAAAGTTGGCCGCCGCACAATATGCGCTCGCGAAGACGCGAACGATCGCGCGCAGCGCCTTTGCGGACTTCGACGTGCTCGTCTGCCCGACGGCGCCGCAGACGGCGTTCCCGCACGATCAGTCGGCGCCGCACAATCAGGCGGACCTCACGGCGTTTGCAAACTTCGCCGGCCTTCCAGCTGTCGCGGTTCCAATCGGCGCGGCCGACGACGGGCTTCCTGCCTCGCTGCAAATCATCGCGCCTTATGGCTGTGATGCGCTGGCGTTGGCCGTTGCGCGGGCTGTCGAGCGCGCCTGCTGATCAGATCGCGCCGCGCGCGCGGAGCGCCGCGATCGCATCGGCGTCGAGTCCCGCTTCCCGCGCGAGCTTTTCGGAATGCTCGCCGAACGCCGGCAGCGACAGGTTCGGGCGCGGCGGCTCATCCTTGAATCGGATCGGCGCCCCGAGATGACGCGCGCCTTGCGCATCGGTCAGCGCCATGCAGCGCGCAGCCGTCGTGGGATCATCCATCGCGTCCTTCAGGCTGCGCACCGGCGCCCAGCAGACGTCAACGCCTTTCAGGAAACCGGACCAGTCCGCCAGCGTCCGTCCACGGAATGTTTCCTCGAAAAAGCGCTTGAGCGGATCCTGGCCCGGCCCCGGCGGAAGCTTTGCGTAGTCGAGGAGATCGGGGCGACCAAGAGCCTCCAGCAGGTTCTTCGCAAAATGCAGCTCGGATCCGCCGAGGACGAGAAACTTGCCGTCGGCGGTCTCGTAGGGCCGATACATTGCGGCGCCGCCGAACGGTCGCATCTCCTTGGCGATCGGGTGCGCGTCATCCGCCATCACGGGGCCTTGGACATTGGCCGTCCAGGCGAGCAGCGCATCGTACATCGCGAGATCGATGTAATCCCCGCGCCCTGTCGTCTCGCGCCGGTAGAGGGCCATCATGATCGCCGCGAACGCCATCAAAGACCCCGCCATGTCGGCGGCGGGCACGCACGGACTTGCCGGCTTGTCATCCTCAAGACCGCGATTGAGATCGACGAGCCCGGCCATCGCCTCCATCGTCAGATCGTGTCCGGGCTTCTGCGCATAAGGCCCCTCCTGGCCGAAGCCGGAAATCGAACAATAGACGA
>JBMOIB010000210.1:0-4210 GCA_049317545.1 Caulobacterales bacterium | reverse complement strand
CGACCGAGCCGCGCTTGGCTTTTCCGTAGGCCTTGTGGTCCTCAATCGTCCAGCCTGCGACGCCGCCGGCAAACTCGGTCGCGCCGTAGTTCTGCAGCACAGGGATGCCGTAGCGCGCTTCGAAGGCGTCAGCGAGGTCTGGATCGAGCGGGGCCGTGCCGGTGCGGAACACGATGAGGCTAGACAGCGACTCTTTCGGCACGTCGCGATCGAGGATCATGCGCAAAGCCGAGGGGGGCGCGCTGGCAACTTTCGGCCGATGCCGCGCTATGGCGTCCACGTAGCTTTCGACGGCGAATTTCTCGAGGATGCAGGCCTTGCGTCCGGCGCTGACGACTGTGAACAGCGCAAGGACGCCGCCGATATGTGAGAGCGGAACCGTCAGAAGCTGCACGCCACTGCGCAGTTTCGGCCCGGTTTCGCCTTGGCGGCCGCGTTCGTAGACCGCCGTCTCCATCACCATGCGTTCGAAATTGCGCGTCTTGAGCGGCACGCGTTTGGGCGTGCCGGTGGTGCCGCTCGTCAGCATCTCGATGCCAACGCCCGGCGCGGTGCGTCGCGCCGGATCGCTGGCGACAGTCGAGGGCCCGACCTGCGAGAAACCCGAGGCGCCGTCCGCGAGCGCAAGCCCGACGGTTCCGTTTCGATGCAGGGCGGCGATGACGTCGGCGTGAGCAAGATCGCCGGCGAGCCCGACCAGGACGGGAAGGCCGAGCTTGTCGATCTCCTCGACTAGCCGGGCTGGCGGTGAGGCGCCGTTGAGGGTGACGAGGCAGCGATCGGAGCACAGGACTTCGAGTACGGCCGGGACGAGATCGACATGGTTCTTCAAGAGCACGCCGATGCGAGCCCCCGTCCCAACGCCAAGCGCAGCGAGCTGTGTATCGAGCGTTGCCATCCCGGCGCCGATGGCTCCCCAGCTGCGCCAATCCATGCGGAACTCGAAGGCAGGCGAAGCAGGTTCAAGGGCGATGATGCCGCGCACGAGATCGGACAGGTCAGACATGGGCAGCTCCGGACGCCAACAGACTAGGCAATGGCGGGGCGAACTTTGAGACCGGCGTGCGGTTCAATCAGTGCGCCGTGTCGCCATCGTCCTTCCCTGATTTTTAAAGCTATACAGGATTGCGCCAATTGTGAAGCATGCGCACGGCCGTATCCTGCGCATATTTGTTTTGACCGGGGTCTCTCCAGGTCGCATAATCCTATAGACGATAACCAGGGAGAGCACGCGATGTCCGAGGCTGCGCCGAAGGCGGAAATCGACAAGGAATGGGACAAGGCGGTCTCGTATACGTTCACCGACGAGGACATCGAGCGCGCAAAACTGCTGCTCGGCCAAGACCTTGCCTCGCGCGATCGCGAGTACGTCACGACGACCAGCGTCGACTCGATCCGCAATTTTACGCACGGCGTCGGCAACGATAACCCGCTGCACTGCGATCCCGACTACGCGCGCACTACGCGCTGGGGTGGCGTCATCGCGCCCTCAATGATGGCGGGCGTCATCAATGCGCCGCTTCTCGGCGATCCGCTGTCGGCCGAGATCAAGTCGAAGACGAAGGGTCTGTTCCGGGGCATCCACGTGTTCGTGTCCGGCGGCGAGTGGACCTTCTACAATCCGATCCATCCAGGCGACACGATCTATTCTTACTCCGGTGAGGAATCGATTGAAGTGAAGCCGTCGGAGTTCGCGGGCCGCACGGTCACTCAGATCCGTCGCGACGTGAAATTCAACCAGCGCGGGGAAGTCGTCGGCGTCTACAAGATCCGCCGCATCTTGAGCGAGCGCAAAACCGCAGCCAAGAAGGGCAAATACTCGGCCATTCAGCCCGCGCAGTACTCCGATGACGATATCGCCAAGATCGACGAGATCTACGCGGGAGAGGTCGTCCGTGGCGCCGATAAGCGCTACTGGGAAGACGTCCAGGTGGGCGACTCTCTTGGAAGAATGGCCAAGGGCCCGCTGACCGTCACGGATGTCATCTGCTTCCATGCCGGCGGCTACGGCTTTGTGCCGTACGTGCCGTGCGTCGGCCGGCTCGCCTACAAGAACCGTCAGCGCATCGCGCCGTTCTACATCAAGAACGAGCAGGGCGTTCCCGACGTCGCGCAACGTCTGCACTGGGATCCGAAGTGGGCCCAGGCCATCGGCAATCCGATGGCATACGATTACGGGGTCATGCGCGAGAACTACATCTACCACTATCTGTCCGACTGGTGCGGCGATGATGGCTGGATCGTTCGACAGTACGACGAAATCCGGAAGTTCAATTACATCGGCGACACTCAGGTCATCACAGGCGAGGTCGTGGCCAAGCGCAAGGAAGGCGGCAACGCGCTCGTCGACGTGATCGTGTCGATGACGAACCAGCGCGACGAGAAGACCGTGTCCTGCGAGGCGACCATCGCGCTGCCGACGAAGGATGACGGCCCCGTGATCCTGCCGCAGGCGCCCGTCGAGTTGCAGCGGCGCACGGCGCAGATTTTCGCTCGTCACGGCGAGCTGTTGAAGTCCAAGCGCGGTTGAGCCCCATCGAGAAGGAGAGCGTTATGGCTCTTCACGACAGCCTTCGCGGGCGGTTGCGGATTCCCGCGATCTGCGCCCCCATGTTCCTCGTCAGTGGGCCTGACCTCGTGCGTGAGGCCTGCAAGGCGGGCGTCGTCGGTGCGTTGCCGCGCCAGAACGCCCGCAGTCTCGAGCAGTTCGAGAGCTGGTTGTCTGATATCCGCACGGCGCTCGATGCGCACGAGCAGACAACGGGACGGCCCGCCGGCCCCATCGCCGTCAATCTCGCGACGCAGATGCCTGCGGACGAACTCGACACGCATCTCAAAATCTGTGAGCAGGCCGGCGCGCGGATCATCATCTCCGCGCTGGGCGATCCGACGGCGTTGGCCACCCGCGTCCACGACTGGGGCGGCCTCGTCTTTCATGACGTCACGACGATGCGGCAAGCCGAAAAGGCGATCCGCGCCGGCGTCGACGGCGTGACGTGCATTGGCTCCGGGGGCGGAGGCCATTCGGGCGCGATCAACCTTCTCGTGCTGGTCCAGGCGGTGCGCGCGATCTTCGACGGGGTGATCGTGGCGGCTGGCGCGATTTCCACGGGGGAAGCTATCCGCGCGCTCGAGGTGCTCGGCGCCGATCTCGCGTATCTCGGGACGCGCTTCATAGCGACGAAGGAGTCTTTGGCTCCGGAGCTCTACAAGGCGATGCTCGTTTCGGAGACGAGCGCCGGTTTGAGCTACACCGGAAAGGTTGCCGGCGTGCCGGCCAATTGGCTGAAAGAGTCCCTGCGTCTCGCGGGCCTCGATCCGGACAATCTGCCAGAACCGCTTGGCAAGGGCATGCGCCACGATCACCTGCCCGCGGGTGCTCGCCCGTGGAAGAACATCTGGAGCGCGGGACAGGGGATCGACCTGATCGCGGACGTGCCCTCCGTGGCGGAATTGGTCGATCGCCTCGCGTCAGAATACGCCGCAGCGGCGCGACGCCCGGTGCATGCGGCGCCTGCCGGTTGGGCTGCGACGGAGGCTGCGCGATGACCGAAACGCTCGATTTCGACAAGGTTCAAATCGCATTCGAGGACGGCCTGGCGATCCTGACGCTGAACGACCCCGATCGCCTCAACGCCATCACCCCGAACATGGGGCTCGGCATCAGTGCGGCGCTGATGGAGGTCGCGAAGCCGCGCCGCGGCGTGCGTGCGCTGATGCTCACGGGGGCGGGACGCGGCTTCTGCGCAGGCGTGAATCTGGCCGGGCAGGCCAAGGCTGCGGAGGTCGCCTCGAACTTGCCTGCGCTTGGCGCAGTCGAGTCGCTTTTCCATCCGCTTGTAAGGAAGCTCCGGGACGTGCGCGTTCCGATCGTTTCGGCGGTGAATGGGCCGTGCGTCGGCATCGGGCTCGTGTTCGCGCTGCTGAGCGACTACGTCATCGCTTCAGAGGACGCCTACTTCCTCGTTCCATTCCGAAACCTCGCCTCGTCGACCGATTCTGGACTGTCCTGGCTTTTGACGCGCACGATCGGGCCGGTGCGCGCTCGGCAAATGATCCTGCGCGCTGAACGCGTTCCCGCGGCCCGTGCCGTCGAGTGGGGCCTCGCCAATGTCGCGGTCGCGAAGGACGTCTTCGCCGCCGAGGCTCGCGCGGTGTCCGACGAGTTCGCCCAGGGCCCCACCGTGGCGCTGGCGCGGATGCGGCGACT
>JBMOIB010000209.1:0-4294 GCA_049317545.1 Caulobacterales bacterium | reverse complement strand
GGTGCGAAGTCCCATTCTTCCTGTTGCACGATGAGTGTGGCGTTCGGCAGCAGCGCATTGCCGCCGCAATGATCGCTGTGCAGGTGCGAGTTGATGATCCAGCGCACGGCGCCTGGGTCCTTGCCGAGCGCGGCGAGGCGCGCCGCAATGGTGTCCGTTGCGAGAAAGTCGACATTCCGCGCAAGGCCGGCCTGACCCTCGAAACGCTGGAAACGCACGTGCAGCCCGGTGTCGAACACCGCATCGCCGTTCGGGTGCTCGAGAAGGTAGGCCGTCACCGGAACGTCGATGCGGCCATCATGACCGGCGACGAGAAAGGCCCGACGCAGGTTCAGCGTCCCGCAGGTGAAGGCGTAGAGATTGAGCATGGCATCCTTCCCCGTGGGTGGGTTCACGTCTCATTCGTCGCGCGCATGAACGCCTCGAACGCATCCTTGTAGTCCGGATGCCAGCGGGACAAGGCGGGCCTGTTCTTGATCAGGTCGTCGGCCGTCCATTGCATGCGCTTTTCGTCGATCTCGCGCGTGGCCTCGTTGTCCGGGCATATGACGTAAAAATCGCCGGCGGCAAGCCGCGTCAGCATGAAGTCCACGGTTTCCTCCGCCGTCCAGGCGCCAGGCGGCTTCTGCGGGACGAAACGCGACACCATCGGCGTGTAGACGAAGCCCGGAACAAGGAGGTGCGCCGTCAACTGGGACCCCTCGATCTGACGCAGCGCGTGCGCGACGCTTTCGGTGTAGGCGAGCACCGCGGCCTTGGAGAGGTTGTAGGCGTAGTTTCCGGGCGGGCGGGTGATGCCTTGCTTGGAGCCGGTGTTGATGATGGCGCCGCGCGCGCCGCCCTTCAGCATCGCCGGGACGAACGCGCAGCAGCCATGCACGACGCCCCAGAGATTGGTGTCGAGCAGCGCGGCGAGTTCGCGCGCATCGTCCCAGGGGGCGCCCACGCGCCGCGCGATGCCAGCGTTGTTCATCAGGCAATGCACGCCGCCGAATTTTTCAAGCGTGAGGTCGCGAAGGCTCTCGACTTCTGCGGGCTGATCGACGCTGCAGCGCACCGCGAGGATCCTGCCCTCGGGCGCATGGGCTGACAGCGCATCGCGCGCGCCGGCCAGGGCATCGACGTTGGCGTCGGCGACGACGACGTTCATGCCGGCGACGGCGAAACTCGTCGCTGCAGCGAGTCCGATGCCGCTCGCGCCGCCGGTGACGACGGCCGTGTTCCCGGGCATGAGCCAATCCGTCATCACAGCTCCAACGAACGTCCTTGAGAAACAGGATACCAATTATTGCAAGGCGCCTGCGGGCGCGTCAAACTGGCGTCAAGATGTTTGCGGGAGGCGCAGGTGCAATACGTGCAGCTTGGACGAACCGGTTTGAAGGTCTCTCGCCTTTGCCTCGGATGCATGAGTTTCGGTGATCCCGCCCGCGGCGACCATGGGTGGACACTCGACGAAGCGGCGAGCCGGCCGTTCTTCCGCCAGGCGCTCGAAGCCGGGATCAATTTTTTCGACACCGCGAACGCTTACTCGGCTGGCGTCTCCGAGGAGATCACGGGGCGGGCCTTGCGCGATTTCGCGCGGCGCGACGAGGTCGTGATCGCAACGAAAGCTTACATGTATTGGCGCAATGCGCCGAACGTGGGCGGCCTTTCGCGCAAGGCCGTTCTGCAAGCGGTCGATGACAGCCTGCGCCGTCTCGGCACTGACTACATCGATCTTTTCCAGATCCACCGGTTCGATCATGAGACGCCGATCGAAGAGACGATGCGCGCGCTGGATGACATCGTGCGCGCCGGCAAGGCGCGCTATATCGGCGCCTCTTCAATGGAAGCGTGGCGGTTCGCGAAGATGCAGTTCGCGGCGCAGCAAAACGGCTGGACGCCCTTCGTCTCGATGCAGCCTCAGGTGAATCTGATCTACCGGGAGGAGGAGCGGGAGATGATCCCGCTTTGCCAGGATCTTGGCGTCGGCGTCATTCCGTGGTCGCCGCTTGTCCGCGGCCTTCTCGCCCGCCCCTGGAACACAACCACGACGCGCTCGCAGACCGACAAATTCACCCGCTACCTCTTCGGGCGAACAGAGCGCCTCGATCGGGCCGTCATCGACGCGCTCGCGAGCGTTTCCGAGGCGCGCGGCCTGCCAATGGCGCAGGTCGCGACGGCGTGGCTCCTTCACAAGCCGGGGATCACCGCGCCGATCATCGGCGCGACGAAGCCGCACCATCTTGCCGATGCCATCGCTGCGCTCGATGTGTCGCTCACGCCAGAGGAGATCAAGGCGCTCGAGGCGCCTTATGAGCCGCGCGCGGTGGTCGGCCTCGCGTCGCCGTACCCGTTTACGGGACGCGTAACGATGATCGGGGAGGGTGTGTGATGCGGGTCGCGGTCACCGGCGCCGCCGGCAAGATCGGGCGCCACGCCGTCGCAGCGTTGAAGAGGGCGGGCCATTCCGTCGTCGGCTTCGATCTGCGGCCGGGCCTTGTGGAGGGGGCCCGCGTCGCCGCCTGCGATTGCACCGATTTTGGCGCCGTCATGGGCGCGCTTTCGGGTGTCGATTCCATGGGCGGCGCATTCGACGCGGTCGTCCACATGGCCGGTATTCCCATGCCGGGGCTCGCGGCTGATCACACGACCTTCACGGCCAACACGGTCTCGACGTACAACGTCTTTTCCGCCTGTGCGCGGCTGAAGATTCCGCGCATCGCCTGGGGATCGAGCGAAACGATTTTCGGCTTACCGTTCGCGACGCCTCCGGAGGCTGTGCCGCTCGACGAGACCTCGCCGGATCGGCCGGAATGGTCCTATGCGCTTTCCAAAAAGCTTGGCGAGGAGATGGCCGAACACTTCGTCCGGTGGAGTCCTGGGCTGACGATCGTCTCGCTGCGTTTCTCGAATGTGTACGACGCGAGCGACTACACCGCGCGCGCCGCCATCGTCGCGAATCCCATGCTGCGTCGAGGCAATTTGTGGAGCTACGTCGACGCGCGCGACGCCGGCGAGGCCTGCCGCCTCGCGCTCGAAGCGGACCTCAGCGGCCACGAGCGCCTCGTGATCGCAGCAGACGAGACCGTCGTCGATGTCCCGACACGCGAGCTGCTCGCCGCCTATTTCCCCGAGGTCCCGCTGCGGGCGCCGCTGGAGGGGACACAGTCGCTGTTGTCGTCACGGCGCGCGCAGGAGCGGATCGGCTTTCGCCCAGTCCATGGATGGCGCTCGCCTTAATAGAGATCAGCTGGGCGACTTCCCATGTGCTGCTGCGAGTTCGGCGCGAATCTCCGCGCCGTGTTCGTCGAGGCGCGGCGCGGGGCGCGTCTCGTGGCCAGGGAAGGCGCCGAAGCGGATTGGCGGGCGCATCTGCACGAAGCGACCTTCGCTCGGATGCTCCCGACGGATGAAGAACGTCTCCGACAGATGCGGGTCGTCCAGGATGTCGCCGATGTCGCGTACGGCCATGCACGGAATCCGCGCCGCATTGAAGCGTTCCACCCAGTCGGCCGACGTGCGTGCCGGCGTCAACTCCGCCACGCGCCGATAGAGCAGCGGAAGCGATGCGGCGAACGCTTTTGGCGTCGCAAAGTCAGGCCGCTTGAGAAACTCTGCGTCCTCGAGCACGTCAAACACTGTGGGCCACGATCGCAGCGTGTACGGCACGAGGCTGATCCAGCCATCCCTGGTCGGAAAGGGCTGGCGATCAGGATCGATCTGGCGGGCGTAGCAGACCGGCGCATTCGGCGGATCGAACGTCAGACCGCCAAGATGCTCGGCGAGCATGAAATGCGCGAACCCTTCGAACATGGGCACTTCGACGAACTGGCCTTCGCCGGTGCGCAGCTTGTGCACATAGGCCGCGAGCGCAGCTTGCGCGCCGAGCAGGCCCGCGACCTTGTCCGCGATGAGCGAGGGCACGTAGCGCGGCGTCGCGTTGCCGGCGACCCGGGCGGCCAGGGTCACCGTGCCGGTCGCTGCCTGAATGACGTCGTCATAGGCCTGCAGGTCTTGGTAGGGACCTCCTGATCCGAAGCCGACGCAATGGACATAGATGATGTTTGGCGCCAGCGCGCGGACCTCGTCGGGCCCGAAGCCCAGCCGTCGGATCGCATCGAGGCGGACATTGTGAATGAAGATGTCGGCGGTGCTTAGGAGCTCGCGCATCACATCTGCATCCGCTGGGGTTTTGAGATCGAGAGCGATCGACCGTTTTCCGCGGTTGATATGGATGTGCCCTGGGCTCATGCCTGACGTCGCCGCCGGCTTTCCGGAAAAGCGAAATCCGTCGCCCTCCGGCGCCTCCACC
>JBMOIB010000208.1:0-4312 GCA_049317545.1 Caulobacterales bacterium | reverse complement strand
ATGTGTGAGACAAAACCTCCGCATTCGCGGCGCAAATGTCATGAAGATATTGATATGTATGTAAGAAAACTCGTCCGTTTCGACGAACGCCAATTGAGCGCGCACTACAAGCGTCTCGACGGCGACGATCGGCGTCTGCGCTTTTTCAGTGCAGTCTCCGACGACTTTCTCGACGCCTACGCCGCGAAGGTCGTCAGTCTGCGGCGCTGGTGTCTGGGCGGCTTTGCCGATGGCCAGCTGCGCGCGGTCGGCGAGCTGGCGTTCGACGCGGCCTATCCGAGCCGCCTGTGCGCCGAAATCGCGCTATCGGTCGAGGACGGCCATCGCGGGCAGGGCGCAGGCGGGACTTTGCTCGACGCGCTCATCACTGTGGCGCGCAACCGTGGGGTCCGCGACATCGCCGTGCCCTGCCTGCCAGACAACCATCGGATGCGCCGCTTGATCGCCAAGTTCGAAGGCCGCGGCCTGATCGCCGGCGGCGTTTATGACGCCCATATCGCGCTGCCCCCGCCGGACATGTTGTCGGGCTGGACGGAAGCGGTGCGCGGCCTGTCCTCTGCGCACGAGCGCTGGCTCGCCGGATGGAGCGCGGCGGCGGCGCTGCGCGCGGCCTAGCGGCGTCTTGCTCCGCTGTCGGCCAACGCGCTAGCCTTGGTCGGAAAAGGATTTTCGCCATGGCCCCGACACGGCGCGAAGCGCTCGCCGCAGGTGCGTTTCTGTTGCCGTCGCCTGCCCAGGCGGCTGAGGTCGCGGGCGCGTTCGATGTTGCGGTCATCGGCGCCGGCGTGTTCGGCGCCTGGACAGCGCTGGAGCTGCGCCGGCGCGGCCTGCGCGCGGTGCTCGTCGACGCGTACGGGATCGGCCATGCCCGCGCCTCATCGGGCGGCGAGAGCCGCGTCATCCGCATCTCCTACGGCGGCGACCCGCTCTATTCGGACATGGCGCGATCGTCGCTGCGCGCCTGGCGCACGCTGTCCGCCAAACTCGATCAGCCGGTCTTCCATCCGACCGGCGTGCTCTGGTTCTCGCCGAAGGCCGACGCCTATATGGCCAAGAGCCTCACCTTCCTCGAGACCGCGCGGCTTCCCCATCGCTCACTCGACACCGGGGCGATGCGCGCCGCCTATCCGCAGATGCGTTTCGACGATGGCGAGGCGGGATTCCTGGAAATTGAGACCGGCGCCTTGATCGCGGGGCGCGGCGTGCAGGCGGCGGCGAAGGCGTCGGGTGCGACGTTCGTGCAGCGTGCGATCGGCGCGCCGAAACAAACGTCCGCCGGCGCCTACGATCTCGGCGACGGCCTTCGCGCACGCCATCTCGTCTATGCCTGCGGGCCGTGGCTTGCGAAAATCTTCCCGGACATCCTCCGCGGCCGGATCGTCGCCACGCGCCAGGAGGTGCTGCATTTCGGGGCCCCCGCGGGCGACGCGCGCTTCGCCATGCCGAACCTGCCCGTCTGGGCGGACTTCAACGCCGGCGAAATCGTCTACGGCCTTCCCGACCTGGAGGGGCAGGGTTTCAAGATGGCGTTCGACGCCCACGGACCGGAGATCGATCCCGACCTGCAGGAACGGGTGGTCAGCCCCGAGACGATTACGCGGGCGCGGGCCTATCTCGCGCGGCGCTTCCCCGATCTTGCGCACGCGCCGCTCGTGCACGCGCGGGTCTGCCAATACGAGAACAGTTCGAACGGCGATCTCCTGATCGACCGTCTTCCGGGACACGAACGCGTCTGGCTGGTTGGCGCGGGTTCTGGGCATGGCTTCAAGCATGGCCCGGCCGTCGGCGCGCGCGTCGCGCGCCATGTCGCGGATCCGGCCTATCCGATCGAACCGCGGTTCAGCCTCGCCGCCAAGGAGGTCGTGGCGCGCCGCACCGTGTACTGACGCGCGTCGTTTTACGGGAGGGGCGGCGGCGGCGGATACGCGCGACCGTCCGAACCCGCCGCTTGTGATCCGGCAGTCGCCGCCGCGTAGATCGCATCGCCCGCCGGCGACAGCGCGATCCCGCGCGCCGCGACCAACAAGGCGAGCAACAGGCCGATCGACCAGAGCCAGGCCGGATGCACGCGACCATGCACGCGCTTGTCCCGCGCCATCCCGATCAGCGGCGCGACGAGCGGGATCATCGAGGCGATCTCGAACGCATAGGGCGTCAGAAACGGCATCGGAATGATGCGGCCGACGCCCGGACCCATCAGCATCATGAAGGCGCCGATCTGCAGACGCGGGTGCCAGCCGCGGTTCTTTCGCAGCGCGACGGCGCCGGCGAACAGCATAAACGCGCCGAGCAGGATCGCCGGATCCGCCACAAGGAGGTGCTGCGGCTGGAAAAAGAACGGCACGCGCTCGGTGCGCACGGCGGCGATCGTCACGAGCGGGCCGAGCACGGCCAGCGCGCACATCCACACCACCGCCAGCACGCCTAGCATCCGATGCAGCCGCGCCGCGCCGCCTGCCGCAAGCCAGGCCTGCGTGACGATAATCACCACCCACCCCATGAAGGCGACGGCGTGCAGATGCACGATCAAAGGCGCGCCGAAGCTCGAGCGCCCCAGCGCGAGGTTGAGGACGAAGCCCGAGACCAGAACCACGGCCATGGCGGTGATGCAGGCGCGGAAAAAGGGCAGGTCGCTTGGACGCGCCTGCGTGATCGCTTCTGTGCTCATGTCGTGGTCCCCCGCGCCGGGCGCATGCGCAGCCGGGCACCGTGTCCTACCGCCGCCCGCGCCGCGGCTCCAGCGTCATCATGCGACGGCGCCCTCGGCGCGCCAGCGCTCCAGATCCTGCAGCGCGCGCTCGGCGAGCAGGCGCTTGCGGGCGCGGCCGCGTTCCTCGCCTTTCAGGCGCTTGCCGTCCGGGCCGTGGCTGGGGGCTTCGAGCGGCGGGAAGAGGCCGAAATTGACGTTCATCGGCTGGAACGCGCTTGGCCCAGCATCGATGCGGCCGGCGTCGATGTGGCCGCCGGTGACGTGTGCGAGGAGCGCGCCCATCGCCGTGGTCGGCGGCGGCGGCGCGGGAGGCAGTCCCTGGCGTTCGGCAAGCGCGAATCGGCCCGCCAGGAGCCCGATCGCGGCGCTCTCCACATAGCCTTCGCAGCCGGTGATCTGTCCGGCGAAGCGCAGGCGCGGCATCGCCTTGAGCCGCAGCGTCGGGTCAAGGAGCTTGGGCGAATTGAGGAAGGTATTGCGGTGGATCCCGCCGAGCCGCGCGAACACGGCGCCCTCAAGGCCCGGGATCATGCGGAACACGTCGGTCTGCGCGCCGTGCTTCAGCTTGGTCTGGAAGCCGACCATGTTGAACAGCGTGCCGAGCGCATTGTCCTGGCGCAGCTGCACGACCGCCCAGGGCCTGCGCCCGGTGCGCGGATCGGTGAGGCCGACGGGCTTCATCGGCCCGAAGCGCAGGGTGTCGCGCCCGCGCGCGGCCATCACTTCGATCGGCAGGCAGCCCTCGAAATAGGGCGTATCGCGTTCCCAATCCTTGAACTCGGTCTGCGGCGCGGCGAGCAGAGCGTCGAGAAAGGCCTCGTACTGGTCCTTGTCCATCGGGCAATTGACGTAGGCCGCCTTGTCGCCGCCCGGACCTTCCTTGTCGTAGCGCGACTGCATCCAGGCGACGTCGAAATTGATCGTCTCGTGATGCACGATCGGGGCGATGGCGTCGAAGAAGGCGAGTTCGCCCTCGCCGGTGAGCGCACGGATCGCTTCGGCGAGCGGCGGGGCGGTGAGGGGGCCGGTCGCGACGATGACGCTTGTCCAGTCGTCCGGCGGCAGGCCCGCCACTTCCTCGCGCGCGATCGTCACGTTGGGGTGGGCTTCGAGCGCCGCCGTCACCGCCGCCGAAAAACCGTCGCGATCGACCGCCAGCGCCGCGCCGGCCGGCACCTGGTGGGCGTCGGCGCAGGCCATGACGAGCGAACCGCAGCGGCGCATTTCGGCGTGCAAAAGCCCTACGGCGTTGCCCGACCAATCATCCGAACGGAACGAATTGGAGCAGACGAGCTCGGCGAGGCCGTGGCTCTTGTGCGCCTCGGTCATGCGCACGGGCCGCATCTCGTGCAGCACGACCCGCCCGCCGGCCTCGGCGATCTGCCAGGCGGCCTCCGAGCCCGCGAGCCCGCCGCCAATGATGTGAATGGGATCCATCCCCCTTAGATGCCGCGCGGGGGGCGGGCGTCAATCGGGGGCGTTGGGTGAACGCGGCGCGATAGCGATTCGGGGGAGCGATGCCGGGGCCGACTTCGGTTTGAATGGCCGCTTTCGGAGCGGAATAGCCGGTCGGGGGTTGCGCGCCAGCTGACCGTGATTGGC
>JBMOIB010000207.1:0-4346 GCA_049317545.1 Caulobacterales bacterium | reverse complement strand
TGGGGGAGCTTGCTGAACGGCACGTCCTTGTCGGCGCGCATGTCTGCGGGAAGTCCGAGCGCACGTTCCGCAAGCTGGTTGCGCAGGACTTCGTCAGCGCCGCCCGCGATGCGGGAACTCGCCGACGTCAGGTACTCGTAGAACCGATCCGCATCGTCAGGAGCATCAGGCGCTTCCACGATCCCGCCCATCTCGTCGAGATCCATCAAGAAGGCCTGAATTTGCTGGATCCGGTTCGTCGCCGTCAGTTTGATTACGGGCACATTGACAGGCGGAGGTCCACCCGCCGCCACCTGCCGCTGCAGGCGCAGCGTGAAGTTCTTGATCCCTTGAGCCTCGGCGTGGAACTGCGCGATGCGACGGCGGACCACTGCGCTGTCGAGTGCGGTTCCTCCGGCGCGTCGGCGGGAGGCCGCCAACTCGATCAGCGAGCGCGCCGACGTTGATGAAGCCTTGCGCTCACCACCTTCGCCAATGCCCTGTGTCGTCGTACGCTCGGCGGCGAGGACCGTCATCGCAACGGCCCATCCCTGGCCGACCTCTCCCAGTCGATACGCGTCGGGAACCTCGGCGTCGACGAGAAAGGTTTCGGTGAAATCGCTCTGTCCATTGATCTGGCGGATTGGGCGCGTCGTGACGCCGGGCTGGCGCATATCGATCAAGAAAAAGGACAGGCCCTGGTGCTTTGGCAAATCCGGATCGGTGCGCGCCAGCAAGATGCCGAAGTCGGCCATGCGCCCGGCGCTCGTCCAAACCTTTTGTCCGTTGACGATCCACTTGTCGCCCTGGCGCACGGCGCGCGTGCGCACCGCCGCGAGGTCTGATCCCGCCCCCGGTTCGGAGAAGAGCTGACACCAGAGGATCTCTCCGCTGTGGGTGCGGCTCAGCCACTGTAGGCGCTGCTCTTCGGCGCCGTGACCATTGATCGCCGCATGCGCCATGATCCACGCGGCGCCGCCAACGCCGATGCCAATGCCAGCCGCGCGCTCTTCTTCCGCGAAGATCGCCTGTTGCTTGCGCGTACCACCAGCGCCGCCAAGCTCCTTCGGCAGCGCGATGGCAGAATAGCCAGCCGCGCTCTTGCGCGCGGTCCACGCACGCGACGCCGCCCCGGACTCTTCCGATTCCCAATCGAGATGCGAAAGTCGCAGATCACCCCGCGAGGCCGCAATCCAAGCGCGCGCCTGCTGGCGAAACGCTTCGTCTTCTGGCGCCTCGACCTTCGACCTTCTGCCCGGCGCATCGCGCGGACCTTTATGCCCCTCTGGCTTACCCAGCTCCTTGACGAGCCGATCCGACCAGAATTCCACCGATCCCAGATCCAGAGCGAGCGCGCGCGCGCGCCTGTAGTGAAAGTGACAATTGCCTTCCCAGGTGAACCCGATCCCGCCGTGGAACTGCAGATTCTCACGCGCGATCTGTTCGTAGGCTTCCGTCGCGCTGATGCGGGCCGTAGCGGCGGCGGCGCGAGCGTCAGGAGCCTTGTCGCGCAGCGCCTGAGCGGCGTAGAGCGCGTTGCAGGCGGCAAGCTCGATGCGGGCGTAACTGTTCGCAAGCGCATGCTTGACGGCCTGAAACGATCCGAGCGGACGACCGAAAATGTAGCGTTGCACCACGTAGTCTCGGACCATCGTCAACGCACTTTCCGCCCCGCCGACCTGTTCGAACGCCTCGTACACGGCAGCGCGGTCCAGAACGGCCTGAAACCCCTCCTCGGCGTCCGTCGCGTCGCCGAGAATTTCGGCAGGCGCGCCATCGAAGCGAAGTTCCGCATACGGACGCAGCTCGTCGATGCTGCGCAGCCGTCGCCGCGTGACGCCTATCCCAGTAAGGTCGATCAGCGCGAGAACCGTGCGCCCCTCCTGCGCCGCCGTCATGATACAGAGCGTTGCGGTCGTTCCGTCGGCGACAGGCCACTTGGCTCCGTAGATCTTGCCGCCCTCGATCCTCGTTTCGCCCGCTTCGAAAGCCGGCGTCGATAGACCCTCGCACCATGCGACCGTTGCGGTGATTTCTCCGGCCGCGAGGCGCGGCAGCCACGCCTCCTTCTGCGCGACCGTTCCGGCGATCAGGATCGCCTCCGCAGCCTGGCAAATCGAGGAGATGAATGGAACGGGCGCGACCGCGCGGCCTACTTCCTGCGCCACGACGCCCACCTCGATCGGAGAGAGACCGACGCCGCCATATTCCTCAGGAATGCCAGCGCCCAGAACGCCGAGGGCGGAGAGCTGCGCCCACGTCTCCGGGCAGGATGGAAGCTTCTCGTCGATGACGGCGCGCAGCCGGTCGAACGGCGCAACCTGCTGCAACAAAGCGCGGACCTGATCCTGAAGCAGACGCTGCTCTTCATTGAGGACGAAGCTCATGGATCCTCCCGTGCGGCGCCTTCTCGATCAGGTCGCCTTAATAGTATACTATATGCCGACGGTTGAGCATCGGACAAGCGTGCAGAGCCCGTCGATGCCCAGCGCTGCGTGTGCGTCCAAATGCCGGAAAGCGCGGCGGTTAGGTCGGCTAGGCGTCGATCGCATCCATCCGGCGCGACAGCCTTTCCCGCCACTCGGCCGCATAGGGGCTGCACGAGAAGTCTTCGGCCAGGCGCGCAACGAGCGCGCTGACGGGCGCCACCTCGTCTATCAGCGCTGCGCTGTGTCCGGCGCTCCAAATGTCCCGCCAGGGCCGCACGCCTTCTGGCAAAGCGCCGGCCTGCCGGGGCGAGCGCTTTTCTGGCAACGAGTCGGGATCGAGCCCGACGCGCTCCAGCGACGGCCTCAGCCAGTTGGCGGCAAGCCCGTTGATCCGATCGGAAAGAACGATATCGCCGATGCCGCTGGCGGCGATCATCGCCTTGTGCCCCTCAGAGGCGCCGCTTTCCGCCGTCGCGATGAAGCGCGTGCCCATGACGGCGATGTCGGCGCCAAGCGCCAACGCGGCCGTCATGCCCGCTGCATCGGCAATGCCGCCGCCGACCAGGAGCAATCCATCAAAGCTCCGCCGGACCGCCGGCACGAATGCGAATGGCGAGAGGTCTCCCGACTGACCGCCTGCACCGGCGCAGGTGAGCATCAGCCCGTCGACACCGGCAGCGAGCGCTTTTTCGGCATGCCGCACGCTCGTCGAATCGTGGATGACGATGCATCCCCAGTCGTGCGCCTGGCGCACGATCTCAGAAGGATCACCAAGGCACGAAAAAACCAGCGGCACGCGGTGTTTCCGGCATAGCTTGAGCTTCGCGGCGCCCAGTTCGGGATCGTGCACGACGAAGGCGGGCAAATTCACTGCATGCGGCGCAAAAGGACGCCCCGCGTCCGCAGCTTCGGTTTCAGCCCGCGTGATCGCATCGAGGATGGACGCAAACTCCGCTTCAGTACGGACGTTTCCTCCCTGCCACCCAGCAATGACACCCGCACGGCAACACGCAAGCGTCAGCGCGAGGCTCGATGCGTACGACAGCGGAAGGCTCATCCCCTCGAAAAGGTGTGCTGTCCGCGTCGCTTCGGGACGCGCTGTCACGCGCCGCTCCCACGTGAGCGCCAGTCCTGCGTTTTGCCCTCAAATCCGTCCAGGACGAAGTGCATGTCAGCCCCGGCTTCACCTTGGAAGCTTAAACAGTATACTGCCCCTAAGGCCCGTCAATGGGCGCGGCGTGGTCCCGCCGGTGCGAAACAACCGAGGCCGGACTTGAAGCAGGAGGCGCATGTGACGACCCGGTCTTGCCCATTCGATGTGACGACCTTCGCTGACGCTATGAACCACCACGATCCGGACTTCGGGCTCCATCGCGAAGCGATCCTCGACGAGTTGCGCAGCCGCTGCCCCGTCGCACACTCTCCGGCCTGGGGCGGGTTTCACATCCTGACGCGCTACGAAGATGTTGCCGCCGCGGCGCGCGACGACGAGACCTTCTCGAGTGAACAAGGCATCACCCTGCCCGGCCTCGACGCCACGCAACTCAACCGACTGCCTATCGGGATCGATCCCCCGCGCGCGCTGTTCTACCGCCACATGCTGACTCGGTTCTTCACCGTGCGCTGGCTCGACCAGCTGGAGCCCTGGCTTCGCGCGCTCGTCGACGACCTAATCGACGACGTGATCGAAACCGGCCGGATCGACCTGCAGACGCAACTCAGCCATCCGCTGACCGCGAAGTTCATCATGCACATCACCGGATTGCCGGACGAAAAATGGTACGAGTTCTCCGAGCCCGTAATCTCTGCGATCTCGCGCCTGATGGATCCCTCCGCCGCTGCCGCCATGAGCCGCCGAGCCGAGGCGAGCCGGCAGATTTTCGCGGCGATCGAGGCGCAGCGCACGATCGTGCAGGCGCGCCACGACGACGAGGTTGC
>JBMOIB010000206.1:0-4360 GCA_049317545.1 Caulobacterales bacterium | reverse complement strand
CGCGGCTCGGTTTCGCCGGCCTTGCTGGCCCGCTGCGCCCATGTCGTGAAGATCCCGACCAAGTTCTGCATCAATGTCGGGCTCGCTGGCGCGCTCGTCATGTACGACCGGGCCATATCCCTCGGCGGCTATCCGGCGCGACCAATCAGGCCCGGTGGCCCGCTCCCGGAGATGACAGTCAAACCAAGTCGATTTAAGTAAATATAAATAAACCCTGTTTGTGAACGAGACTATAATCGTGTTGCGCTAAGTCACGGTCATGACCGCAAAAGCGGTCCGAGGCGATTTCGCCTTTCGCTTAGAATGGAGCGACCATGACCAGCGTGAACACCAATTACGGCGCCCTCGTTGCGCTGCAATCCCTGAAGGCGACGCAATCCGATCTTTCGGACGTCCAGGATCGCATCAACACCGGCCTTAAGGTTTCCTCTGCCCGCGACAACGGCGCCGTTTTCGCCATCGCCCAGGATCAACGCTCGCGCCTCAACGCGCAAAGCGTCCTGCGTGATGCGATGGACCGCGTTTCGGCGACGATCGACGTCGGCCTTTCGGCTGCTGAAGGCGTGCAGAACGTCCTTCTGCAAATGAAGGACAAGGCGCTCGCCGCTTCGGCGCCCGGTCTCTCGACCGTCCAGATCGCCGCCTACAACAACGACTTCGTCGCCCTGCGCGATTCGCTCGATCCGCTGGTCAACGCCGCCCAGCTGAACGGCCAGAACCTGATCAACGATTCCGCCGCCTCCTTGACCGTGAAGGTCAACGACCTGGCGCTCGGCACCGTGATCACGGTCACCGGCCAGGGCCTGACGACGGCGTCGCTCGGCATCAACACGCTGACGTTTGCGACGGCGACGGAAGCCTCGACGGCCGTCGGCACGATCGCCGGCGCGATCTCCTCGATCAACACCTCGCTCGCGTCCCTCGGCTCCAAGGCCACCGCGATCGAAACGATCAAGAAGTTCAGCTCGAAGCTGTCGGATTCGGTCGAAAAAGGTCTCGGCGTTCTCGTTGACGCCGACCTCGCGCGTGAATCTGCGCGCCTGCAGTCCCTGCAGGTGAAGCAGCAGCTCGGCGCGCAGGCGCTGTCGATCGCCAACCAGGCGCCGCAGCTCGTCCTGTCGCTGTTCCGTTAATCGGACGGCCAGTCGAAATAGGAAGGCCCGGCTTCGGCCGGGCCTTTTTCGTTTTGCGACCGCCCGCAGCGGCGTCGCCTGAAATGAGCGACGCGCACGTCCCCCGCGCCGCACAAGCCAGTATTGTAAACCTGTTCACAAGAATGACCGCGTAAACCCGTTCACATCGCGCAAAGCCGCGGTCGCTCCGCCCGCTTCCGGCGGCGCGCGCTTTAGAACGGAGCATTTCGATGGTCAGCGTCAACACCAATTGCGGCGCCATGGTCGCGCTGCAGAACCTCAACAGTACACAGTCGGAATTGAGCACCGTACAGGATCGGCTGAACACCGGTCTCAAGGTCGCCAGCGCCCGCGATAACGGCGCGGTGTTTGCGATCGCGCAGGACATGCGCGTTCGCGTTTCGGCTCAGGGCATTTTGCGCGAAGCGATGGATCGGGTGTCTGCGACGATCGACAACGCGCTTTCAGCCGCCGGAGGCGTCCAGAACATCCTGACGCAAATGCGCGACAAAGCCCTCGCCGCGTCTGCGTCGGGCCTCTCGGCGGTTCAGATCGCCGCTTACAACAACGATTTCGTCGCCCTGCGCGAATCGATCGATCCGCTGGTCAACGCCGCCCAACTGAACGGCCAGAACCTGATTAATGACTCCGCCGCGTCTCTGTCGGTGAAGGTCAACGACCTGTCGCTCGGCACGGTCATCACGATCACCGGCCAGGGCCTGACGACGGCCTCGCTCTCGATCAACACTTTGACGTTCGCAACCGCTGGCGAGGCATCGACCGCCGTCGCGACGATTGCGGGAGTCATTTCATCGATGAACGCATCGCTCGCTTCACTCGGCGCGAAATCGAAGGCGATCGAACAGTTCCGGACATTCAACTCCAAACTATCGGACACACTCGAGAAGGGCATCGGCGAACTCGTCGATGCAGATCTTCCGCGCGAATCCGCAAACTTGCAGGCGCTGCAAGTCAAGCAGCAGCTCGGCGCACAGGCGCTTTCGATCGCCAACCAGAGCCCGCAAATAATTCTTTCGCTGTTCCGTTAAGTCCCGGACGCAAAGCCTGCCCTGCTAACTTGGCGCCCGGCTTCGGCCGGGCGTTATTTTAGTGGCGCCAGATTTTTTGGATGAAGCCCAAAGCGCCAGTGAACTCGAGGGGCCCCTCGGTCACCGCCAGCGCGTAGCAAACGGCGCCCGGCGCTGCGACCGGACGGTGGGTGACGCCAGGGCCGGCGACGGCGATGTCGCCGACGTCATACCGGCCGCGTTCATCTTCGAATGCGCCTGTCATGACCAAGGTGAATTCGGCCGCGGAGTGGGCGTGCCGAGGTGCGCGCCAGCCCGGCTCGATCCGCATGATCTCCGCTTTTCCGGTCCCCTGCAGGTTCAGGGGCAGGGTGCGCAGACCGGGGCCGCCAAAGGTCCAATCTCCGCGCCCGATCGCCGCCAAGGCGGAATCTTGCACAGGGTTGGGAAGATGAAGGATTTCCTCGATGACTGCGCCGGCGCGGCGGGCCGCGTCGCGACGGGGATCGGCCGGTTGCGGGCGATGCCGATCGTCGGCGATGCTCGCAAAGACGGCTTCCATGGCGCCAGGCCGCATCGACGCAGGCGTCTCACGCTCGAACAGGACCCCCACAAGCGTATCGGCGTGTTCAAGATTTTGGACGCCATCCGGCGTCAATTGGGCTTGCGTTTCCACGAGCAGCCGCAGGCCAGCGTCCAGAGCGCCGGAGGCGTAGGCCGACGTAAGCCGGTCCCGAAGATCAGTTTGCGCCGACCGAAATTGCGTGGAAGCCAACATCAACGGCCCTCAAACTCCATCACGCCGACAATATTGACCGGGGAACGCGTGCGTCAAGAAAGCGCAACCTTGGTCTGCACCCCCCTTACACGTCGCCCGTCAACCGGGCGCGCATCTTCCCGAATGCGAGGCGGATGCGCGACTTCACCGTCCCGAGCGGCAGGCCCGTCTTTTCGGCGATCTCGCGATGGGAGAGGCCCTCATAGAAGGCCGCGCGGAGGAGATCGATCTGTTCGTCGGGAAGTTCGGCAAGCACTTGGCGGACGCGTTCCTCGCGTTCGGCCGTCTCCATGCGGTCGTCGGCCGGGGTCTCGGCCTCCGGCGCGAGGCCCGGCTCATCGGGATCGAAGTCCGGTCGAGCGCGCCGCGCAGCGTCGATCCGCCTGTTGCGGGCAATTCGGAAAATCCAGGTTGAGACCGAGGCCTGACGGCGGTCGAACAAGGCCGCCTTGCGCCAAACCGTGATCATAACTTCCTGGGCGATTTCCTCGGCCAGGCCGTCGCCGGCGCCGAGGCGCAATAGGTATCCCTTCACCCGTGGCGCGTAGAAGGCGAAAATCTCGGCGAAGGCGTCGCGGTCCTGGCGCCGCGCGATTGCGTCCATCAGGTCGGCGAAGCGCTCGCGATCCACGCCTGGGGCGCGGTCTGGCTCGTCTGGGAGGATGCGCGAACTCACTGATTGCTCTATCTAGTGCGTTGAAAGAAAGCTGCACGCACCGCTCAGCGCACATCAACCGACAGTCGATCCAGCACGCCACTCATACTCGCACAGGATGCGCTCACGCGCTAGCCGCACAATGGACGCAGGCTGGACTTTGAAGGCCCGATGACCCACACGCTCGACCTCGCCAAACGCTCTTCGAACGCTTCCCCCGCGGCGGAAAACCCAACGCCCGCGCGACCGTCGCTCGTCGGGCTGGGCAAGGCCGAGTTGCGCGCCGCGCTGACGGGGATCGGGGTCGCCGAGAAGGCGGCGCGGATGCGCGCCGAGCAGCTCTGGCGCTGGATCTATCATTACGGCGTCACGGATTTCGCGGCGATGACGAACGTCGCCAAGGAGTTGCGCGCCGATCTCGATCGCGCCTTCACGCTCGAACGGCCGCGGTTGTCCGTCGCCCAGGTCTCGGTGGACGGGACGCGCAAATGGCTGATCGATCTCGGCCCGGGCATCGAGGTGGAGAGCGTCTACATCCCGGACGTGGGCCGTGCCGGCGCCTTGTGCGTCTCGAGCCAGGTCGGCTGCACGCTGACCTGCTCGTTCTGCCATACGGGCACGCAGCGGCTCGTGCGCAACCTCAGCGCGCGCGAGATCGTCGCCCAGATCATGATCGCGCGCGACGCGCTGGGCGAATGGCCGACGCCCGATCGCCCGCTGAACGACGGCGACCGCCGGCTCACGAACATCGTGTTCATGGGCATGG
>JBMOIB010000205.1:0-4370 GCA_049317545.1 Caulobacterales bacterium | reverse complement strand
AAGTTCATGAAACTCTTTAACCTGCTTTTGGCGGGAACGGCGGCAGCTGCCCTGTTCGCCCCCAATTCTTCGGCTCTCGCCCAGGCGCCCGCGCCGACCGCATCCTCGAACGACATCGTCGTCACTGGCCGCGCCGGCGCAACGGAGCGACGCCGCGCGGAAGTGAGCTACGCTCTCACCGCCATTTCCGCCGAGCAGCTGCGCCTCAACGCGCCGATCTCGACCGCCGAAGTGTTCAAAGCTATCCCGGGCTTCTGGGTTGAGGCGTCGGGCGGGGAAGCCTCGAACAACGTCCGTACGCGCGGCATCCCGACGGACGGCTATTCATCCGTGACGATTCTCGAAGACGGCCTCACCATCCAGCACGACGGCGGCCTCGGCTGGCTCAACGCCGACCAATCTTTCCGGCTCGACGAGACGATCGCCCGGGTGGAAGCCGTGCGCGGCGGCCCGGCGTCTATCTTCGCGTCGAACTCGCCCGGCGGCACCGTCAACTTCATCACGCGCAAGGCCGGCGACAAAGCCGAAGGCGTGATCAAGGCCCAGGTCGGCGACTATGGACTCTATCGCACCGACTTCTTCTACGGTGCGCCGATCGGCGACGGCTGGGGCCTGACGGTTGGCGGTTTCTACCGGTCGGACGAGGGCGTGCGCGATCCCGGCTTCACGCAGAACCAGGGCGGCCAGATCCGCGTTGGCCTGTCGCGTGAGTTCCAAGGCGGGCGTTTCGACATCAACGTCAAGCATATCGACGACAACGTCGGCTTCCTGCTGCCAATCCCGCTCACGTTTGACGGCAGCGGCGACCCTACCGGCGTCGCCGGCTTCGACGAGAACTACGGCACGCTCGCAGGCCCAGACAACCAACTCGTCAGCTTCCGGAACGTCAACGGGCCGTTCGCCTTCGACTTGACGCGCGGCACCGAAGTGAAACTGACCGCACTCACCGCGCACCTCGAAGCCGAAATCGGCGGCGGATGGGAAGTTCAGACCACGGCGCGCTACCGCACGAGCAACATCGTCCGCAACGGCCTATTCCCGACCGGCAACATCGAGACGTCGACAGCGCGCCTCGCAGGGCTGCTTCCGACCGCGAGAGCCGCCTATCCGACCGCAACGGCGCTGCAGATGCGCTATGCCACATCCGGCGCGATCGTTCCGGCCAATGCGAACGGCAATGGCCTCGCCATCAGCGGCAACCTCCTCTCCGTGTCGGTTCCGCTCGACGAGTTCGCTCAGGACGCACGCCTGGTGAAGACGTTCGATTTCGGCGGCCAAAAGCATGACGTGGCGATCGGCGCGTACTTCTCGTCGTTCAGCTACGACTATGATCGCTACATGGCGACCGCGAACCTCGAAGTCCGCGATCAGGCCCGCCGCGTCGATATCGTCGCGGTCGACGCTGCCGGCGCCGTCGTCGGCAATGTCACGGAGAACGGCTTCCTGCGCTATGGCTCGCTGTTTGACAACGCAGCTGTGAAGGCAAAGGTTTACGCCTTCTACCTCTCCGACGAATGGCAAGTCACGCCGAAGTTCCGCATCGACGCAGGCCTGCGCAACGAAACGATCGACATGACCGGCTCGGTCGAGGGCAAGAGAACAATAGATCTCGGCGTCGCCGGGACGCTGGCCGACAACCAAGTCATCACCGGCACCGGCCTCTTCCAGCCTTTCGACCGCTCTTACAGCGACACGAGCTGGACGCTCGGCGCGAACTATCAGCTGACTGACGGTCTCGGCGCGTTTGCGCGGTACACCAATACATCGCGTCTGCCGTCGCCTTCGGAATTTCAAGGCTCGACGGGCGACGCTGTGCGCACGGACATCCGCATCACGCCGGTGACGATGGCTGAAGCGGGATTGAAGTGGCAATCCGACGTGATCGATCTCTACGCGACGGCATTCTACACGAAGTTCGAAAACGTCCGCTTCTCCGACAATGTCTTCAACAACGCGACTAACAGCTTCACGACGCGCGTCGGATATGCGGACACCAAAACGATCGGCCTCGAACTTGAAGGCATCGTGCGCTTCGCCAAATTCGCTGACGTCGCCGCGGCAGTGTCGTGGCAAAATCCTGAATACGAGAGCTTCAAGTTCACAGAAAACGTCGGCGGCGCTCCGGTCGTCCGCAATTTCAGCGGCAACCAATTGATCCGGGTCCCAGAGATCGGCGCGCGCGTCACGCCGGGCCTCAACCTGGCGGGCGGCGCGGTCCGCATTGAAGCGCCGATCGAATACTACAGCGACCGCTTCGCCGACGCGGCAAATTCCCAAAAGCTGCCGTCTTATACGGTCTACAACGTCAATGCGCGTTGGGACGTTTCGGACAGGTTTGCGCTGTCGCTCGCTGGCGTGAACCTTTCAAACGAGATCGGCCTGACGGAAGGCAATCCGCGCGCCGGTCAGTTCATTTCCGGCGACGCCGGCGCCCGCTTCTTCTCGGCGCGCCCGATCCTCGGCCGCTCCTGGCGCGCCGCGGCGACGTTCCGCTTCTGAACTCAATGAAGTCCCTTTGAACTTGGCGGCCGGCGGACATCTGCCGGCCGTTTCTTTCCGCACGCCATCCGGTCGCTTTGGGCTCGCAGCGCCTTAATCAATCGCCCGCCACCGCAAGACGCGAAAATCAGCGACATCATGCAAGCCTGCGCCTGGCTTCGCGGGAGACTGGATTAGTTTTTGAGTGGGACGGGCTTGCTGGCGTTGGGTGCGCGCGCGATCCGCGCTCGCCGGGCGCGACGCCTGCGAAATCGGTCGACGTTAGTTGCGGCGCGCCGGCCTCGAACGCGCGCTGGCCCGCACGCTCGCCCAAACGCCCGGTCTTGCGTTCGGCATCGAGGACCTGCGCGAGGAAGGTCGGTGGGAGCAGCGCTTCGCCGCGAAAAAACGGCGCAACGGCATCCGGCGGATTCGCCGCGCCGAGCGCAAACTTATCCGCGCCCCTATCCCCGACTTACTGGCGCACATGTGGCGCAGAATCGCCGTGTACGCCGCTCAGAGCGCCGCGCGCCAAACACCTAAATCATTGAAAACCTTGGTGGGTGTAGCAGGATTCGAACCTGCGACCCGCTGATTAAGAGTTCGCCAAATGACCACTTAGTGGATAGATCGCGTTGTCACGGCTTACTCGAAAGCCCATGTTTTATTGACATTTTTTCGAGGCGTGTTGTCGTGAGGCATCGCGGATTTCCGCCGCGGTGATGACCAGGTGATGACCAGAGGCCCCGCTGAAAGTCGAGTTGCGGGTGTCAAACTCCGTCCTGGGTGGGGGCGAAAATGCGGATCCAGAAGCGCACCGTCGACGCGGTTTCAGCAACCGACAAAAGGCAGTTCTACTGGGATGACGACCTCAAAGGCTTCGGCCTTCGCGTCGAGCCGACGGGGCTGAAAAGCTATATCGTCCGGTATCGGGCGGACGGCGGCGGGCGCAATGCGCCGCTGCGCCAGATCCTGATCGCGCGGCATGGCGAGATGACGCCCGAGCAGGCGCGGAAGGAAGCTGAGCGGCTGCTCGGCAGTGTCCGGCTCGGTGAAGACCCCGGCGCGCGACGCGCAGAGGCACGCGCCTGCGTCACGCTTCGAGACCTGATCGACGAGTTCCTCGAAAATCACGTCGACGCGAAGCGCAAGGAGGCGACGCAGCGTCTCTATCGTCAGGTCTTGCTGCAGCATGTCGCACCGGCGCTGGGCACGCGACGCGCGGCGGACATCAAGCGGACCGACATCGCGCGGCTGCACGCGAAGATGCGCGAGAGCCCCTACCAGGCCAACCGCATGCTCGCGATCATGGGGTCGCTGTACGCCTTCAGCGAACGACGTGCGTTTACGCCGGAAGGGTTCAACCCGGCCCGTAAGATCGAACGCTATCCCGAAGCGCGTCGGGAACGGTTCCTGCGCGGCGAAGAACTCGAGCGCATTGGCCACGCGATCCGCGCGGCGCAAGCCGGGGATGCGATAGACCCGAAGCGTCCTGACCGGAAGGCGGGCATCACGACCTATGCGGCGGCCGCCTTGCGCTTGTTGATGTTCACCGGATGCCGCGTGAACGAGATCCTCAAGCTGCGATGGGAAGAGTACGACAAGGAGCGCGCGCTCCTGCTACTGCCGGACTCCAAAACCGGACGAAAGACGATCGTGCTCAACAGTCCCGCGGTGACGGTGCTCGACGCTCTCAAGCCCGAGAAAGACAACCCCTTCGTGATCATCGGGGCCAAATCCGGTACGCACCTGACGGATCTCGACCGCCCGTGGCGGATCGTATGCGCACATGCCGGAATTGAGGGCGTTCGGATCCACGACCTCCGACATACCTTCGCATCTGTCGGCGCCGGAGCATCGCTTGGGTTGCCGATTGTTGGAAAGCTGCTCGG
>JBMOIB010000204.1:0-4385 GCA_049317545.1 Caulobacterales bacterium | reverse complement strand
TCCAACTCGAACATCTGTATTTCTATCCGACGCTCGACGATGACGCCGCCGCGCGCCGCGTCATGCGCGGAGAACTCGCTTGGTCGACGAGCTTCCCCGGCAAAAAGCAGGACTATTACGCCCGCGAATTGCCTGGCTTCGTCCAGGTGCATCCGTGGCTGCTGCTCAATTATCTGTCGCTCAACACCCGTCGCCCGCCCTTCAATGACGTGCGCGTGCGCAAGGCCCTGGCGCTCGCCGTCGATCGCGAATTCCTCGCCCGCGAGATCTGGAAAGCTGGATACACGCCTGCCTATTCGATCGTTCCCGCAGGGATGTATAACTGGCCGCAGGGCGCTCGGGCGACGTTCGCCGACCAAGCGCTGGCCGAGCGTCGCGCCGAGGCGTTGCGTCTGCTTGGCGAGGCGGGCTACGGGCCGGACAAGCCGTTGAAGTTCACGTTCCGGCATCGCAATTCGCGCGAGAATCCACGCATCGCCGTCGTGCTTCAGAACGACTGGGGCACGCTCGCGCCGTGGGTTAAGGTCGACCTGCTCGGCACGGAAACGCAAATCCACTACGCCGCCATGCGGGCCGCGGATTTCGACGCCGCCGACGGCGGCTGGATCGCCGATTTCAACGATCCGCGGAACTATCTCTACCTGTTCGAAACGCGCACTGGCCCGCAGAATTATCCCGGCTTTTCCAATCCGCTTTACGACAAGCTGATGTTCGATTCCGACAACGAGCGCGACGTCGAGAAACGCGCCGCAATGATGCGCGAAGCCGAGCAGATCGCGCTCGACGAATGTCCGCTCATCGCGCTGGCGTTCGCGTCGTCCACCGCTCTGGTGCATCCGCGAATCCGGGGCTGGGAAGGGAACCTGGAGAACGTCCACCGCGCACGGTGGATGAAGATCGTCGACGCATAGTTTGGGCCCCTGAACAGATCGATGGAGCGCGCAGTGCCGAACGACCGCGAAGCTGATCTCGGATCGGACCTCGCCGCGCGCGCCCGCGCCGCAGAACGGGCCGGCGACATTGGACAGGCGGAGGCGCTCTGGGCCGAATTGGAGCGCGCCGCTCCGCAGCATCCATTCGCGCTCTATCGAACAGGACGGCGCCTCGTTCAGGCGCGCGATCCAAAGGCGGCGCTGCCGCTGCTTGAGGCGGCCGAGGCCGGCGAAGCGACGGATCCGGATATTCCCCTCTATCGTGGCCTCGCGCTGGTGATGAGCGGATCGCTGGAGGCCGCACTCGGCGCCTACGACCGGGCCTTGGCGCGCGATCCCTATTTCCTGATGGCTCTGCTGTCGAAAGGCTCTGTGCTCGAGCGCCTGGGGCGCAAGCGCGATGCCGCGCTCGTGTATCGCGATGCTTTGAAGATCGCGCCGGCCGCGGTTCCACCCTACATGGCGCGGCCGCTGGACCATGCGCGGGCGGCGATCGCGGAAGACGCGCGCGCGTTCGGCGCTTTTCTGCGCGCGGCCGTCGCCGCCGAGCGCGCGCGATTTCCAGGCGCGGACCTCGCCCGCTTCGATGCGACGTTGGCGATTTATGCGGGAGAGGCCGAACGTCCGATAACGGACGAAGCTTATCCGCACGCGCCGACGCTCGTGCATGTGCCGGACATTCCCGCCTGGCCGTTCTACCAGCGCAGCTATTTTCCCTGGCTCGACGCCGTCGAGGCCCAGGCGGACGCGATCCGCGACGAGTTCTTCGGCGTCTTCGAGGGCGCCCGCGACCAGTTCGCGCCGTACATCCAGTATCCGGACCACGCCCCGGTCAATCAGTGGCGCGAGCTCAACAAAAGCCGCGACTGGAGCACGTTCTTCCTGTGGCGCGACGGGACGGCCTTCGAGGACAACATCGCCCGCTGTCCGGCGACAGCCGCGGCCATGCGCGCCGCGCCCTTGTGCGACCAGCCGGGCTTCGCGCCGACCGTGATGTTCTCCGCGCTCGCGCCGCACACGCACATTCCGCCGCACACGGGCTCGAGCAACGCGCGGCTGATCGCCCATCTGGCGCTGATCATTCCCGAAAAGTGCCGCTATCGCGTCGGCGCGGTAGAGACCGATTGGACGCCCGGCAAGGCCTTCGTCTTCGACGACTCGATCGAGCACGAAGCGCGCAATGACAGCGACCATCTGCGCGTCGTGCTGATCTTCGACGTCTGGAACCCGCTGCTCAGCGCAGCCGAGCGGGCGCTGATTTCGACCATGATGAACGCCAGCAACGATTACCGCGCGGCGCAGGCCTGAGCCTATTCGACGCGGCGGATGCGCAGGCCTTTGCCGGTGCCTTTGACGACCATCAGGTAGGAGCCGAGGGCCGCGCGGCTGATTTCGATCTCGGCGCCGGGCTTGAGCTGGTAGGGCGGCTTGTCGACGTCGATGATCGTCCAGGTCTGGCCGTTGTCAAGGCGCAGGATGGGGTTCTCGCCGCGCGTCATGGACGTGACCTTGACGACCAGATTGGGTTCCTTGTCGTCGCCCATGCCCGGCAGGATGAGCTTGGGCAGGCTTGGCAGGCTGAAGCCGAAGGCCTCCTTGCGCAGCGTCTCCGCCTTGAGCCGATCGACCGCCGCGAAGTCCCCGGCGATCTGGGCGGCGCGCAGGCGTTTGACCTCGCTGTCGAAGCAGGCGAGGCGCTCGGCGTCTGCGGTCTTGTCGGCGCAGGCGTACAAGGCCTGCATCGGATCGGGCGCCGCGGCCGGCGGGGCGGCGAAGGCGGGCGAGGCGGCGGCGAGCGCGGCGGCGAGGACGGTCATTCGGAGCATCGACATGGGGCGACCCTGACGTGTGGATTTGTGGAAGTCCAGCCGCGGCGGACGTAGATTGCGACCGGTCATGAGCCTGTTGCAGCACTTCACCGACGAGGCCCAGGCGCGCGCCGCCGCCGGCGACCTGGACGGCGCGATCGCCCTGTATCGCCGCGCCCGCGAGGCCGCGCCTCAAAGTGTCGCGGCGGAGCACAATCTCGGCGTCGCACTCGCGGCCCGGCATGAATACGACGAGGCGGCCAAGCATCTGCGCGCGGCGCTTGCTAAAGGCGGGCGCGATCCCGCCACCTGGCTCGCCCTCGCACGGACGCTGCAAGGCGCGGGGCGGCTCGACGAGGCGCATGCCGCCTTCCAGGACACGCTTACGCGCGCGCCGTTCGATTCCGTCGTTCACGCCGAGTTTGCGCAACTCGTCTGGATGCGGACGGGATCGCCGGAGGCGGCCCGTGCGCGGGTGCTCGAGGCGCTCGAGCGGCGGCCGAACGATCCCGCGCTCTGGCGCGTGCTCGGCTGGGTGCTGCAGTATTGCGGCGATTGGGGACGCTCCGTCGATGCGATCGCGGAGGCCGCCAACGCCGCGCCAGATGATCCGACGCACCTGACGGCGCTCGCCTTCGCTTGCCTGCAGACCAAAGCGCGCGACGCCGGGGAGGCTGCGCTCGACGCCGCCGAGGCCGCGTGCGTGCGGGCGCCGCGCGATTTCACCAGCTGGGTCGCGCGATCGCAGGCGCTGCTCGCGCTTGGGCGGTCGGGCGAGGCCCTGGCCGATGCCGAGCGCGCCGTGCGTCTCGCGCCGATCAACCAGCTCGCGCTCGCCACTTTGGCGCTGGCGACGCGGGCGGCCGGCGATCCGCGGTTCGCGGACCTGTGCGACCTCGATGCGCTCGTCCGTGTCGAGACGATCGCAACGCCGCCGGGATGGGCCACGCTCGACGCCTATCTCGCGGACCTCGCGGCGGCGGCGCGGCGGGCCCACAAGTTCGAGACCCATCCGTTCGGCAATTCGGTGCGCCACGGCAGCCAGGCGCCGAACATTCTCGCGAGCCGCGACCCGGCCCTAGCGGCGTTTCCCGCCGCGATCGATCCGGCGATCCGGGCCCATATCGAGACGCTGCGCGGACGCAAGGATCGACCGCCGGGCGACCGCGCGGTCAGCGGCTACGCGATCCAGGGCGCCTGGTCGGTCAAGCTCAAGGCGGGCGGGTTCCATTCGAACCATGTCCACCCGGAGGGGTGGATCTCGAGCGTGTGCTACCTCGCTCTGCCCGACCTCACCGCCGAGCCGGCGCCGGCGGGCTGGCTGACGTTCGGCGAGCCCAATTTTGCGACTTCGCCGCCGCAACCGCGGCTCGGCGCCGTTGAGCCCAGGCCAGGCCGGCTGGTGCTTTTTCCCTCCTATTTCTGGCACGGGACGGCGCCGTTTGCCGGCGCCGGCGAGCGGCTCACGATCGCCTTCGATCTGATCCCGGCCTGAAATCTTACATCCGCTTGAAGGGGACGGGGATAAGTCGGCGCTGGGCGGCCGAGCTGCGCGCGCCTTTTCGCCAAGACATCCCACAAACGAAAACGGCGGGCCCGAGGGCCCGCCGTTCCGTTTCGCCGTGAGGCGATCTTACCACTTCGC
>JBMOIB010000203.1:0-4387 GCA_049317545.1 Caulobacterales bacterium | reverse complement strand
GCTTTTCTCCTTCTTGGAGAAAGTATTGCTAACGTGGTCAACGAATTGATACTCTAAAATGCTATGTTCGCTGTTGCCCCTGTGATGGATTGGACGGCAGCGCCTGCCGGCGCAGAAATTTCGTAACTGCCTAGTAGGCGCTTTCGTTCTCCGGAAGAGCATGGTTGGCGAAGGGGCGCGCTTCATCATCGACGACATGCTCGCAGTCCGTGAAGAAATCGCGCGCGAACTGATCGACATGCGTGAGCATCGGATCGCGTCGCGAGCCGAAAAGCAGCGAGGGGATCGTGATTTGCGCGCGCTGCTTGCCCACAATATCGTGTATGTGGCCCTGCATAGAGGGCGAAGTGGGTCCGGCGAAGCTCATGACGAAGCGGATTGATCGAAACGCGTCGTCACCGGCTTCGCGTGCCGCAGCAGCCAGCAAAGCGGCGCCGGCGCCGTTGGAATAGCCTGCGATACCGTCGGGTCGTTCGCGGCGGCAGAAGTCCGAGAGTATCTCCATGCTTTGCTCCAGGCCGAGATAGCGGCCATCGGTGAGGCGATACCAGCGCCGCGGGTCCTCGTACCCGAAAGCCTCCACCTCTTCCGGCGTGCGCCTCGCGCACCCGCCGATGCTGCGCTACGAGCGGTTCGACGCGGATCTTTCGGCCGAGACGGCGGCTTACCTGAGGGCCGATCCGGCGGCGGGCGTCGCCGAGGCGCGCGAGCTGGGCGCGCGGGCCTTCGACGCCGCCTGCGGGCCGGGCGGGGCGCCCGAACGGCTGGTGTTTCCCAAGTCGTTCAACCCGCGAGGGTTCGGCAAGCGTCCGCTCGGACCGCCCAAGATCAGGCTCGAAGCGCTCGGCCGGGCGTTCCAGGGGCGCAAATAACCCGGCTCGGCCCGACCGCGCGGCCCTCCCTCACACCTCTATCCAGCGGCATTCCAGTTTGCCCTCGACCTTAAACCAGCGGCGCTCCGTAAACCAGCGGCGCTCCGTGCGCGGCGCTTGGGTGCAGGGTGTGTGCGGGCGCGGCGCGGCATCCTGGCGGGGGGCGGCGGGCTTCGCTGCGGCGACATCGTCGTTGGTTTCGCTGTCTTCCACGATCAGCGCCACCGGGCGCCCCAGAACGCCGCCGCTGGCGTTGATGTCTTCGGCCAGGAGCTGGGCCACGTTGGCGTTGGCTACGCCGATAAAAGAGAGCGGACCGGTGAGGTCGGCGATCGGGCCGATCTTGATTTGGCTGGTCATTGTGATTTCCTCCGTTGGAACCGCTTTGACGATGGCTGCATCACGCCCACGGCGTCCTCAAGGCCGGACCAAACGATCTAAAACGTTGCTAAAATATCAGATCGCGTGGCGGTCCGATGTGATAACCGGGCTCAAGGGACTGCACATGGGGAGCCTCTTCTTTCGGGGCGATATCGAAGTGCGGCCTCAGGAACGCCGAGTGCTCATCCATGGCGCGCCGGCGCCTCTGGGCGGGCGCGCTTTCGACGTGCTCGCTGCGCTGATGGACCGGCGCGACCAGCTTGTGCCCAAGGAAGAGCTGATGAGCGCCGTGTGGCCGGGCGTCGCGGTGGAGGAGAACAATCTTACTGTACAGGTCTCGGCCTTGCGCAAGGTGTTGGGCGCCGACGCGATCGCGACAGTGGCTGGGCGCGGCTATCAGTTCACGCTGGCGCCAGGGGCGGCGGCGCGGCCGACCCGGCGCGCTGCAACAGCAGCACTCGTCGCCGTGCTCGCGTTCGACAATCTCTCAAGCGACGCCGACCTCACCTTCTTTTCCGATGGGGTGAGCGACGAGATCATCCAAAGGCTGTCGCGTGCGCACGACCTTCGCATCATCAGCCGCACGTCGAGCTTCCAGTTCCGAGGCGCGGCCAAGTCAAATGCGGCGGATCAATTGGGCTGCGACTATGTGTTAGACGGGTCGATTCAGCGCGGTGGCGGGCGCATGCGGGTGAACGCCCAGCTTACCGAGGTTGGTTCGAAAACCACGATCTGGTCGGAGCGTTTTGATCGCGAAGTCGACGACATCCTCGCCGTGCAAGACGACATCGCCCAAAGCATTGCAGCGTCCCTGCGCCACGCGATCAGCGGCGCGAACCGTCAAAAAATCGCGCCTGCCGACTACGATCTCTATCTGCGTTCAAACCCCAGTTCTTATTCACCCGACGATCTGCGCAAGAGCGTAAACCTCTTGGAGGTCGTCACTGAGCGCTCGCCAGACTTCGCTGAAGCCTGGGGGAGAGCAGCCTATCTGCGTGGATTTCTGCATGTCTATCTGCCGTATACGGAGCGCAAGGCCAATGCGGCGCGCGTAAAGCACGAGGCCGCCACGGCTCTGGCGCTCGATCCAGGCAATATCGATGCGCTCGCCGGGCGCTGTTTCGTAGCGCCGACCTTCGGCGAGTTCAGCGAAGGCGACAAGGCGCTGGAAGATTTGCAGCGTGCGCGCGGCGGCGGCGATGGGCGGCGCTACATCGGGTGGTTCCTGCGTCATACGGGCCGTGTGCGCGAAGCGTTGGAGGAAACCGAAATCGCCTATCGCCTCGATCCGCTCGACCCGATGTCGATCAATCTGCTGGCGCTCGCGCGCATGGCGGCCGGGCGGGTGAGCGATGCGATCCCGCTCTTTTCCGATCTGGTTGAGCGCATCCCGAAAATGAGTTTTCCGATCTCAAGCCTGTTGCGCGCGCACGCTCTGCAAGGCGATTGGGACGCCGTGGACCGCTATCTCGCCATCGCCGAGACGCGGCCGCTGCCGGAGTTTCAGGACACGATCCCGTTCGTACGCGCCAAGCGCGACCGCCAGCACGTCGATGCTTGGCGCGGCGCCTTTGAAGCGCACATCGCCAAGACAGGTTGGGTCGACGTGGCCCGGCTGGTCTTCGCCGCCCACCTTGGCCTTGCAGACGACGCCTATCGTGCTTTGGATGTCGCGCGGCTTGGGCCTACTGGCGGGGTCGACGACCTGATTGGCCCGGACGCTTATCGCACGGCCTTGTTGTTCCAGGCGAACCTGCCGGAGCTGCGCAATGACGCACGTTTCCCAAGGCTTTGCGCGCGTCTTGGCTTGGTGGATTTCTGGATCGGCAGCGGAAAGTGGCCCGATTGCGTCTCGGAAACGCCCTATGACTTCAAACGTGGCTGCGATCAAGCGCGGGACACGCCACGCGAGGCTTTCGCCTTCGACTAATCGAGCTCCCAAACGGCAGTTGTCGGCGATCTCCTGCCTGACAGGTAGGGCAGGCCGGAGCGACCGCTGTTGAGCGGCTCGGCCGTACGTTACAGTGAGGTGGGTGGGCAGAGATGCCCCAAACGCGTCAGATGCCAGACTGTTCGGTGCCAGGCTGTGCAATGAGATGCTGGGAACTAGACTAGCTCGATTGCCGGCGAGTTGGCCTGATCGGGAGGGGGTATCTTTGATACAGCGCGTCATCTCGGTTTCGCTCGTCCTTGCGCTGCTTCTAGTTGGCGCCGCTAAAGGCGAGCAACTGGCGTCTGATGAACTCTCGGTTCGTTCCGCGTTCGCGCTCGTCGAACAAAGCCCATCTCAGTTCACGCGACAATGGAATGATCGCTATGATCAGGCCCGCCGCGTTGAAGGCGCGAATATCTCCACCATAAGGGCGGCCCGTGCACGCGGGTTCATTGACTATGCTTATTTTCACTGGCGAGAAACAGGTGAGCAAGTTCCGGCCGATTGGCGTTCTCTACGTCACGCCGTGAGCGCGGTCGACATTAACGATTCGAGTTTGCTCGCATTGCCGGAACAAAGGGAGTTTTTGGAGAGCTGGCTTCGCCATCAAGCGCGCCGCGCGCTTGCCGAAAACCCTGCGCTTCAGCGGGGTGACAATGTGTGGCTGCGCGCGCGTTTTCACGTGGTCGAGGCTCAAGTACGCAATGTCGAGGTGTAACGTATTCTGCTTCGCTCGGCGATAGCGACGCATATCGATGAGAATACGGCAGTCGGCGTACCCGAATTGATTGATCGTTACGCGGTGCTGACGGGCGCTCCCGATAGCGAGACAGCGCCTTTGCGCCAGGCTGCGGCTGAAGACTTGGCGCTACGCGTCGGCCATCGCATTGAGGTCTACAAGACCGCCAACGACGTGAGGCTCGAGCTTCACCTCTTGTCACCGAATCAACCGCAGCCAGGCGAGCGCCCTGCGCTGATCTGGTTTCACGGCGGCAGTTGGGCCTCGGGTTCGTGGGCGCATTGTCCAATGATATGCCGATTGGCGCGCGAACAGGGCTACATTGCGGTTCAAGTCGACTATCGAACGTCCGATCGTTTCAACACCACGCCCCGGGACACGACCGCAGAGCGGGCTTGCGAGTTCATGATCTTGTGATGTCGGGTTCGGGGAGCCCGAGGCTTCGAGATGCGATTTCGCTCA
>JBMOIB010000202.1:0-4388 GCA_049317545.1 Caulobacterales bacterium | reverse complement strand
CGCCGACGTCGGCGCCCTTGGTGAAGATGCCGCCGCCGAGACGGGCGAAGATCGAAATCAGCGAGGCGCCGAAGCCCAAGGCCACCAACGCGTCGACGACCTCGCGGCTCGTCGATTTGAGGCCGAAGCCCTGGGTCAGGATCATGTAGTAGACGGCCACGCCCAGCAGCGCGAAGCCCGCCACCAGCATGCCGGTGACCGCGCCTGCCTTGAACGCCATGTTGAGGCCGTCGCTGAGGCTTTTGCGCGAGGCCTCGGTGGTGCGCACGTTGGCCTGCACCGAGACGTTCATGCCGATGAAGCCGGCGAGGCCCGACAGCACGGCGCCGATCACGAAGCCCACGGCCACCAACGGCCCGAGCAGAACGCCGATCAGCACCGTTACGGCCGCGCCCACGTAGGCGATCGTCGTGTACTGACGGTTCAGATAGGCGCGCGCGCCCTCCTGAATGGCGGCGGCGATTTCCTGCATCCGCTCTGAGCCCGGCGAGGCCTGGCGGATCGACTGGCTTTGCAGGTAGCCATAGAGCCCAGCCAGCGCCCCTGCGGCGATGACGGCCCACAGCACAGATATCTGATCCATAACGACGTCCTAAACCGGCCCGCGGCGGAAATTCCCCCCTCGGGCGAAATGAAGGCGAATGGCCGGTCTCGCGCGCCCAGCGTGCGATGTGCCGACTCTGCCCCCGCCAAAGTGGCGCGGACATTGCCAAAGCGTCACCGCCTGTGCAACGCCCGGCTGCCAGAGAAGCGATCCAAAGTGTTGCGGCGCTTCATTTCAGCGATTGCACCTGCGTGATCGAGACCGATTTCACCCCGTTCGCGCCGAGCACTTCGACGGCGGCGGCGCGGAACGCGGCGAGCGCAACGGCCTGGTTGAGCTTTCGATCATCCGCCGCGTCGGCGAGCGCGGCGCGGTGGGTCGCGCGCAGGAGCGCGTCGCGGAGGAAGTGCGAGCGCGACCGTAGCCGCCAAATGTCGCCCTGGTCGGGCAGGTCCACGCGAACGCTGACGAACAGGTAATTGGCGAGCTTGCCGTTACGCAGGACCGGCGTGATGACGTTGTCGGCTTCGATGTAGCGCTCCGCGTCGGCCTTCGCCGCCTCGCCCGATCCTGCTGCATGGGCGGCCGGCGCGGCGACCAGCGGCGCGACGCCGAACACCAACAGGGCCGTGGCCACGGCTGCTAGAATGCGCATCGTCGATCCTCTCCGAGTTTGGCGGGACGATGCGCTCGGATGCTTGCCTAAAGGTTACCGCCGCTTCTGGCCGAGGCGATGGACGTAGCCGGAAGCCTCGATCGGGATCGCGCGCCCATCGGCCAGCACCGACAGGCCCGCCCCTTCCCGCACTACACCGATCAGGTGCGCGGCATCGCTGATGCGGGCGCGCGCCGATTGCGACGCGGTGAACAGGATCTCGTAATCGTCGCCGCCGCGGGCGAGGCGCAAACGATCGACCGGCCCCGGCGCGAACCAGTCCGCCGCAGCGGGCGGCATCGGCACGGCGTCGAGGTCGATCGCGAGGTGAACCCCGCTCGCCGCGGCGATTTTGGGCGCATCGGCCAGGAGCCCGTCCGAAACGTCCATCGACGCATGCGCAACCTCGGCGACCAGAGCGGCGCGGTCGATGCGCGGGCGCGGGGTGCGATAGTGGGCGACGAGGGCCTCGACCTGGTTTGGCGAAAGCGTCGCCGGCGCGCGACCGCGCGCCGCCTCAAGCCCCAGCAGTCCCGCCCCGATCGGCCCGGTGACCCAAACATCATCGCCGACCTGCGCATCGGTGCGCGAGGGCGTGCGCGCGCCCAGGGGGCGACCGAACGCGGTGACCGTGATCGTCAGCGGCCCCGGCGTCGCCGTCGTGTCGCCGCCCAGAAGCGTTGCGCCGAACGCCGCCTGATCAAGCGCGAGGCCCGCGGCGAACTCTGCGATCTGCGACGCGGGGCGGTCATCGGGCCAGGCGAGCGCCAGGAGGTAGTGCGCGGGCTGAGCCCCTTTGGCCGCAAGGTCCGAGAAATTGACCCGGAGCGCCTTTTGCGCGACCGACCCGATCGGGTCGGTCGGCAGGAAATGCACGCCTTCCACGATCGTGTCGACGGTGACGACGAACTGACCCGAAATCAGTGCGGCGTCGTCGACGAGGCCGCGCGCGCCGTGCGGGTCGGCGAGCGGCGCGAACAGGCGGGCGATGATCTCGAACTCGCTGCCTTCGTCGGTCGCGGCGTCGTCCATGGGTCCCTCAGGCGCCGGCGCCGGAATCCTCGCGCACCGACTTGGCGCAACCGTCCAGGGCGCCATTGATGAAGCCGGGCTCAGGGCCTTCGAAGAAGGCCTTGGCGATCTCGACATATTCGTCGATCACCACCGCGGTCGGAATGTCCGGACGCCGCCATAATTCCACGACGCCGGCGCGCAGGATCGCCCGCGCCACCGAATCAAGCCGCTCCAGACGCCAGCCGTCGGCGAGCCGGCGCGCGATCGCGGTATCGACGGCGGCTTGTTGCGCGACCGCGCCCTCGACGATCGTCCGGAACAGCACGATGTCCGCATCCTGATCGACCGGTCCGGCTTCGGTCTGCGGCAACCGGCCGTCGAGCAGGTCTTGGGCGACGGCCTCGGAGGACGCGCCCGAATATTCCATCTGATAGAGGGCCTGAACCGCGGCCAATCGAGCGGCGCGGCGGGCCGCGGGCGTGGCGGATGCGCTCATCTCAGGCCCGCAGCGATCGGGCGAGTTCGACGATGGCGAGACAGGCGCGCGCGGCCTCCCCGCCCTTGTCGCGACCGTTCGGATCGGCGCGCTCGACGGCCTGGGCCATATTTTCGACCGTGAGGATGCCGTAACCGATGGCGAGCTTGTCGAACACGGCGAGGTCCATCAGCGCGCGCGCGCTCTCGCCGCAGACGTAATCGTAATGCGAGGTCTCACCGCGAATGACGCAGCCGAGCGCGACATATCCGTGGTAGCGGTCGCCGAGATGCGCGATCGCCGCCGGCGCTTCGAACGCGCCGGGCACCTCGACGACGTCCGCGCTGGCGCCTGCCTCGGCGATGACGGCCTTGGCGCCTGCGATCAATTGATCGACCACGTCGGTGTAATAGCGCGCCGCCACAAGCGCGATGCGCGCGTGCGGGACTTTTGGAACCGGGGCCTTGGTCTGCGTTTCCACGCTCAGGTCTCCTTGGCGAAGGGGCGCCAGCCGTCGACCGTGAGGCCGTAGCCGTCAAGTCCAATGATTTTTTGCGGGTGGTCCGAGAGCAGCACCATGCGGCGCACGCCGAGATCGCGCAGGATGTGTGCGCCGACGCCGTACTCCCGCAGCATGCGGGCTTCAGGCTCCGGATCAGGCTCCACGGCGCCGAAACGCTTGCCGAGCGCAGTGGGATCCGGATCGCGCAAGAGCACGACGACGCCGCCCTCCGGCGCCGCCGAGACCGTCGCGATGGCCCGCTGGATCAACCCTGCCCGACCGCCGGCTTCGCCCATGACGTCCCCGGCGAAATCGAAACGGTGCATGCGCACCAAAGTCGCGGCTTCCGGATCGATCACGCCTTTGACGAGCGCCACGTGTTCCACGCCGTCGAGCAGGTTCCGATAGATCACCATCCGCAGGCCGTCGCCGCCGTAGACGCTGACGAACGGCATCTCCAGGCGACGCTCGACGATCTGCTCATTGGCGCGGCGATAGCCGATGAGATCGGCGATCGTTCCGATCTTCAGGCCGTGCAATTGCGCAAACGAAATGAGGTCCGGCAGCCGCGCCATCGAGCCGTCGTCGTTCATGATCTCGCAGATCACCGCGGCCGGAAGCAGCCCGGCCATGCGCGAGATGTCGACGCTGGCTTCGGTATGGCCGGCGCGGAACAGAACGCCGCCGTCGCGTGCGATGAGCGGGAACACGTGGCCGGGCGAAACGATGTCGTCGGCGTCCTTCGTGGGATCGATGGCGACGGCGATCGTGTGGGCGCGGTCGTGCGCGCTGATGCCGGTGGAGATTCCCTCGCGCGCTTCGATCGAGACGGTGAAGGCGGTCTGGTTGCGCGCCTGGTTGCGGGTCGTCATTGGCGACAAATTGAGCGTCTTGGCGCGCTCGGCCGTCAGCGCAAGGCAGATGAGGCCACGGCCATAGCGGGCCATGAAATTGATCGCCGCCGGCGTCGCGAATTGCGCCGGGATGATGAGGTCGCCCTCGTTCTCGCGGTCCTCGGCGTCGACGAGGATGTACATGCGCCCGTTGCGCGCTTCCTCGACGATCTCCTCGACCGGGGAGATCGCGCGCTTGAGATCGTCGAGCGGGTGTTCGAATTTCATCGCTTTGCCAATCTGTCCTGAATCTGTCCTGGCCGGCCTTCTAGCCCTCCCCCAGCGGGGGAGGGTTGGGTGGGGGA
>JBMOIB010000201.1:0-4421 GCA_049317545.1 Caulobacterales bacterium | reverse complement strand
CCTGATGGCGTTCACCCTGATCGCGTCGCTCGTGGTGGGGCTGAGCCTATTGCTGCTGCCGCGAATGAAGGGGCTGTTCATGGGCGCGATCTGGGGATCTCGCGCGGGAGAGACGCAGGCGGAGGCGGATTAGGCCCGCCCCCGCGAACGCGTTGTCCTATTCCGCCGGCGTGCCCGGCGCTCCCGGCTGAGGCACGCGCTTACTGCCGTTCAGCAGGACTTCGTCCTCGGCGGTCGGCTGCGTCGTGAGCTTGGCGGCCCACGGGTTCAGCCAGCGCTCGAACTGGTCGACGAACGAGTAGACCACCGGAACGAGGACCAATGACAGCAATGTCGAAGAGATGAGACCGCCGATGACCGCGACAGCCATGGGCTGACGGAAGCCGGCTCCTTCGCCGAGGCCCAGCGCGACTGGCAGCATTCCCGCCGACATCGCGACCGTGGTCATAACGATGGGGCGCGCCCGCTCGCGGCACGCCTCGAACAGCGCATCATAGGTGTTCTGGCCGCGTTGCTGCGACTCGATCACGAATTCAACGAGCAGGATGGCGTTCTTCGCGGCGATGCCCAGCAGCAGAACACAGCCGATCATAACCGGCATCGAGATTTCCATCCCGCAGATCAGCAGCGCGAGGAATGCGCCCGAGAACGACAGCGGCAACGAGGCAAGGATGGTGATCGGCTTAAACACCGATTTGAAAAGCAGCACCATCACCGAGTAAATCAGCGCTACGCCGGAAAGCAGAGCAATGACGATGCCGCCGAACATCTGAGCTTCGGCCTGGTCGTTACCGATGCGCGCCCGCTGAACGCTGGGCGGAAGGTTCTGCATCGTCTTGGTCTTTTCGACCGCCTCGTTGACCTGGCCCGACGTTATGTCGGGCGCGAAATCAGCTTCAACGGACGCGCGACGCTCACGAGACAGGCGCGTGATCTTGCTTGGCCCCTGCTCGTAATAGATGTCGGCTACCGCGCCCAGCGTGGTCGACGTGCCATCGCGCGCAGGAACGCGCAGCTCTGCCAGCTTGGCAAGATCGGAGCGGACCTCGTCGGGCAGACGAACCCGGATGGGCAGGCGGCGCTTGCCCTCCGAGAATTTGGGCGTGTTGGCTTCAATGTCGCCGGTCGTTGCGATGCGGGCGACAGCGGCGATCGCATCGGTGCCGACATTGAGGCGCGAAGCTTCCTCGGCACGCGGGCGGATAATCAGCTCTGGGCCTGGCGCCGACGGGAAAAGGCGCGGATTGCGCACTTCCGGCATGCCGCGCATCTCATACAGCAGGTCGAGCTGCGCCTTTTCGAGCGCCTCGGTGTTTTCAGACGAAAGGATGATGTTCACGTCCGACCCGCCCGGTCCACCGCCAGCCATCATCGCCGTCACGCGCACGTCGGCAATCTCGCTGAGCCTAGGACGGATCTCCTGCTTCAGCTCTTCAGTCCTGAGCTTGTGCCCTTCTCGCATCACCAGAGTGGCGAACCCCTGTGTGATGTCGCCATTGGCGCCGGTCGAGCCGACATTGATGAACACTTCTTGCGTATCAGGGAACTCGTGCAACATGACGTTGAGCTGTTGGGTCGCCTGCTCCATCTTGGTGATCGTGGTGCCTGGAGGCGCTTCGATGGAAAACTGGATGTAGCCTGGGTCCTCGGTCGGGATGAAGCCTGTCGGCAACATGCCGGCAACGACAATCGCGCCGAAGAAGGACAGCCCGCCGACAGCGGAGGCTATCAGGCGGTGCTTGAGCGCCCAGCCCAGTGTCGCCTCATAGAATGCAGGCAGCTTGCGTACGTCGCGGTGAACTTTTGACGGCTTCAGGAAGTAAGCCGCCATAAGGGGCGAGACGAAACGCGCCACCAGCAAGGAGAAGACCACCGCAACTGACACTGTGATGCCGAACTCGATGAAGAACTGCCCCGGCATGCCGCCCATGAACGAGGTGGGCAGGAACACCACGACAATCGACGCCGTGGTCGCGAGCACAGCAAGGCCGATCGCGTCGGCGCCCTCCATGGCGGCGCGGAAAGGCGTGTAGCCCGCCAGCGTTCGCTTCTGGATATTCTCGATTTCCACAATCGCATCATCGACCAAGATGCCGATCACCAGCGTAAGCGCCAGCAGCGAGACGACATTGAGCGAGAAACCGAGCAGTGAGATAAAGAAGAACGTCGGTATCAGCGACAGCGGCATGGCGGCCGCCGCGATGACCGTGGCGCGCCAGTCGCGCAGGAACAGGAACACGACCAGAGCGGCCAGGATCATGCCCTCGATCAGCACCGCTTCCGTCGCATGGAAGTTGGCCTTGGTGTCGTCTGTCATCGAGAAGATCTTCGTGACAGTGAGCCCCCCATGCGTGTTCTGCAGTTCGGCGATCGCCGCATAGACGCCGTTCTCGACGTCCACCTCCGAGGCGGTATCGACCTTGACGATGTTGAAGCCGGCGACGGGTCGGCCATTCAGGCGCGCAAAGCCGCGCGCCTCGCCTGATCCGTCGCCGACGGAGGCGAGGTCGGACAGTCTGGCATATCCGCCGCTGCGCAGCGGGATGGTGAGATTGCGGAGATCTTCAACAGTCTCGGTCTCGCCGAGAACGCGAACAGTGGATTCGGATCCGCCGATGTCAGTGCGGCCTCCGCCATAATTGCGATAATAGGCCGACAGCGCCTGGTTCACCTGCGCAGCGGTCAGGTTAAGCGACGCCATGCGGGAAGGGTCGAGTGTGACGTTGATCTCGCGGTTGACGCCGCCGACGCGCTGGACCTGGCCGACGCCTGCGACGGCCTGGAGCTTGCGTGCGATTGTATCGTCTATGAACCACGACAGGTCAGTCGCCGACAGAGCCGGGTTGGCGACAGCAAACGTCATCAGCGTGCCGCCTGTGAAGTCGAGCGCCTCGACGCGCGGCGGCTCTATGCCGGCCGGCAGCTCGATCCGGATGGCGTCGATGCGCGAGCGCACGTCATCCTTCATCTTCTGCAGATTCGAACCAATGGCGAACTGGATCTGCGTAGCCGAAACGCCGAGCTGCACGGTAGACGAGAGCTGCTCGATGCCAGGCAAGCTGGACACCGCATTTTCGACCAGACGCGTGACCTGATTCTCCATCTCGGACGCGGCCGCGCCGTCCTGTACGACGATGACCTGCACCAGCGGGAAAGAGATGTTCGGATACTGCTTCACCGGCAGGCGCGAATATGAGAATAGTCCTGCAATCGTCAGCAGGGTGAACACGACGATGACGGGGATCGGGTTGCGGATCGCCCAGCTGGAAATCGGGAGGTTCATGGGATTATTTCCCTTCCGATGCCGCCGGCGCGAGCGCCGCGCCCTCCTCGACAGGATTGATCACGTCACCGTCCAGCGTGAATGCGGAGCCGGTTTCCAGCACGCGGGCGCCCGCAGGCGGACTCTCCAGCAGTTGCACATAGTCGCCCATGCGCTCGCCCAGCTTGACCGGAACGCGCGTGACCTTGTTGTCGTTATCGACCAGCATCACCGCAGGGCCGCCTGATTCATACCGGATGGCGCTGGCCAGCACACTCAAGGAACCGGTGGAGGCTGCGTTGAAATGCGCTTCTGCGAAGCCGCCGGGACGGAGCTCCCTGTCAAAAGGGAGCTCGATTCGGGCCCGGCCCAAACCTGAAGCAACGTCGACACGCGGCGAGACGAAGCGCAACTTTCCCTTGATCGTTCGGCCGCTGGGCAGCGCCACGTCAGCCTGCTCGCCAACCTTGATCATCGGGAGCTTTGAATCCGACATCTCGGCGTCGAGCTCGATCAGACCATCGCGGGCGATCCGGAAATACGGCGCCGCGCCGCCTGATATATCGCCTGGACGGATCGCTCGCTGGAGAACCATACCCGACACTGGCGCGCGCAGCGTCATGCGCGCCTGACGCACCTTCATCTCGTTGACCTGCGCTTGCGCCGTCAGCATCGCGGCATCCGCCGTGGCTGCTTCCATGCGCCGCTGTTCAAGCAATTCCTTCGAGAAGGCACCTTCCTGGGTGAGCGATTCGGCACGTTCGAGCTGGCTCTTCTTGAAGAGCGCATTGGCCTTCTGCGTCGCGAGCTGGGCTTCAGCCTGCGCGATCTGCGCCTGCAGCAAGGCATCGTCGAGCCTGGCCATCGCCTGGCCCTGCTTCACCCAGTCGCCTTCATCAACGAAGACGGCGGCGACGCGATAGCCAGGCAATTCCGTTCCAACCGCGGCTTCGTCACGAACAACAAGGCGACCCTTGGCCTCGATCTCCTCGGCAAGGCTACGCGTCTCGATACGGGTGATCCGCATCGCCTGGAGACCGGCGGCAACGCCCATGGCGGTCGTGCTGGCGGCTTCTTCGGCGGGCGCAGGCTTCTGGCCGCAGGCGTGCAGGCCCAGAAAGAGCGTCCCCGCGCCGGCAATCGCTGCGAGCGAGGTGAG
>JBMOIB010000200.1:0-4432 GCA_049317545.1 Caulobacterales bacterium | reverse complement strand
CCCCGCCCGATCCCCGAATACTGGAACCCCTTCGCAGCCATTTCCGTGGGGCGGTAGATGTTGCGCAGGTCGACGAGCACCGGGGCTTTGACGACGGCTTTGACGCGGTCGAGGTCAAGCGCGCGGAACTGGTCCCATTCGGTGACGATGACGACGCAATCGGCGCCGGTGACGCACTCATAGGGATTGTGCGTGAAGGCGACGTTCGAAAGCAGCTTCGCGGCTTCTTTCATGCCTTCCGGATCGAAGGCCCGCACGGTCGCGCCGGCGGCCTGCAGCGCGGGGATGATGTCGAGCGCAGGGGCGTCGCGCATGTCGTCGGTGTTCGGCTTGAAGGTGAGGCCCAGAACCGCGATCGTCTTGCCGTCGACGGTTCCGCCGCAGGCTTTGACGACGCGCTCGGCCATCGCCTTCTTGCGGGCGTCGTTGATCGCGACGGTCGTTTCGATCAGCCGCACGGGCGCGCCGAATTCGGAGGCCGTGCGCACCAGCGCGAGCGTGTCCTTCGGGAAGCACGAGCCGCCGTAGCCGGGGCCGGCGTTGAGGAACTTGCCGCCGATGCGATTGTCGAGGCCGATGCCGCGCGCGACCTGCTGCACGTCCGCGCCGACGGCTTCGCACAGGTCCGCCATTTCGTTGATGAAGGTGATCTTCATCGCGAGGAAGGCGTTGCCGGCGTATTTGATGAGTTCGGACGTGCGGCGCGTGGTGAACAGGATCGGCGTCTCGTTGAGCGACAGCGGACGGTAGAGCTCCTGCATAACGGTGCGGGCGCGTGCGTCTTCGGCGCCGACGACGATGCGGTCGGGCCGTTTGAAATCGGCGATCGCGGCGCCCTCGCGCAGGAATTCCGGGTTCGACACGACGGCGACGTCGGCCTCCGGGCGGCGTTCGCGGATGATGCGCTCGATCTCGTCGCCGGTGCCGACGGGCACGGTCGATTTGGTGACGACGATCGTGAAGCCCTCGACCAGGTCGGCGATCTCGGCGGCGGCGGCGTAGACGTAGGTCAGGTCGGCGTGGCCGTCGCCGCGGCGCGAGGGCGTGCCGACGGCGATGAACACGGCGTCGGCGGTGCGGATCGCTTCGCGCGGATCGGTGGTGAAGAACAGACGGTCTTCGCGCACGTTGGCCGCGACGAGCTGATCAAGGCCCGGTTCGAAGATCGGGATCTCGCCCTTCTTCAGCCGCTCGATCTTGCCGTCGTCCTTGTCGACGCACGTCACGACGTGGCCGAAGTCCGCAAAGCACGCGCCGGAAACCAGGCCGACATACCCCGTGCCGATGACTGCTACGCGCATGCCTCAGATCTCCTGATTGTAGGCGCCGACTTCGCTGAAGCGTGCGAGGCGGGGTTTGGCTTCCTGATGGAAGAGGGCGCGCATGTCGTCCTCGCTCGTCATGCTTTCGACGACCACCACGAGTTCGGGCTTGTTCGACGAGGCCCGCACCAGGACCCAAGACCCGTCTTCCAGCGTAACGCGCGCGCCATTGACGGTGTTCACGTCCCGGATGGCGCGGCCGAGGATTTTCGCTCCGACCTTTTCGAGCTCCAGATACGCGCGCACGACCGCTTCGACGACGCCGTATTTGGTCTCGTCTGCGCAATGCGGCGACATGGTGAGCGACGTGAACGACACCGGCAGCGCGCGCTTGAGATCGGCGAGGGTCTTGCCGGGATTGCGGTCGAGCATGGAGAGCACGGCGATGCCGGCGACGATGCCGTCATCGTAGCCGAGCCCGAGCGGGGGCCGGAAGAAGAAGTGCCCGGACTTTTCGAAGCCGGCGAGCGCGTCGAGCTCGTTGGTGCGGCGCTTGATGTAGGAATGGCCGGTCTTGAAATAATCGACGCTCGCGCCGTTCGCCTTCAGCACCGGATCGATCGCATAAAGGCCGGTCGATTTCACATCGACCACGAACCGGGCGTTCGGGTAGTGCGAAGACAGATCGCGCGCCAGGATCAGGCCGATCTTGTCGGCGAAAATCTCTTCGCCGAGATTGTCGACGACGCCGCAGCGGTCGCCGTCGCCGTCGAAGCCAAGGGCGAGCTCCGCGCCGTGTTTCATCACCGCATCGGCCATGGCGTGCAGCATTTCGGCGTCTTCGGGATTGGCGTTGTAGTTCGGGAACCGCCAATCGAGCGCGCAATCCACCTCGATCACGTCGGCGCCGATGCGCCGCAGGGCTTCGGGCGCGAAGGCGCCGGCCGTGCCGTTGCCGCACGCCGCGACGACGCGGATCGGCCGCGACAGCCGCACCTTTTCCGTCAACGCCTCGATGTAGCGTTCGCGCATCCCCTCGATCGGCACGTAGCGGCCGCCGGGGCGTTCGACGAAGCGGCCGGCGAGCACGAGATCGCGCAGCGCGCCCATTTCCTCCGGGCCGAACGTGAGGGGCCGCGCGGCGCCCATCTTCACGCCGGTCCAACCGTTCTCGTTGTGCGAGGCCGTGACCATCGCCACCGCCGGCGCATTGAGCGCGAACTGCGCGAAATAGGCCGTCGGCGACAACGCGAGCCCGATGTCGAGCACTTCGGCGCCGGCGCGCAACAGGCCAAGGACGAGCGCCTGCTTGATCGACAGCGAATAGGCGCGAAAATCGTGCCCGACGACGACGCGCGCCTCGACGCCGCGTTCGTGCAGCAAGGTGCCCAGGCCAAAGCCCAGCGCCTGCACGCCGAGCAGGTTGAGCTCGGGCGGACGCGCAGAGCCTGGCGCGCCGAACCACCAACGGGCGTCGTACTCGCGAAACCCGGTCGGCTTGATCAGCGCGTAGGTTTCAAACTCGTAGGTGTTCTGGGCCAAGTCCGTGCGCGGAATGGACATTGCGTGTTTCCTTCGGGGAGGGCCGGCTCGTCTACCGCTGGCCTTCAGGGCTGGCAAATTGCGCGGCGGCGCGGACTAGAATGTGCGGACCCGAATTTCACCGATCTCGACGCTGAGAGGGCGGTCTTTCGAAGGGTTGATCGGGTAGAGCGCAATCGCGTCGACCGGGCCGGGCGCGGCGGCGAACTTGAGCGTGACGAGCGCGGGTTCTGCGCCGATTGCGGTGCGCGCCCAGGATTGCGCGCCGCCGCGGGTGATGGCTACGGCGAGGTTGGGCGCGGTCGACAGCGGCACCGGCCGCACGAGCAGCTCTACGATCAGCGCCTTGCCGGCGAGCGCCTGTCCAGCGTCTCCGGTGAGTTGCAACTGAGCCGCCGGCGTCGCCGCACCGGGCTCGCCTTGACCGGGCGGGGTCGCAATGCGCACCGCGGTTGGCGACCAGCCCGCATAGGAGACGGATGTGACGGCGCCGCGCGGTGCGATCTGTTCAAGCGCGTCAGGCGTGAACACCAGCGCGCCGTCCTGGCGCTCGCCGGCCTGCGCGGCCGGGGGCGGCCGCCATGGCGCGGGGCCAAAGCTCAATGCGATCATGCCGGCGGCGGCGAGCGCTATGAGCGGATAAAAGATCCAATCGCGAAACATCGGTTCCCCGCAGCGCGAAGCGCGCGTTAGGCTGGGCTTAGGCGGTCGCGGCGGCGCGTTCAAGGCGAACGGCCGCCCGGCTCACCGGAGAGAGGCATGCGCGCAGACGTCGAGCGGCGACCCGTCACCCTGATCTTCCAGGAAAAATCCGCCTTCAAGGAGACCTACGGCGGCGGCGGCGATCACGTTCTGTGCGAGGGCCAGCACCTGAAGCCGGCTGGCGCCCAGGCCAAGACAATCGTGCTGTTCATGCATCCGACGGGGGTGATGAATTACCTGCCGTTGCCGAATGCGCTCGCGCACGCAGGCGTTCCGGTGATGACGTGCGGCTCGCGCTATCCGCACAACGACAGCGCGCTGATCATGGAGAAGGTGCTCCTCGATCTCGGCCGCTATGTGCGCCATGCGCGCGAGGTTTTGGGGTACGAGAAGGTCGTGCTCGGCGGCTGGTCAGGCGGCGGTTCGCTGTCGCTCTTCTACCAATCCCAGGCTGAGCGCCCGACGATCGAGACGACGCCGGCCGGCGACCCGGTGAATGTGGTCGGCGCGCATCTGCAACCTGCCGACGCGGTTTTGCAGCTCGCCGCGCACGTTTCGCGCGCGATCACCCTGTCGGAATGGATCGACCCGGCGATCCGCTCGGAGCTCGATCCGTACGATCGCGATCCGGACTTCGACATCTACGCCGAGCCCGCGCGGCATGCGCCGCCTTATTCAGCAGATTTCCAGGCCGCCTATCGGGCGGCGCAAAAGGCCCGAATCGCGCGCATCACGGCCGACGTCGACCAGCGCCTTGCGGATTTGCGTCGCGCCGGAAACGCAAGCGCCGAACATGGCTTCGTCGTGCACGGCACGATGGCGGACCTGCGCTGGCTCGATCCGGCGATCGACCCCAACGATCGCAAGCCGAACTGGTGCTACATGGGCGACCCGCGGCAGGTGAACATGAGCCCGGCGCATCTGGC
>JBMOIB010000199.1:0-4490 GCA_049317545.1 Caulobacterales bacterium | reverse complement strand
GATCTTGTGATGTCGGGTTCGGGGAGCCCGAGGCTTCGAGATGCGATTTCGCTCAACGTGGAACGGTGAGGTCAGCTCATCCATTTAAGCGACCAATGACCGTCATTGTATGAACCACAATCTGACGTCGCCACAGGCCGAAGTGGCCGTACATCATGCCGCTTTCGAGGATGCCGCTTACTCGAACGACGGAGTGTCCGGTCCAATCGTCGAAAGATTCCGCCTCCGAGCCTTCTGCGAATTCCACCCACCAATCCTCACCGGCATATCCCCAGCCTTGATCGAACAATGGATCGAGCGGCAGTTTCGTCGCTTGCGCGATCCAATGGGGATCGCTCGGTGTGAAACTTCGGTTCTCGAAGGCGAGAATGATTTCGCCTGCGCAATCGGTGACATGCAAATGCGCCGCAGTCATGGGGCTTGCCTGCAAAAGGTGGGCTCGCGTTCGAATCCAAGATCCTCGCCGAATGGCGGCTGTGCGCGAGCCATTCGGTGCGACAGGTGCGGCTGCTGTTGTTTGGCGATCTTTGCGTTTGGCGGCACAGCGCACCTATAGTCCGTATCCCTTACGAACCTCCGCGCAACGCTTTGCAATTGCATCCGCGAGGCGCGTAAGGACAGGTGTGCGAAGGCCTTTTTCTTGACAGCGCTGTCGCAGCGACAGTGCGACGTCCGGCATTCGTTCGAGCATGTCGGTCAACGCGCCGACGACTTCGTCGCCAGGATATCCTGTTTCTTCAGCGGCTTTGCGCCAATGAGACAACCGGATCATCCGCCACTTGTTCTGGCTGCCTACAGACATGGCCAACACGTGCGAATTGAGGACTTCGTTTTCGTACGGCAACAAGCTGATCACGTCGTAGAGCGGCGCCAGCCGGTACCGGCCTGCCTCAATCAGCAGACTGAAGTTCTTCGCGTGGGCGTCTGTTCCAAGAATGAGGAAGTTCAGGAGGCAGGCGCGCATGAATCGGCCGCGATCGACGGCAGGACTCCCTGAGCCGGCGAGCAGCGCCATTATCTTTTTCATCCCTGGCCCGCCGTCGGCCTGATGCTTGTCTTTGGGATCGACACCGTGTGCTTGGCATAAGTCTTCCTGGTGGATGCGAACGACCGTTCCGCCGTCTTCGGTCAATTCGAGGAGCCGTGAGCCCTTGCGACGTTGGCGATCATACCGCTGGACGACGATGTTCGGTGTTCCGGCGATCTCGACAACGTCCGAATGAGCCGCTGGTAGATCGAGTTCGCTGGCAAGGCTCAGGCAGAAGTGCTCATTTTCGACTTGCCCATCGAGCCACGGAATTGGGGGCTTGATGATGTGTGTCGATGGCGTGCGGCCGCGCGGCTCAAACCATTTCCCATTGACCCAGTAGACGGCCTTTTTCGCCTGTGCGCCGGCCAAGCTGAAGCGCCCCGCGTCTTCGCTGATCGGACCCATTCCTGGCGTTCGCCGCAAGGCGTCGAGATAGGCGCCGAGGACGGCCTCGCTGATCGGAACGACGCCTTGCCGCTTTTTGAGGGCGTCGATACGCGACGGCGGGACGATTTGAACCGCGCCCGCCAAGTCCTCACCTATGGCGCCGACCAGCCGGAAAGGTGTTGCCGAGGCAAGTCCAAAGTGCCGGGCTATGCCGCGTTTGACGTCCTCGTTATCGGGGAGGAGCCCATTCAGGTACGCATGGATGACGTCATGCGGGTGCGTTTTCAGCGCTAGCGGCATCGACAGCGACAGTGGGAACGCATCCACGTTCCCGCGCCAGCCCTCGTCGTACTCAAAACTGAGGCGGCCGCTTCGCCCCTGCGAAACGGTTCCCAGGACTTGGTCGTTCACGAGGACGGCGAGTTCTTTATCGGTCGACGATGTCATCGATCGAGAACCTGGGGCGGTTAGGCTTTGGGCGCGTTTCCTGCCGATCGGGCTCGTTGGTGACGAAGAGATGTAGGCCTATCTCGTTGAGCGCGCGCAGGACCAGGCCGACCTGCGCTGACGGCTTGCCGTTTTCGATGTGTGAAATCCATTTCTGGGTCGTTTGGAGCTGCGCCGCGAGTTGCGCCTGGCTCAGGCCGCGCTCGGTCCGATAGCCCTTGATGAGCGCGCCGATGTCTTCAGGACGTGTGATCTTCATTCCAAATCTCTATACCCCTTCGGATATAAACGCAACAGATATCCGTCCGGGTATCAACATGGCGTGATGCCCGATCGGGTATGCGCTATCAATCACACCCGATCGGGTATGGTCCGGCCGCTGCATCCAGGAGTCCGTTAAACCGGGTGCAGGCCAATCCGCAATGCGTTCCGGTAGCCCGCGACTAGGCTTCGATCCGCCTAAGCTTCTTGTAGGCTGCTCCGTTTTCCAATTCCGCGGCGCGCAGATCATAAGCTGCCTGCAAGTTCGTCCAGAACGCCGCGTCGCCGCCCAGCACGCGCTCGAGTCGCAGGGCTGTGTCCGCCGTGACCGGGGTCTCCTCGCGGACCAGGCGTTCGATGCGCGTCCGTGGAACCTGAGCCGCCTTTGCAAGCGCGTAAGGCGTGATCCCGAGCGGCCCAAGGAACTCCTCACGCAGAATCTCGCCTGGATGCACCGGCTTCAACTTGGCCCGCTTCGTGGCGGCGTTCGCGTCAGTGGTAGTCGACAATTTCGACCTCCTCGGGCCCGGCGTCGGTCCAGCGGAAACAGATCCGCCATTGGTCATTGATGCGGATCGGGTGTTGCCCTCGTCGATCACCGGCAAGGGCTTCGAGCCGATTGCCCGGTAGGATACGAAGGTTGTCGAGCCGCACGGCCGCGTCGAGCATCGCGAGCTTGCGCTGTGCGGTGCGGACCAGGTTTGGCGGGAAGCCCTTTCCGGGGGCTTCCTGCCGATGGATGGCCTCGGCCCAGTCGACTTTGAGCGACTGGATCACGGCTCACCCTCTGGACGTATCATGGCGTGATACGAAAAGGAAGTGGCAAGCCGGACTGAGACGGTAACGCCTGACGTAAGCGCCGGCGCTGCGGGTTGAGGCGGCGGCTTCGGCTTGGCCTTCGCCAGAATTCGAGACGCCACGGCCTCCGCGGCCTTGTGCACCGGGTCACTGGCGACGTGCGCGTAGCGTTCGGTCGTCACGGCATTCTTGTGCCCGAGCAGTTTCCCGGCGACGTAAAGCGACACGCCCTCGTTCACCGCGACGCTCGCCGCATTGTGCCGGAGGTCGTGCAGGCGGAAGTCGATCAGGTGCGCCCGTGCGCGGACCTTCTTCCAGGTCACGTCGACCGCGGTCGCCTTGCCGCCATAGTGCGCGGGAAACACCCGCAGGTCCTTGTCGCCCATTTCCGCGTAGCGCGCCTTCAGGATCTCGAGGGCAGGGGCGGCGAGGCGGATTGGATCACGCTGGCCCGTCTTGGATCGCTCGAGGGGCAGGAAGATGCAGCGGCGGTCCCAGTCGATCTCGGACCATTTGAGATTGGAGATTTCGGTTTTGCGGGCGCCGGTGAGCAGCAGAAGGCGCAGGATCGCCAGGTGCGAAGGGTTGATCTCGCCTGCTTCCTCCATCTCGTCCAGGGTCGTGACGAGGCGCTTGGTTTCGTCGTCGCTGAGCCAGCGGACGCGGATGTTGGCTTTGGCGCGCTTCACCCGCAGGCAGGGATTGTGCTCGACCATTTCCTGATCGATGGCCCAGCCGTACATGGCGGACACGCACTGGACGACGTTGGCGGCGACGAGGGGGCCGCCTGTCGCCAAGATCCGCCCGCGGCCTTTGCGGCGAACCCAGTCTGCGGTGGCGCCGCGGGCGATTTCGGCCTGCATGAATTCGATGTCGCGGCGTTTCACCTCTTTGATGAGCATGCGCCCGATGAGCGGCATCGCGTGGCGGCGCAGGCGCGAGGCGTCGGTCGTCCAGCTCCACTTGCGTTTCGTCGGGCGTGAGATCGGACCGTCCCTGAGCCAAAGCTCGATCAGCTCGGCAACGGTGAGCCCGGTGCGGACCTCGCGCCTTTTCTGCTTTGGATCTTCGCCGCGCTCGACCTGCTGGATGACGGCCTTTGCGCGTTCACGCGCCTCTTCCGGCGTCCAGGGACTGTCGTGCGGGCCGATGGTGTAGGTCTGCGGTTTGCCGCGCCATTTGTAGCGGACGATGTAGGTCTTCCGTCCCGTCGGCGCGACCTTCACGCCGAAGCCGGAAATCTTGTCATCCCAGAGCATAACCCTTGCCGCGGCCCCGCGCGGAAGCTTCAATTGGAGGACTTCTCGGATGGTAATCCGCGCGCGTTTCGCAGCGATTTCCACGACCTAAGCTCCGTTTTCTAGACACCAAATAGACACCTAGAGCAGGCAATTCCGCGGAACGAAGTGGAAACTCGCAATTGCGCCCCGCGCAATAAAAGTCTCGCAAAAGCAGTTGGTTAGGAACGATGCGGCATGTTCCAGAATAGTCCGGAACCAGCGTAAACACGTTTTCATAACCCCAAGGTCGGTGGTTCAATTCCACCCGCCACCACCAATGCTTTCAA
>JBMOIB010000198.1:0-4517 GCA_049317545.1 Caulobacterales bacterium | reverse complement strand
TCGCTCCACATCCCTCACTTCAAGGTACGTGTTGCGTTGACCAATTGAACTCACCCGACGTATCAGCCAATCTGAAGCACTATGAAACGTGGGGCGACCCAAGCACATATCCACATTACGCCGTCGGCTGGGCGGTCGCAGGAAACACGCCGTTCCGCTACTACAAGCAAACGACCTACGAAGGCGGAATCCGGGTCCCGCTCATCGTCGCTTGGCCGAACGGAATCCGCGCCCGTAACGAGACGCGCAGCCAATTCGTTCACGTCGCCGACATCGCCCCTACGATCCTCGGGGCCACAGGCGTGAAGCCAGCGGAGTTTGCGAACGATGTCCGACAAACGCCTCTTGAGGGGCAAGACATTTCACCAACCTTCGCGAGTAAGTCGCGGCCAAATCAGCGCCCTGGCCAATACTTTGAAATGTACGGCAACAAGGCGCTGATCCTCGATGACTGGGCGATCGTGACCAATCACCGCACGTCCACATGGGACATGACGGCCAGCCGTGAACCCAACGAACCTTGGGAATTGTACGACCTGCGTGCAGATCCAGGGCAGACCCGCAATGTGGCGGCTCAAAATCCAGAGCGCGTTGCGCTTCTCGCGGAACAGTTCGATGCGGCGGCGCCTCCCTTGCTGCATCGCAGCTTTCGAATGTCCGCAAGTCTGTGGAACATCGCGCCGAATGCAACCGGACCGATTTTCGCGTCGGGTGGCCGTTTGGGCGGTATGAGCCTGTTCTTGAGAAGCGGCGTTCCCGTCCTGCAGATCAGAGACTTTGCTGGCGGGTCAAAGGAAGTCGTCGCCGACGCCCGCCTCGTCGGAGAGGCGCGGATCGAAGTCGACTTCAAGCGAGATGCGGCGCCGCCAATGACTCCGATCGACATCGGCGTCGCACTGCGCATCAACGGAAACTCTGTCGGCGGCGGGGTCTTGCGCGCGGCGTTGCCCGCCACGTTTTCGCTCAGCGACTCGTTCGACATCGGACGCGACGACGGATCAACAGTCGCTCCAGAGACGGCAACGCTTCTCACCGGCGCCATAAGCGATGTCACGTTCGACTTTCGCTAACCCCATGAGCGAAGGGCGCAGCCACACCGTCGAACCTACCTGGGCGGACAATTGACATGCAAACGAGCGAACGTACGCCGGGAAATCACACTTAGGCTTATTCCAGTGAGGCTTCTGGGGGCTGCGTTCTCCAGGCTGACGCAAGAGCAAGGAACGACGCTATGACGACATTGCTGGCCATGCTGGTCGCCCTCGTTATGATCGCGGGTGGAGCGGCGCATTTTGCGGCGACGCAGTCGTTCGAACCGCTAGTGCCCCCCTTGCTTCCGGCAAGGCCGGTCATCCTCGCGACCGGCGTTCTGCAGATCGCAATCGGGATCGCCGCGCTGGCGCCGCGCACTCGGGCGCTGGCTGGGCTCGCCTTCGCGCTGCTTTGCCTAGCCTATATGCCGCTGCATCTTTGGGATTTCGTTCGCCCCGACCCGGTTTTCGCGCCGCCAATCGCCGCCGGGATCAGGGTGGCGGTACAGATCGCATTCATCGTCGCGGGGTATGCGCTGTGGAAGCGGGCGTCGAGTTCGCCGACTGCATCAGCCTGAAAGCGAAGGGTCATGCTGCTGCAGGCGTCAATGCGCTCGCCGGCCATGGCCATGCCCTTCTCCGATTGCAAGATAGCAGAAAGCGCCAGCAAGAAAGGCCGCGACACCAACGTATAGGGCGAAATCATAGCTGCCGGTGCGGTCGTGCGTCTGGGCGAAGAGGATTGCGCCACACGCGGTGCCGGCGGCCGTCGCCGTCGCCAGGGCGCCAATCATACCGCCGATCGCCTTGAGGCCAAACCGGCGCGCCATAATGTAGGGCCCCACATCGCCCTCGGCGCCCTGACTGAGCCCAGCCAGCACGATGCCAGCCACGACGCCGCCAGCGACCTCCGCGCCCTGCCCCGTCATCAAAAAGCACCCGACCGCCGGCGCCGCCATCGTCGCGAACGCGACGAACCGCGCCGGAAACAAATCGAGACTGACCCCGGTAGCGATCCGGCCAATCAGAACCGATAGCCCGAACGTCGAAACGACCTGTGCCGCCTCCTGCGCCGAAAAGCCCTTGTCGGCGATCAGCGCGGCCATCTGGTTCATGATCCCGCCCGACGGTATGTTGATCAGGAGCATGCCGATGAACGCGAGCCAAAAGGCCGGCGTTCGCGCCGCCTCCTTCAGGTTGGCCGCGACAGCCTCGGTGGGCGCCGGCGGATCGCGCCCGACGTCCGGCGGAGCGATCAGAATAGCGATCACGGCGCAAGCGACGGCGAAGGCGCCCAGCGCCAGCCAGGCCGAGCGCCATCCGTGCGCATCCATGAAGGCCTGAAGGACCATCGGGCCGATCGTGGCCGTGATCGTGATCATCGACAGCCCGATGCTCAGCGCGAGCCCTCGCGACCGCTCAAAGCGTTGGCTGATCAGTCGCGACCAAACGACAGTTCCCGTGCCTATGCCGAAGAGCACCAGCAGAAAGCAAAGGCCATAATAGACGCGGATGTCGCCCGACTGGTGGGCCATGCCGATCGTGACGCCCGCATAGCCGAGCGTGCTCAGCGCCACGATGAGACGCACGCCGAAGCGATCCGCCAATCGGCCGACGAACGGGGCGAACAGGCCAGCCGACAATGTCGAGAACGCACTGAACGCGATCTGCCCGCGTGTCCATCCGAACTCGGCCACATAGGGCTTGATGAAGAAGCTGCCGAGATAGCTGTAGAACGTGACGCCCGTCGCCACGCCGACCCCTGCGGCCAGCACGGCCCGCCACCCGCCCCGCCATTCCCGCAGGACTGTCTGATCAAGGGCCCTGGCGGTCATCTGCGATCTCCTGTGGAGAGGCGGTATTGAGCATTTTTTTGCCGCCGGACAGCAAGTCAAAAAACCGCTCAGAGGCTATCGCGCCCTAGCGACGCGTGAAGGCGAAACTGAGCATTTACCGCAAAGTCGTCGCGGGCGCGCATGAAACCTGTCGATGGGCGAGAAGGAGAAGAAATTGATCCGGGGGAACGATTGCCCGACGAACGTCCGCGATCTGCGGGCTTACCGGCACGACGTCACACCTGACTTCATCCGCCCCGGAAAGCCCACCGACGACGCTTTCGCCGAGACGTTTTTATGAGCGTCCGTAAGCGGAACCCCTGACTCCGCCAAGTAGGGCGCAGGCCCAAACGGGCGCGCCCTAGTGAGCGCCACTTTGGAGAAGTGCTCCATTGTCGAATGGCTCAACATTGATCTTAACGACCTGCTCTTCGGAAAATGCGCGCCCCATATTGACGCTCATGGCGTTGATAGCCGCGCCTGGATTGCGATCGCAGTCGCGCGTGCGCCGGCATGGTTGGGATGGAACGGGGTTCCCCTCTCCGGCCTGAATCCATTCACCCACGGATCATTGCTGCACGCGTCATGCCCAAGAGACAACTTCGCAATGTCGACGATCTCGACGCCCTCAGCCTCCGCCGCGGCGCGAGTGACTTCCGCCAGCCGATCAGAAACCGATCGCAACACTGTTGCGTCGACGTTGCTCAGGCCGATCGCATCGCAGGTCCCAGACGCTGGCAGTATTTGGGGATAAGTCACCACAATGATCCGTGCGGTAGGAGCCCGATCGTAAATCTGGCGCAGCGTAGCGCGTAGGTCTCTTCCGAGTTGTTCGAAATTGCGCTCCCGCGCCCCTGGCGACGAAGCCGATCCAAGAGAAGCGATCCATCCCGCGAAGCCTCCGCTGCGCTCGTAGGCCAGCCGCGTCAAATCGCCGACATATCCCACGTCATTGCCGCCCGCCGTCAACGTCACCAATTTCGCAGCCTTGCCCACCGCATAGAGTTGGGGGCCCTGCCAAGCCTGACCACCAGAAAGAACGTGACCGACAGTCGCGCCTGAACAACTCGCATTCACGAGTTTCAATCCAAGCAAAGCCGATAGCTCAGACGGATAGCCATGATCTGTTCGAAGGCATAGCAGCGGACTGCCCGACGCGCGTGTTCCGAGGCCAATTCCGGCGGCGAACGAACTGCCGAGAGCGACATACTCTCCGGAACTGTCGGGGGGCTTGCGACTCTCAAGATAAACGAATCCAGCAAGCGACAGGGCCAGGATCAAGAGCCCCACAAAAGCAGCCGCGATCATTTTGATTGCGATTTTCCGCATGCGCCCCCCCACACGATGCCTTTCCGCGCTCACGCTGGAACCCGCGCGAAAACTGTCGGAGAAGCGCCTTTAGATCATTTGACGCGTGAACGCACATGGAGTGCCCAGACTTTTCTGGATGCGACGACCTCGTTCGCTATGCGAACTGGAGGTCGAGGGCATGCCAGGTCGATCGGGAGCGCGTCGATTATCGGAGCGGCAGTCGTACCGCAGGAAGGCCTAGGGAATCGAAAGCTCCTCGCAAAGCCGGGCGATCGGTTCAGACTATGAAATCCCGAGATGATGTACCGTTAGCATCAGTCGGCTCCACGCCCGAATTGGT
>JBMOIB010000197.1:0-4560 GCA_049317545.1 Caulobacterales bacterium | reverse complement strand
CCGGTCGGACGGCTCTGATCGCCGCCAAGAGCCGGGCTCTCGATCTTGATCACCTCGGCGCCGAGCTCGGCGAGCAGCATGGTGCCGTAGGGGCCTGCGCCGAAATGCTCCAAGGTGAGCACGCGCAGGCCGTCGAGCGGGCGTCCCTGCATCAGACCTTGTTCCTGGCGATGAGCTGCTTGGCGATGATGATGCGTTGCATCTCGTTGGTGCCTTCGCCGATGCACATCAGCGGCGCGTCGCGGTAGAGGCGTTCGATCGGGTATTCCTTTGAATAGCCGTAGCCGCCGTGGATCCGCATCGCTTCGGTCGCGACTTCGAGCGCGGTTTCGCTGGCGAAGTATTTCGCCATGCCGGCTTCCATGTCGATGCGGGCGCCGGTGTCAAACGCGCGGGCGGCGTCCTCCACGAGCAGTTCCGCCGCGCGCGTTTTCGCGGCCATCTCGCCGAGCTTAAGCTGGATCGCCTGGTGCTCGCAGATCGGCTTGCCCATTGTCTTGCGGACCTGCGCGTACTTTACGCTCTCCATCAGCGCGCGCCTGGCGATGCCGACGCTGCGCGCGGCGATGTTGATGCGGCCGATCTCGAGCCCGCCCGTCGCCATGAAGAAGCCCTGGCCCTCCTCGCCGCCGACCAGCGAAAGCTCCGCCGAGCATTCGTATCCGTCGAAGACGAACTCGCCGGAATCGATGCCCTTGTAGCCGAGCTTTTCGAGCTTCTTGCCGTTGCGCACGCCAGGAAGCGGCGCCTTCGTTTCCGGATCGATCTTCGGGGTGATGAGCATGCTCATCCCCGTGTACCGCGGCTGCGCCTGCGGATCGGTTTTCACCAGAAGCGCCACGACATGGCCGTTGATGGCGTTGGAGATCCAGGTCTTCGCGCCGTTGACGACGTAGATGTCGCCCTTGCGGGTCGCGGTCGTGCGAATGGCCTGGAGGTCGGTCCCGGCGTCCGGCTCGGTGAGCCCCAGACCGCCGCGCATCTCGCCCGAGGCGAACTTCGGCAGCCAGTACTGCTTCTGCCGATCGGTGCCGAACTTCTGCACGACCGTCGCCATCATCAGGTGCGAATTGAAAATGCCGGTGAGGCTCATCCATTCTTCGCTGATGCGCGTGACGATGCGCGAATAGGTCGTGGCCGAAAGGCCGAGCCCGCCGTAATCGGGATGGATGATCGCGCCGAACAGGCCGAGCTCGGTCATGTCGGCGACGAGGTCTTCGGGCCACACGTCGTCGTGCTCGTACTTCATCGCGACGGGCGCGACTTTCGTTTTCAACCATTTGTCGATCGCGTCGAGGATCTGGCGCTCGTCGCTTTCGCTCATCGTCGGCATGCCGTCCGCCATTGTCGTGCTCCCGTCGCGCGCCTGCGCTCAGTAATTCCCGACCTTGTCCTCGACCGCATGGCCGCGGCCGGGGATCAACATGTTGCGCTTGAAGGTGCAGACCATCTGGCCTTCCTGGTTGAAACCGCGCGTGAGGATCGTGACGATCCCCTGACCGGGACGCGACTGGCTCTCTCGCTTGGCGAGCACTTCGCTCTCGCCGTAAAGCGTGTCGCCCGCAAACACTGGCGCAGTGAACTTCACCTCGTCCATCCCGAGATTGGCGATCGCCTTCTGGCTGCAATCGGTGACGCTCATGCCGATCAGCAAGGCGAGCGTGTAGGGCGAGACCACGATGTTGCGCTTGAACTCGCTCGCCTTGGCGAATTCCGCGTCGAAGTGCATTGGGTGGGTGTTGAGCGTCAGCAGGGTGAAGAGGTGATTGTCATATTCCGTCACGGTCTTGGCGGGGCGATGCTCGTAGACGTCGCCGACCGTGAAATCCTCGAAATAGCGGCCGAACGTCTCGCGATAGCGCTGCGGGCCGACCTCTTTCCAGTTCTGCACCATAATCATCCCTCTTCCGCGGCCAGCACGCGCTTGGCTGCGCGCACGACGGGCGCTTCAATCAACTTGCCGTCCAAAAGAGCCGCTGCGCCGCCGGCGGCGTCAAATGCTTCCAGTATGCGCCGCGCGCGCGCCAATTCCGCCGCGCTCGGGGTGAATGCGGCTTTGACTGGCGCGAGCTGGCGCGGATGAATGCAGGCCTTGCCGGTGAAGCCCAGCCCGCGCGACCGACGCGCCTCGGCCTCGCAGCCGGCATCGTCTTCAACATCCAGATAGGGGACGTCGAGCGCATCGACACCGGCGCGCGCCGCGGCCGCAACCACGGTGGCGCGGCCCAGGAACAACGGCTCCCATTCTACGGCGACGCCGAGGTCGGCCGCGAAGTCGGCGCCGCCGAACAACAGTCCGCCAATGCGCGGCGCCGCGGCGATGGCGAACGCCTGTTCTAGCCCCGCGGCGCTTTCGATGATCGGCCAGAGCGGCGGCCCGTCGGGACCGAGCACTTCGGCGACGATCGCCGCCTCTTCCGCATGCGCGACCTTGGGCATCATGACGAAATCGGGCCGCGCGTCAGAAGCGGCGAGCGCCGCGAGGTCGGCGACGCCGGCCGGCGTGCGTAGCGCGTTGAGGCGCAGGCCGACCGCTGGGCGCGCCAGACGATCCTGGCGAAGCGCGGCGAGGGTCGCCTCGCGCGCTGCAGCCTTTTCCGGCGGCGGTACAGCGTCCTCAAGGTCGATGCACACGGCGTCGGCCCCAGCGGCGAACGCTTTGGCGAACCGATCCGGGCGCGCGCCGGGCACAAACAGAAACGAGCGGAAAGTCATGGCGGAAAAGATATACCATTTTGCAGGGGAGACATCCCCTCATCGCCGCTTTTAGCGCGCCGCTCAAGGCAAAGCGTGCGCCGGAGCAGTCGGCCGTCCTTGAACCAGTGCCAAGTGCGCGCCCGCTCCCACCCGCCTGGCGCCAGCGAAATCATCTCCTCGAAGTGGGCTCCCGGCGTATCCTTGCGGTGCAGCCGGAGAAGGATGACGCCATCGCTCTCCCAGGCCTCGCCGCTGAACGTCGGCACATCCCAGTGAAGCCGCCCGGCCCGCAAGACTCCGGGCAACGTGCTCTCCTGCACGCGGCCGTCGGCCCATTCGAACCGGTTCTCCTGCACATAGGCGAACGGCCCTTCGTCCGGAAAAATGCAGCGGACGGCGCTCGCATGAGAATCTTCGAGGCGGCCGTCCGCCGCGAGATGCAGGTACGTCCCCCGCCACAGGCCCTCGTGCGCGAGGATCAACGGAAAGGCCCGTGCGAGCTCTTCGCGCGCGCTCATCCGTGCGGCGCCGGGACTGCAGCCGTGAAAGCGTCGACGATAGCGCCGCGCTGCGCGACAAAGGCGCGCCCGTCCTGCGTGATGTGCTTCAAAATCTGCTCGAACGCGCCGATCCGGCCCGGCCGGCCGACGATGCGCAGATGCAGCCCGAGATTCATGACGCACGCCGCGCCGCGTTCGGCCTCAAGCGCGAGGCGGTCATAGGTCTCGATCGCATAGCGCGCCCAGTCCCAGGGCTGCATCGCCGGCGCCACCCACATTTTCATGTCGTTGGTGTCGATCGCGTAGGGCGTGACAAGCATCGGCTTCGGCCCGTCGGCCGTGTCGACCACGTCCCAGAACGGCATGTCCCCGGAATAATCGTCCATGTGATAGGTGAAGCCCTCCTCCGCCAGCAGCCGACGCGTCGCCTCGGTGTGGAGGTAGCGCGACAGCCAGCCGCGCGGCGGTGCGCCAATGCTCGCCGCGATCGAATCGCGCGCCATGGCGATGAAGGCGCGCTCCTTGTCCTCGTCCATCCAGAACTGGTGGCTCCAGCGATAGCCATGGGCCGCAACCTCCCACCCGCGGGCGCGAATGTCGGCGGCGATCTGGGGCGCCCGCTCCAGCGCGAGCGCCGCGGCGGTGACGGTGCAGGGCGCCTTGTAGGCATCGAGAAGGTCGCGCACCCGCGGCCAGCCCGCCTTGATCCCGTATTGATAATTGCTCTCGTTGCCGTGCACGCGCATCGGCCGCGAGGGCACAGCGCCGAGTTCGTCGACAGGCTCGGGGCCCTTGTCGCCGTCGCGGATATTCTGTTCGGCGCCCTCCTCGACATTAACGACGAGCGAAACCGCGAGACGCGATCCGTTCGGCCAGGAAAAGCCCTCAGGCGCGCTCAATGCGGCTCCTCCCCGCCGGAGACGTTCATGCTTTCGGCGGTGATGTAGCGGGCCTCGTCCGTGCACAGCCACGCGACCGCAGCGGCGGTGTCCTCGGGCAAGCCTGGCCGGCGCATCGGAATGCGGGCCGCCATCGCCTTCAGGTATTCGTCCACGCTGGCGGCGCCGACGACCTTCGAAAAATACTCGTTCTGCCAGGCGCCAAGGCCGGTGGTGACGTGATTGGGGCAGACGGCGTTGACCGTGATTCCGTGCGGCCCGAGTTCGATCGCCGCCGACCGCGTCAGCCCGACGAGGCCGTGCTTCGAGGCCGTATAGGCCTGAGCGTGCGGGAAACCGCTTTTGGCCGCCTGGCTTGCGATGCTGACAATGCGCCCGCCGCGCCCCTGCGCAATCATCCGCCGCGCCGCCGCCTGCATGCCGAGGAAGCAGCCCTTGAGATTGACGTCGAGAACCGCGTCCCA
>JBMOIB010000196.1:0-4581 GCA_049317545.1 Caulobacterales bacterium | reverse complement strand
GACGCTCGGCGGCCGGAAGTTTGGGAGGAGATCGAGTCTCAGAACTTGTATCCGAGGCTCACGCCGTACGTGCGTGGATCGCCGGCAAAGCCCGTCGCCAGCCCGATGGCCGTGCCCGTCGTGTCGAGGATCAGCGCATCGTATTCCTGTTCGGTGAGGTTGCGGCCCCAGAGCCCGACAGAGAAGTTGTTGGCCTCGTAGCTCAGCTTCGCGTTCAGAAGCCCGTAGCTCTCCTGGCGTGAGAAGTTCGACGTGTTGAAGAACGCCTCGCTGCGCCACGCATAGTCGACATGGGCGACGATTTCACCCGCAGATAGCGGGATCGTGTAGTCGATCGCCGAGCCGATCGTCGTTTTGGGCGTGCGCGGGAACGGCTCGTTGCTGCGATCGGCGCCGGTGAAGGGATCGCGGAACGTGTCGTATTTCGGCTCGAGAACGCCGATCACCGTGCTGAGGCGCAGGTTGTCGGTCGGGACGAGCGTCGCTTCAAGTTCAGCGCCGGTAATGTGCGCCTTGGCGGCGTTCTGCACGAACGCCACAAGTTGCCCTGCGGCCGTTGTAATGACCGTGCGCTGAATGTCCTGATAGTCGCTGTAATAAGTCGCGGCGTTCAGGCGGAGGCGCTTGTCGAAAAGATCAAGCTTCGCGCCGACTTCGTAATCGGTCACCTGCTCCGGATTGAAAGGATCGAGGCTGGATCCCGCAACGCCACGGATGTTGAACCCGCCCGAGCGCGAGGCGCGGCTCGTCTTGGCATACAAAAAGGCATTCGGCGTCAGCTGGTAGTCGGCGCTGGCGAGATATGAGACGTAGTCGAACGTCGCCTTGCGCGTCGAGGTGCACTGGGTGCCCGCATCGATCACCGCTGTCGGGAAGGAACACGAGACGAACGCGTTCGTGAAGCCATTGACCTGAACGTTCGACACGCGAAGGAGCCGTTCGTCTTCCGTATGGCGCAGGCCGCCGGTAAGGCGGAGCTTGTCGGAAACGCGCCAGATCGCCTGCCCGTAGAACGCCAGGGATTTGTTGTCGGCGTAAGCCTCAATGCCGCTGCGCGTCGTGCGCAGCGGCCACAGGTTGAAGGACTTGCTGTTGTCGAAGCCGTTCTCGGCGAACTGATAGACGCCGACGACCCAGTCGACGTTCTTTCCAAAAGCGCTGCCGAAGGCTTGCAGTTCGTTTGACGTCTGCTCCTGGTCGATGTGGCCGAAGCTCTCCAGGATGCGATAAGGCGTGCCGTCGAGGTCGCGGTTCGCGTCGGAGCGCGTGAAGCGCCACGAGCTGATCAGGCGCGCAGAGAACGCGCCGAAATCCTGTGTCACGGTCGCGCCAAGTCCGCCAACCTCGGCTTCATTGAACGTGGGCTGCGTGTCGCCGTTTGACGTGTAGAAGTCGCCGCGGGCGTAATTCTGGAGCGAGTCGCCGGGCCGGCTCAAAGGACACAGCGCCGCGGCGGGGCCACCGGCGCACACCGTCGCGACGAAGCTTGCCAGCCCACCGGCCGGCGCGGGGCCGACAAATACCGTTGGCAGGACCGTCCGTGGTTTGGCGAATTGGCCGCTGTTCTGGCGATCGGTATAGTCGCCGGTGACGACCAGATCGAAGCCAGAGCCTTTCGGGGCGAGCGTGAAGATGCTCCGCACGAAGCTCGTCTTATCGTCGTTCAGCTCCGTGTTGCGGAACGCATTGCGTGCGTATCCTTCGTGTTCGGAGTGCTGGTAGGCAACACGGAAGCCCGCGCTTTCGCCAAGCGGGACGTTGCCCACAGCGGTGATTTCGCGAAGGCCGAAATTGCCGATGCGGCCGCTCACCGAGCCGCCAAGATCCGCTTCCGGACGTTTCGCGACCAAATTGACAGCGCCGCCCGTCGTGTTGCGGCCGTACAGCGTACCTTGCGGGCCGCGCAGCACTTCGACACGCTGGACGTCGACGAGATTGAAAAGGGCGCCGCTCGAGCGCGCGACGTAGACGCCGTCCAGGTAAATGCCGACGGCTGGGTCAATCGCGATCAGGTTGTCGGACTGGCTCTGGCCGCGCACGGCGATGTTGGCCGCGCTGGTGTCGCCGGTCGCGGGCGCCACCGTGAAGCTCGGCGCCGCATATTGGAGGGCTGAGATGTCGACCAACTGCTGACGGGAGATTTGCTCTGCGCCAAGCGCCGTGACGGCGACCGGGGTCGTCTGCAGGTTTTCTTCGGTCCGCCGCGCAGTCACGACGATTTCGCCTACGCCGGACCTGTCGCTGCTGGCTTTCGCTTCAGCTGCCTGTTCGGCCCAGACGGGCGACGCCGTCATCACGATGGGAAGCACCGCGCTCCAAAGGAGCGCGCGCTTGGCGCTTTTTTGCATGTCGTCCTCCCTTGCGCCGCCACGGGATTCTCGGATCGCGGTCAACGCTCAAAAAAGATACGATACGTAAAAAATAGGTACAATAACTTTTTTCAATGGGTCGTCGGCTAGGCGATTGACTGCCGTTGGATCAGGTCGTGATACAAAGCTGCATAATCTGGAATCGAGGAAAGTTTCTTGCCGCGCGTCCGTCCGTCTCCTGATGCATCGAACGGCGTGGTCGGTCGTCTCAGTGATGCTGTGGCGCCGAACGCCGCCATAGGCGACGTGCGCCGCGCTCCCGCCAGTGTTCGGACACGGAATCGGCGCGGCCAGAAACTCGGCGCCAAGGGCGATCGTACACGAATGGCTCTGATGGAAGCGGCGCTTGAGTTGCTGAGCTCGCGGCCAATCTGGGAAATAAAAATCTCGGATATTGCCGGAATGGCCAATGTTCGCGGGCCTAATTTCTACGCGTATTTCGATTCTGTTGATGATCTTCTTCTCGCGCTCTCTGAGCAGGCGACGGAAGATCTGCCAGATATGGCGTCCCTTATCGACTCCGGCTGGGAAGTGCTTGGCGGAGAGGCCTGCGCCCTACGGCTCGCGGAGCTGAGCATCGATTATTGGGAGAAGCATCGTCCGGTTCTGCGGATCGTCAACATGCTCGCTGACGATGGCGAGACGCGATTTCTCAGGGCCCGCATTGCCCGGCTCGCGCCGACCTATCGCGCCTTCCGGCGGCGGATCGAGGCAGCGAAGGCGGCCGGGCGGCTCGCGGTCGGCGTTGATCCCCGCCTCGCCGCCTATTCGCTGGCTGTCTACCTTGAGCAGTGGGGGCACCACTACCACCTCACCCGGCGGGAATATGAGCGGGACCAGATCGTCTCTACGCTCGGCGCGCTGTTGTTCAGCTGGCTGTCGGGTCTGGACCTCTTCCCGTCCAGCAAGGACGACGGGCCCTGATCCAGGCGAGAAAGATACGAGTCGTATTTTATTCCTTTACAAGTTGGCGGCGCTGAGCCACCGTCCATCCAAAGCGAAATGCTGGCGCACAGACGCCACGGGAGGGACGTGTGGACGGGCTCGCGACAGGGCAGTTGTTCACTGGCGGGGTCGAGACGGCGTCTCGATCCGAGCTTGCGGCGCTGCAGGAACGACGGCTTCTCGACATTCTGCCGCGCATCGTGTCGCGCAGTCCTTTGCTACGAACGAAATGGGCGCAAGCGGGCGTTGATCCGGCGTCGATCGTGTCCCTCGAGGATTACAAGCGCCGCGCCCCATTCATCGACAAAGACGACATTCGCGTTTTCCGCGACGCCCATGACGATCCGTATGGCGGGCTTTTGTGTTGCGCGCCGGAGGAATTGACGGCGGTCGCATCGACATCCGGGACGACAGGCGATCCGACGCCGTATCCGTTCCGCTGGCAGCAAGGCGCTGCAACGTCGCCATCGGATTATTGGGAAGGCGACATGGGCGGCCAGTCCCGCCCAACCCTGCGCAATCTGCACGCTTATGGCATTGGTCCTGGCGATTACGTCGCGCTCTTCATCCCGACGTTTCGCGGGCCGTCCTTCCGTCTCTTCCAGGAAGCGGGCGGCATTCCGATCCTGTTCGATCACCATCCGGCCGAACTGCCGCGGTTCGTCGAACTGGCGCGGCGGCTGCGCCCGAAGCTGATGTACCTTCTCAGCAACCCGTTGATCCTCGGGTTCGAGCAACTCGAGCGCGAAACCGGGCTTGATCTCGTCGACGTGTTCTCGAGCATTCACACTGTCGTATTCGGCGGCGAGCCGCTCAGTGGGCGCGCGAAGGGCCTTCTTGAGCGCTGGGGCGTCAAGGTTCACGAGCACGCCAGCCTCGGCGACGCGGGCACGATCTGGGAGTGCCCCGCGCGCGCCGGCATGCATGCGTGGGAAGACCATTGCCTTGTCGAGGTGATCGATCACGAGACGGGCGAAGAGGCGCCAGATGGCGCGCGCGGCGAACTGGTCGTCACGGCGCTGACGAACGACACCGCGCCGCTCGTGCGGTTCCGCTCCGGCGATCTCGTCAAGGTTGATCGCTCACCGTGCGCGTGCGGCGCCACCCATGTCCGGCTGTGGCCGATCGGGCGGGCCGGCGACGAGGTCGTCGTCGACGGCAAAGTCGTGCTGCCGCGTGATGTCTGGGAAGCCGTCGAGTGTGTTCCGGAAACGGCGGCGGGCCTGTTTCAGATCATTCGGCCGGATCGGACGCTGACGTCGCTCAA
>JBMOIB010000195.1:0-4594 GCA_049317545.1 Caulobacterales bacterium | reverse complement strand
TCCCCTTGTGGGAGAGGGTGGATCGCACGCGCAGCGTGCGAGACGGGTGAGGGGTGTCAGCTCAGCGCGCAGGACTGCGCGCCTAAGTCTCAATACTCCACGCGCGCGAGATAAAGCCCATCCGCTGGCGCCACGGGGCCGCAGCGAGCGCGATCGGCGGCGGCGAGCGCGGCTTCCAGATCGCGCGTGCGCCATTTGCCGAGCCCCACTTCGACGAGCGAGCCCACCATTGAACGCACTTGGCGGTGCAGGAACGAGCGCGCCGCGCAGGTGATGTGAAGCTCTTCGCCGGCGCGGCTCACTTCGATGCGCTCCAGCGTCTTGATCGGACTTTTGGCCTGACACTGGCTGTCGCGGAACGTCGTGAAATCATGCGTGCCCACCAGCGCCTGGGCCGCCTCGTGCATGGCGGCGGCGTCGAGCGACGGGCCGAAACGCCAGGCGCGGCCGCGGTCGAGCGTCAGGTCGGCGCGGCGGTTGATGATGCGGTACCAATAAGTGCGGCGGATCGCCGAGAAGCGCGCATGGAATTCCGCATCGACCAAGCGCGCGGCGATGACGGCCACGGGATCGGGGCGCAGGTGCGCGTTCAGCGCGTCGCGGACGCGATCGGGGGCGTAGTTCTTGGGGAGATCGACATGCGCGACCTGGCCAAGCGCGTGCACGCCGGAATCGGTGCGCCCGGCGCCGATGACTTCGCAGCGTGCACCGCACAGGGCTTCCACGGCGCGCTCAAGCGACGCCTGCACGCTTGGCCCCTGCCCGAGCCGCTGCCAGCCGAAAAATCCGGACCCGTCATATTCGAGATCGAGAGCATAGCGCGGCATAATGGTCAGGGCGCCGACGAGAGCGCGGTTCCGGCCGGCGTCGCGTTCCCGCGCAGGAACGTGGCCGCGTCCATCGGGCCGCGCCCCTCGCGTTGCAGCGTCAAAAGGCGCACGGCGCCCTCGCCGCAAGCGACGAGAAGCGCATCGTCGAGGGTTTCGCCAGGCTGTCCGGCGCCGAGGCCCAGGCGGCTGTCCAGCGCCTTCACGCGCACCGGGCCTTTAGGGCTCGGCGCCATGAACCACGCCCCCGGGCTCGGCGACAGGCCGCGGATCATGAGGTCGATTTCGCGCGCCGGACGGGTCCAGTCGATGCGCGCTTCCGCCGGGTCGATCTTGGCGGCGTAGGTGGCGCCCTCGTCGGACTGCGGCTCGGCGACCGCGGCGCCGGCTTCGACCGCGGCGAGCGCGCGCAGCATCAGGGGCGGACCAAGCGCCGCCAGCCGATCGTGGAGCAGGCCCGCGGTGTCGTCGGGCTCGATCGGCGCGCGCGCCGTCATGAGCACGGGGCCGGTGTCGAGCCCCGCCTCCATCTGCATGACCTGAACGCCGGTTTCGCGATCGCCCGCCATCAGGGCGCGCTGGATCGGCGCTGCGCCGCGCCAGCGCGGCAGGAGCGAGGCGTGGAGATTGAGGCACCCGTAGCGCGGCGCGTCGAGCACGGGTTGCGGCAGGATGAGGCCGTAGGCGACAACCACGGCGGCATCGAGCCCCAGCGCGGCGAAGGCGGCCTGCTCGTCAGGCTTTTTGAGGCTGCGCGGCGTGCGCACCGGGAGGCCTTGGGCGTCCGCAAAGGCGTGCACGGGCGTCTTGCGCTCCGCCTGCCCCCGCCCGGACGGCCGCGGCGGCTGGCTGTAAACGCACGCGATCTCGTGGCCGGCGTCGATCAGCGCGGCGAGAACCGGCGCCGAAAAGGCCGGCGAGCCCATGAAAGCGAGACGCATCGCAGTGTCGTCCGGCGAGGGTTCAATCGGCCGCGATCGGGATGAAGACCTCGGTGCGCGGCGCCGCGGGTTCCTGGCCCGGGTCGGCGCCGAGATAGACCTGCCAGGGCGCGCCGGCAATCCGGTAGCGATGCGCCTGTACGTAGGCTTCGAGCTTGAGGAAGGTTTCCGGCAGCGCCTCGTAGGAGCCGACGTGCACGGTCTTGAGTGCGAGGCCGGCCGGCGACTTGCCGAGACGTACGCCGACGGCGACCGGCGGCGCGGCGCCGGCGAAGGCGTAGCCGGCGCGATAGCCGTATTTGCGGGTCGTCTCGTCCCAGGCGAGCGTCTCAGACGTGGGCGGCCCGGCGAGCTGGAGCGCATTGCGGGTCAGAAAGTCGCGCACGAAGCCGAACGACGCCCGTTCCGCGGCGAGCATAGCGGGCGCATCAAGGGTCGATTCTGAATCGTGATAAGCGAAGTCCTGCGGCGCGAGGGTCGCGACCGAGACCTGTATGCCCTCGAAGTCGACGTTCGGGATTCGCTCGGCGAGCAGCTTCAGCTTGGCGAGGCCGAGCGCGTAATTGTGGGCGATCTGCGACTTTGCGAGCGCGTTCATATAGCGGCAGGGCAGCGCTTCGAGGGTCGGCGGGCAGCGGGCCGTGAACGACCACGTCACCGTTGAGCGCAGGCCCTTGCCGGCGATCTTGAACATCGAACGCGTATGCGAGGGGCCGCGGTTGATGGCGTAGACGACCTCGACCGGCGCCTTCGCCGACACGATCCGGATCGAGCCCGATCCGATGACCGTAGAGGTGCTGGTCCAGGTCGAAATCTGTCCGGGGCCGGCGCGCGGGCCGGAAAAGGCGTAGGCGGCCGTCGGGTCGATCTCCACCCAGGGCGAGAATTCGTTGAAGGTCCGCAGGTCGTTAACGAGCGCGAACACGGTCGCGCGCGGACGGCTGATCTCGATGGAGCGGGACACGTCGAGCTGGACGGGCAGCACGAACCAGCCGACGCCGACGAGCGTCCCGCCGATAACGGCCAGAATTGAAACGATTCCCGCGAGCCAGCGCATGCGCGTCCTCCGAAGAGCGTTGGGTTAGCATCTTCGGCGCCAGGGCGCGACGCGCACCCGCAGCAAGCCAAGCGGGGCCGGCGTCAGACCGCTTGGTCAGGCTTAATGCGGTCGTAGACCTCGAATTCGTGCGCGATGCAGCGCTCCACGAGCGTCCGCCAGACCGGCTCGGCGATCGCCCAGGAGAGGCCCGCCGGCGCGGCGGCGGCGCGGACGTTGGCGAGGACCTGGGCGATCCGGGCCTCGTCGCGGACGGCCGTGCGGTGCGGCTTGATGCGGGCGGCGGCGTCCATATAGTCCTGACGGCGGGCCAGGATGGCGACCAGGATGCGGTCGATCTCATCGACCCCGGCGCGCACTTCAGCCATGGTTTCGCACGCCTGGGGCGCGCGCGCGGAAAAGCGGGGAAGCTCGTCGGTCATGGGCGGGATGTGGCCGGACGCGGCCCGGAAGTCCAGCCGATGCGACCGATTGGCCCGTCTGGACCGAAGGATCACGACGCTGGCGCAGCGCTCTCTTTGGCTTTGGCCTTGGCGTCGGCGCGGGTCTTGGCGGGGTTTTCGATCTCGTCGACCGAGGTGATGGGGCAGGACCGGCCGTCGATCAGCACCTTGGAGAAACGGTCGAACGTGTCGAGCGGCGCCGAGACCAGCGCGATGGCGTGTTCCCACTTGAGGTCGCGTTGGCACGACGACCAGACCACCGCCCGATACCAGCGCGAGCCGGCTTCGAGGATCAGGCTGTCGTCGTCGCCGACCTGGAAGCCGCGGACCGTCGAATTGGCGAACGGGATGCTGGCGTCGGACTTGAGCACGACATAGGCGAGCGGCTCGCGTTTGGAGGCCGCCTCGCCCTTGGTTCCGGCGAACGCGGGCGCGGCGAGCGCGACGAAGACGGCGGCGAGCATGGCGAAACGCATGGGAGCGGCTCCTGTGTTGGCGGCAGCATCGTCAGCGCGCCTGAACGGCGACTGAACGGCCGATGAACGCTGTGTAAGCCGTCCTCAAGGTAGGCGCTTTGGCCCATAGGCGCCATATTGCGCGCATGCCGAAGCCGCGGTCCGCCCCCCTGCAGAACCTCCCCGCCGTCGCTGAAGCGTCGGCGGCCTTCACGTTCGACAAGTCGGTCGAGGTGTGGACGCCGCATCGGCCGCAGCGCGCGTGGGAGAAACTCGAAGGCGGCCGGGCCTTCCGCCTCGCCTCCGACTTCAGCCCCGCTGGCGACCAGCCCGCCGCGATCGCAGAGCTCGTGGACGGCATCGGGCGCCGCGACCAGGACCAGGTGCTTCTCGGCGTCACCGGCTCGGGCAAGACCTTCACAATGGCCAAGGTGATCGAGACGGTGCAGCGGCCAGCGCTGATCCTTGCGCCCAACAAGACGCTCGCGGCGCAGCTCTACGGCGAGTTCAAGGGCTTCTTCCCGGACAATGCCGTCGAGTACTTCGTCTCGTACTACGATTATTACCAGCCGGAAGCCTACGTCCCGCGCACCGACACCTACATCGAGAAGGAAAGCTCGATCAACGAGCAGATCGACCGGATGCGCCACGCCGCGACGCGCGCGATCCTCGAACGCGACGACGTGATCATCGTGGCCTCAGTGTCGTGCATCTACGGCATCGGCTCGGTGGAAACCTATACGGCGATGACGTTCGTGGTGAAGGCCGGCGACCGCGTCGACAGCCAGGAGTTGGTGCGCAATCTCGTGGCGCTGCAGTACAAGCGCAACGATCAGGCCTTCGCGCGCGGCGCGTTCCGCGTGCGCGGCGA
>JBMOIB010000194.1:0-4825 GCA_049317545.1 Caulobacterales bacterium | reverse complement strand
CGTGCTGGACGGCGCTTGCAGGAATGCGGGGAGATCATCGCCGAAGCCGACGACGTCGACGTCGCGCCCGCCGCGGTCGCGTCGGTCATCGCGCCGGTCGTCGCGATACTCGTTTCGGTGCTCCTGGCGATAATCCTGACGCGGCTCGGGGCGGCTCTCGGCGCGCTGTTCCGGGCGTCGTTCAGGGCGTCCGCGTCCACCGCGAGGCGTCCGCTCGGGGCGGGGCGCCTCGATCTCGTCCGCGGGAGCCTGCGCAGGCTCGGGCGCGTCGGCGTACGTTGTGCGCTCGCCGCTGGGGCGCTCGCCGCGCGGACGATCGCCGCCGCGTCCGCGCTCGCCGCGGCTGCGGCCGCGTCCACCGCGACCGCTGGAGCGCTCGGTGCGGCCGTCGTCGGGCAGGCGTTCGGTCGGCAGGCCCTCGAAATGGGCTTCTTCGATTTTCTGGCCGGTGAGCTTCTCGATGCCGCCCAGCGAGCGGTCGTCGTCTGGACCTACGAGCGTGAACGCTTCGCCGGTGCGTCCGGCGCGGCCGGTGCGGCCGATCCGGTGAACGTAATCCTCCGCGTGGCGCGGCGGTTCGTAATTGAAAACGTGGCTCACCTCCGGGATGTCGAGCCCACGGGCGGCGACGTCGGAAGCGACGAGCAATTGCAGTTCGCCCTGGCGGAAGCGGTCGAGCGTCTGCGTGCGGATGCGCTGGTCAAGGTCGCCGTGAATCGGGGCGGCGTTGAAGCCGTGCCGCTGCAGGGACTTCGCGACCACGTCGACGTCGGTCTTGCGGTTGCAGAAGATGATGCCGTTCTTGATCGTCGAGCCCTGGATCACGGCGCGCAGCGCGGCGCGGCGGGTGCGCGGATCGCCGGACGGCGTGCGCACGATGCGGGCGGTGATCGTCGTCGCAGCGGTGGCCGGGCGCGACACTTCGATCCGCAGCGGGTTCGACAGAAATTGCTCGGTCAGGCGCGTGATTTCCGGCGGCATGGTGGCCGAGAAGAACAGCGTCTGGCGTGTGAAGGGCGTGAGTTTGAAGATGCGCTCGATGTCCGGGATGAAGCCCATGTCGAGCATGCGGTCGGCTTCGTCGACGACCATGACCTGCACGCCGGAGAGCAGGAGCTTGCCGCGCTCGAAATGGTCGAGCAGGCGGCCGGGCGTGGCGATCAGCACGTCGACGCCCTGCATCAGGAGCGCGTCCTGGTCGGCGAACGAGACCCCGCCGATTAGGAGGGCTTTGGTCAGTTTGTGGTGCTTGCCGTATTTGTCGAAGCTTTCCGCCACCTGGGCGGCGAGTTCGCGCGTCGGCTCGAGGATCAAGGTTCTCGGCATGCGCGCCTTGGCGCGTCCGCGCGAAAGAATCTCGATCATCGGCAGGGTGAAGGAGGCCGTCTTGCCGGTGCCGGTCTGGGCGATGCCGAGGACGTCGCGGCCCTGCAAGACAACGGGAATGGCCTGCGCCTGGATCGGCGTCGGTATCGCATACCCGGCCTCGTTGATCGCCTGAAGAAGCTCGGGCGAGAGGCCGAGGGCGTCGAAGGACGCCGGGAGTTCGCTCATGAAGTCAGTTCCAATGGGCGCGCAGACCGCGCCGGCGGGCAGAGGACTGCCTGCATTGTGCTTTGCACATGGAGCGGACGGCCGCGGGAGTCAATGGATAACGGCCCAAACGGTGATGCGAGAAGGGCTTGGCGCACTGGAAATTGAACGAAAGTGCGAAACCGTGCGAGCCTGCGCGCGCGACATCCTGGGGCTTCGAATGCGCAAATCGCTCATGGTTCTGGCCTCCATTCTTGGGCTCTCCTGGGCACTGGCGCCGCGCGCTCTGGCGGTCGAGGTGGTCGAGCGTCCGATCGCGGACCTGCAGGCCGCCATGACGACGGGCAGGACGACCGCCGCAGACGTTGTTGAGGCCTATCTCCGCCGCATTGATCGGATGGACCGGCGGGGCCCGACGCTGCGCAGCGTCATTTCGATCAATCCCGACGCCCGGGCGCAGGCGCGGGCGCTCGACGCCGAGCGCGCCGCCAAAGGACCGCGTGGGCCGCTGCATGGCGTCCCCATCCTGCTCAAGGACAACATCGACACCAAGGACCGGATGCCGACGACGGCCGGGTCGCTCGCGCTTGCGAGCAATTTCGCGGCCGAGGATGCGCCGGTGGCGGCGCGCCTCCGGGCAGCGGGGGCGGTGATCCTCGGGAAAGCCAACCTTTCGGAATGGGCGAACATCCGGTCGGACTTCTCCGTCAGCGGCTGGAGCGCCGTCGGCGGGCAGGTGCGCAACCCCTATGCGCTCGATCGCAACCCATGCGGCTCGAGCTCCGGATCGGGCGCGGCGACGGCGGCGAGCTTCGCGGCGGGCTCGGTCGGCACCGAGACCAACGGCTCGATCGTGTGCCCCTCGACCGTGTCCGGTCTCGTCGGCGTGAAGCCGACCGTCGGGCTCCTCTCCCGGCGCGGCATCGTTCCGATCAGTTCCAGCCAGGACACGCCCGGGCCAATGACGCGCACGGTGGCGGACGCAGCCCTCCTGCTCACCGTGATGGCCGGCTCCGATCCCGGCGACCCGGCGACGAAAGAGGCTGACGCCCGCAAGGCCGATTACATGCGCGCGCTCGATCAGGCCGCGCTCAAAGGCCGGCGGCTGGGAATCTTCAAAAGCACGGGCGGCTATTCGGAGGGCGTCGACGCGGCGTTCGAGGCGGCCAAGAAGGCGTTGGTCGCCGCCGGCGCCACGCTGGTCGAAGTGCCTGATATCAATCAACGCGAAATGAGCGCGGCGCAGACGATCTTGCTGCGCACAGAGTTCAAGACGGGCCTCGCCGACTATCTCAAGACCGCGCCGCCGGAGGTGCGGGTGCGGACGCTGGCGGACGTGATCGCCTTCAACGAGGCGACGCCCGCGGAACTGGCGCTGTTCGGCCAGAACTTTTTCTACGACGCCGAGAAAATGAAAGGCCTCGACGACCCGGCCTACCTGGAGGCGAAAGCCAAAGCCCGGCGTCTCGCCGGCCCCGAGGGAATCGACAGGACGCTTTCGGAGCACCAGCTCGACGCGCTGATCGGGGCGACGGGGTCGCCGGCCTGGACGACCGACCCGGTCAATGGCGACCATTACCTCGGCGGCTTCAGCAGTCTCGCCGCGATCGCCGGCTATCCGCACGTCACCGTGCCGATGGGGCAGGTTCGCGGCATGCCGGTCGGGCTCTCGTTCGTCGGGGCTGCATGGTCGGAAGCGCCCCTTCTGGGGATGGCGTACGCCTACGAGCAACGGACCAAGCATCGCAGGGCGCCGACTTTTGCGGCGAGCCTGTCGGCGAGCGACTCCGGCATAGCCGCGGCGCAAAACGGGGTCGGGCTGAAGTGAAGCGCGCCGACGAGGCCAACGCGCTCAGACGTCGACGGAATCGACGAACCGAGCGTTGGCCTGGATGTAGTTGAACCGCAGCTCGGCCTTCTTGCCCATAAGGGTCTCGACGAGCGCCTCGATGTCGTCGGTCATGCCGTCGGGCGCCACCACGCGGGCGAGCGTGCGCGTCGCCGGGTCCATCGTGGTTTCCTTGAGCTGGGCCGGCATCATCTCGCCCAGACCTTTGAAGCGGCCGATCTCCACCTTCCGGCCTTTGAACTTCGTCGCCACCAGAAGGTCCTTGTGGGCGTCGTCGCGGGCGTAGAGCGTCTCCTTGCCGGCGCTGATCCGGTAGAGCGGCGGCATCGCAAGGAAAAGTCGTCCGGCCTTGATGAGGCCCGGCATCTGGCGGTGGAAAAATGTGATCAGCAGCGAGGCAATGTGCGCGCCGTCGACGTCGGCGTCGGTCATGATCACGACCCGCTCATAGCGCAGATCATCGACCTTGAACTTCGCGCCGGTCGAGACCCCGAGCGCGAGCGCAAGATCGGCCAATTCCTGGTTCGACTGCGCCTTCTCGCTGTTGGCGCCGGCCACGTTCAAGATTTTCCCGCGCAGCGGCAGGATCGCCTGGGTGTTGCGATCGCGGGCCTGCTTGGCCGAGCCGCCGGCCGAATCGCCCTCGACGATGAAGATCTCCGTGCCCGTCGCTTCCGAACGCGCGCAATCGGCGAGCTTGCCGGGCAGCCGAAGGCGGCGCGTCGCGCTCTGGCGCGAGACTTCCTTTTCTTTCCGCCTCTTGAGCCGGTCCTCGGCCTGGCCGAGCACCCATTCGAGCAGCCGGTCGGCTTCCTTGGGGGCGGCGGCGAGCCAATGGTCGAACGGATCGCGGACGGCTTGTTCGACGATCTTGGCGGCTTCGGTCGTGACCAGGCGGCCCTTGGTCTGGCCTTCGAACTGCGGTTCGCGAATGAACACCGAGACGAGCGCGGCGCCGGTGCCCATCACGTCGTCGGGCGTAATGATGCCGGCCTTGCGGTCGTTCTTCAGCTCGGCGTAGGCGCGCAGGCCCTTGGAGAGCGCGGCGCGCAGGCCTTGCTCGTGGAAACCGCCGTCGGGCGTCGGGATCGTGTTGCAATAGGAACGGAGGAAACCGTCGGCTTCGCCGAAGCCGTCCTCGATCCAGGCGACCGCCCATTCGACGCGGCCGTGGCCTTCCTTCTTCTCGCTCTGGCCGAAGAACGGCTCGCCCGTGACCGCACGCTTCTTCACGATCAGTTCGGCGAGAAAGTCCTTGAGCCCGTTCGGGAACTTGAAGATCGCCTCGGCCGGCGTCTGATCGCCGTCCCGGAGGCGCTCCTGGGCGCAGCGCCAGCGGATCTCGACGCCGCGATGCAGATAGGCCTTCGAGCGCGCCATCTGCAGCAGGCGCGCGGGCTTGAACGCGGCGTTCGGGCCGAAGATCTCCGGGTCGGGGTGGAA
>JBMOIB010000193.1:0-4843 GCA_049317545.1 Caulobacterales bacterium | reverse complement strand
GGCGTCTTCGACGTGCTGATCGGCATCAACCTGCTGCGCGAAGGCCTCGACATTCCCGAATGCGGACTCGTGGCGATCCTCGACGCCGACAAGGAAGGCTTCCTGCGCAGCGAAACCTCGCTGGTGCAGACGATCGGCCGCGCGGCGCGCAACATCGACGGGCGCGTCATTCTGTACGCGGACAATATGACGGGCTCGATGACGCGCGCCATGGCCGAGACCGGGCGCCGGCGCGACAAGCAGCGCGCCTATAACCTCGAACACGGCATTACGCCGGCGAGCATAAAATCGAAGATCCACGACATCCTCGACAGCGTCTACGAGAAGGACAGCCTCACCATCGATCCGCGCGACCCGATGTCGTTCAAGCGGGCGACGCAAAAGGGCGGCGGCAAGGGCGCACGGGAAACCGGCGGCGCCTTCCTCGGGCACAATCTCAAGGCCCATATCAGCGATCTCGAACGCCAGATGCGCGAAGCCGCCGCAGACCTCGAGTTTGAAACCGCCGCGCGCCTGCGCGACGAGATCAAGAAGCTGCAGCAGGCCGAACTGCTGACAGCCGACGATCCGCTGGCGCGACAGAGCGAGTTGAACGAGCGGATGGAGGCCTCGCCGCGGCCGGAGCGCGGGCGGCCCGGTGGCGGTGGACGTGGGCGCAAAAGGCGGGGTTGAGCCGCCTACATTCATTCATCAGGTGATCGCGTCGTCCGCGGCGCAAGCCTTTTGCGGTCGCTGCAATGGCGGCATGCGAAGCCCGAAGGCGATGCAGATCGATCCGAGCAAGACCAATCTGATCGCGATCAGCTGCCACCAGGATAAATGTCCCGCCAAATAGAGCAGCCCGAATGTGTTGTGAGCCGAATGAATCACCATGCAAAGACCAAGCGCGCCGAATCTTCGACGTTCCTTGGCGAGAATCGCAGTGTTTATGGGATGGATGAGTATTGAGCTGGTCGCGATTAGGGAGAGTTCGAACCAGGACCAATCCCAAAACCATCCGATCCCGATCGGTAGTTCTTTAAAAAGGCTATCCAACCATCGGTTCACCGAATTGAACCAAAATTCCAAAAAGGCCCAGAAGAGGCCGTACCCAAAAACGCCCTCGGCATTCCTGGCCAATACGCGCCTCACGCCCCAGGCTCGGAAACACTCTTCAACGATCGGAACTGCTATCGCGAACGCGACGAACATCGCAAAGCCCGCAGCGACAGGATCCGGCTGAAGCCAGCCCGGAAGGGCAGTTATGAGCGCCGATAAAACGGCCGAAAGGAGCCAAGCCACGCCTCCAATTCCGGCGATGTAGCCGAAACGGCTCCAAGCCAGCGTCACCGACACAAGTGCTATGAATAAAATCGCGACGATCATGATTTATTCAGAAAACGATGCCCGCTTGCGACAAGCTTCCACTCTGAATCCTCATTTACACATGCGTTGATCCACACTTAGTTTCGTCGAATGTGAAAACGCTTGCCACTTCGCTATTCCGCGCGCTCGGGATCGATTGCGCCTGAATACCCCGGCGAACCAATTGCCCCGCGTCAGTCCGAGGAGATAGAGGAGATGTAAGCGCAATCGCCGAGCTTCGCGCAGCCCCACCCTCCTGCAGCCCCACGCACGGCAGTGTATCTTTGAGCATCATATGCGCCGCCGCCGACAACACCGCCTGCAGCTGCGCCAGACGCCCCGCCGAAGCGCCCACCAAAAAACGCTCCGACTGCAGTATAAATGTCACGTAGAACATTTCCGCCTGATACCGCGTCAATTTCGTGTTCCGTCAGTTCACGCATTTGACCCTCCATTGGCGTCACCAACGGTACCCGCGAAGGATCGGCGTTCAACGCGCTTGCCCCTCAGATTGGGCGACCCGCCTGACCTCGCCCCAGGCGGATTGAGGCCGTCCCGGCGGAGCCGCCCCAGGCGCAAAAGGCGGGGGTGACCGGGACGCTGCGCCAAGCGGTCGCGCTTGAGCGCTCACGAAGCGTTTCTCTTCCGCGCATACTCCTCGCCGCTCCAAAGCCGCTGTCGCAGCAATGACCGCGCAGAGCTCCCAGAGCTCCCAGAGCGCCGAACTCGGCCCAGAAGTAAGCGCTTTCGTGCGCGGCGTTCAGGCGGCCTTAGGCGCAACGCCTACGCCCATCACCACGTCAACGCCTTCGGATCCGGCGCCACGCGCTCGAATGTGAGGTCACTGAAGTCGGCAATGAGTTTCGCCTGCGCCAGCGGATCTGCGGGCGCCGCGCCGCGCGGCAGGCGATAGATGCGGCGGTCGCAAGCGAAGCTGCTTCCGAAGCGGTCGTCGACATCGATCCAGTGAATGAGCTGCGCGCCCCCGCGGCGCAGCGCTTCGGCGAAAGCCTGCGCTGCGGGATCGTCGGCGAGGCCGGCGCGGCGGGCGGATTTCGGCGCGGGGCCGCGCAATGGCGCGGCGCGCACCGGCACGTCGGGTGGTCCGCAATTGGCGATCGGCGCGAGATTGCTTTCGAACTCGCGCAGCACGATGGCGCCGTCGGCGTCGAAGCCGCCGCCGCCGGTCCAGGTCCCGAGCGAAGGCCAGAGCGCGAGCGCCGTGAAGTAGGGCGTTCGACTGATTGCCGTCCAGGTCGTGAGCGGTTCTGCGGCGCGGGCCGCCGCCTGCGCCGGCGGCATATCGGCGCGCATGTACCGCGCGAGTTTGCGTCCACGGCGCATCCGTTTTTGCGCGCGCAGGCGCGGCCCCAATGCGCGCAGCCCGTCGAAAACCTTTGGCGGGACTGTGCGATGATATTGCGCCGCCCAATAGAGCAGCCGCTCGCCGTTCGCCGAGAGGTCCTCGAGCCGCACGCGGCCGCGCATCCATTGGCCGCGCGCGAACGCATCGGTTTCGAGGTCCCAGCGGATCAGGTGATAATGGGTGCGCGGTCCGCGGCGCAGGACGATCGCCGTGCGTCCATTGGCGGCGAACAGGGCCTCAAGGCCGCGGCTCTGCATGATCCCGTACTCAGACGTCGCCATCGCGCGCTCCCGCGCGTCATTGAGCCATGAACGGGCGGCGCGGAAAAGACGTCCACCGCTCGAGGCCGCTCTCGACGCCGTTGCCCGGCCTCGCCTGCTCTGCTACCTCGCATTCGCGCCGATTTGTCCTCAGCTTGCGGGCGCGTAATCAAATGCCGCTAAGTGAGGGGTCGGGGTCGCGCAAGCGGTCTGCGCGGCCCTTTGCGTCAGCGGCGCCCGCAAGGACGGCCGAAGGCGCGCGAAAAGGCCCGACCATGACGAAAAGCACGCCCTCCAATCGCCCGCTCCGACGCCAGACCAGGCTCGTCCGCGGCGGCCTCGCCCGTTCGCACTTCAAGGAGACGGCCGAGGCGATCTACATGACCTCCGGCTTCGTCTACGACACCGCCGCCGAGGCCGACGCGCGCTTTGCGGGAACCGAGCCAGGCTTCGTCTACGGCCGGTACGGCAATCCCACCGTGCGGATGTTCGAGGAACGGCTCGCCGGGCTCGAGGGCGCCGAGGATTGCCTGGGAACGTCGTCCGGCATGGCGGCGATCAGCGCGGCGGTGATGGCGCCGCTGAAGACGGGCGACCACGTGGTCGCGGCGCGGGCGATGTTCTCCTCGTGCCTGTGGCTCCTGGAGGTGCTGCTGCCGCGCTTCGGCGTGCGCGTGACTTTGGTGGACGGGCACGACCTCGACCAGTGGCGGGCCGCCTGCAAGGACGGCTGCGCGCTCGCGCTGATCGAGACGCCGGCCAATCCCACGCTCGGCGCCGTCGACATCGCCGCGGTGAGCGCGATCGTCCACGCCGCCGGCGGGCTCGTCGTGGCGGACAATGTGTTCGCAAGCCCCGTCCTGCAGAACCCGCTCGCGCACGGGGCCGACGTCGTCGCCTATTCCACGACCAAGCACATCGACGGCCAGGGCCGCACGCTCGGCGGCGCGATCCTCGGTTCGGCCAAGCTGCTCACGGACGTCTATCGCGATTATCTGCGCCATACCGGCCCGGCCCTGTCGCCGTTCAACGCCTGGGTGCTCGTGAAGGGCCTCGAGACGATCCAGCTGCGCGTGGAGGCGCAGTGCAGGTCAGCGGCGAAACTCGCCGACGCGCTCGCGGCGCACCCGAAGGTCTCGCGCCTCTCCTACCCCGGCCGCGCCGATCATCCGCATGCGGAAGTGCACGCCCGGCAGATGGCGATGGGCGGGACTTTGATTTCGTTCGACGTCGCGGGCGGCCGCGAGGGCGCCTGGCGCTTTCTCGACGCGCTCGAGGTCATCGACATCTCGAACAATCTTGGCGATTCCAAGAGCCTCGCCACCCACCCCGAAACCACCACGCACCGGCGGATGACGGCCGAGGACCGCGCCCGCATCGGCATCTCCGGCGGCACGATCCGACTTTCGGTGGGGCTGGAGGACGTCGAGGATCTGGTGGAGGATGCCGCGACTGCACTGAACGCGGTATGAGGCCGTGATGTTCGAAGAGATCACAAAGGACGTCGCCATCAGCGTCGAGCCGCAATTCCTGCCCGACGAATCCGATCCGTCGGAGCCGAGCTTCGTTTGGGCCTATACGGTCACGATCCGCAATCTCGGCGAACGCACGGTGCAACTCCTCACGCGCCGCTGGCGCATCACCGACGCGCGCGGCGTGACCCAGATCGTCGAGGGCGACGGCGTCGTCGGCGAGCAACCAGTGATCGAACCGGGCGACAGCTTCACCTATACGAGCGCCGCCCCGCTCGCGACCGCGTCGGGCATGATGGTCGGCGCCTACGTGATGACGCACCTGGGCGCCGGCGACCGCTTCGAAGCGGCCGTACCGGCCTTCCCGCTCGACAGCCCGATCGAGGGGCGTTTGGCGAACT
>JBMOIB010000192.1:0-4864 GCA_049317545.1 Caulobacterales bacterium | reverse complement strand
GCATGGCGTCCCATTCACAAACGCGCCTGCGTTCTTGTCGAGCAACGAGATCCTGATCCTAGACGCCGCCGGCGCAGTGACCCGCACGATCAAGGCCCCGGATGCGCGATTTCTGAATGGGCTTGTCGAGATTGCGCCGGACAACGTGCTTATCGCCGACTCCGCTGCTGGGCTGATCTGGGCGCTGACCCCCTCCACTGGCGTGCTGCGCCCGTGGCTACGCGACCCTGCGTTGGCGGCAGATCCGGCGTCGAAGGAGTTCCGCCCCGCAGCCAACGGCCTCAAGCTGAACAAGGGCGTGCTTTACGTGTCCAACTCTTCGCGCGGCGCCATCTACACCATCGCGCTTAACGCTAATCACGAAGCGAGCGGGGCGCCGACGCTGTTCGTCCAACAGGGCCCGGTCGATGACTTCGCCTTTGCGCCGGACGGATCGATCTACGCCGCCACGCATGGCGATAAGCTCCTTCGGTTTGCTCCTGATGGCGCCGTTACAACCGTGCTAGAATCTGGCTGCGACGCCTGCACCAGCGTGGCGGTTTCAGGCGAGGGCGACGACCTCTCCCTTACGGTGTTGACAACTGGAAAGCTACTAGAAGGCGGCGATGCACCCGCGCGCGTCCTTCGGCTAAAGATCCACGATATCTCTAAAGGTCCCGCCTGAGGTGACTTCCAGGAGCTCTGCAGCCCGATCAGGATGCGCGTTGGCTGAGGCTCGGATCGAGTTGAAGGTGGCGGCTGAAAGCTGAAGCCCAAATGGCGGCTTTGTAAACTAACTGGGCCAGTCAAACTGGAGAGAAATGCCCCGACTTGTGAATTCCGCGGTGGCCGGCAGTCGAAACCGGGAGACGACATTCAGGCGGTGAGGTTCGCCCCGGCTGCCTCGGTGGGGACATCGCCCATTGTTGCCAAGTGCGAGAACCGGCGCGAAAGAGATCACAAAGCTGCCGTTCGTCCCTCCCGTCCTATCGGGCTGCAGATCTTTAGGATTCATGGACGCCGGCGGGCTGGACGGTCGGGCACAACGCCGGGCGCCGGCGTCCATGAATCCTGATTGCAGGAAAGCGCGGGCAGGCAGTCAGCGCTCTATGGGGATTTGATCGTTGCGCCGGTCGTGAAGAAGAGGATTTCGCGGGGCGATACGGCGTGCGCGTCGGCCGAGAGCCAATAGCGGGAGGCGGAAGCGACGCCATAGGGACGCGCGGGCGTGCGAAGCCATTTGTGAGAAGGCGTAATCGACGTGCGGACGCGCGCGGGCTCGATGCGCGCCAGATACGCGCCAGATACGCGCTTCGACGAGTGGGCCGAGAGGAGCGGTGTGCAAGCGTGACGGCGCTCATGAGCTATCGACCTTTTCAGGAGCGGGCGCAGAGAGCAGGTTCTTGGGTGCCGCGCCCCGCGCGAAGATTTCGATCAGCACCAGGCGTCCGCCGCAGCGAGGACACGGCGCCGGCGCATCGGGTTCGGTGTCAGCCGCCGGGCGCTGCGGCGCGGTCGCGCCGAGCAAAGCGCGCGCCTTGGCGATCGAAGCCACGCGCACAGCGTTGGCCAGGAACCCGTAGTGGCGGATGCGATGGAAGCCATCCGGCAGGACATGCAGAAGAAAGCGGCGGATGAATTCGTTAGCCGAAACAGTCATCACCTTTTGCTGGGGGACGCCGTCAGCACGATAATCTTTGTACCTGAAGCTGACGCGCTTGCCGTCGAAGGCGAGCAGGCGCGAATTGGCGATGGCGACGCGATGCGTGTAGCGGGCCAGATAGCGCAGGACCTGTTCGGGACCCGCAAACGGAGCCTTGAGGTGCACATACCAGCGAATGCGGCGCAGCGGCTTCAGGAAGGTTTGAAAGGCGGTGGGGTCGGCAAGGTCAGCTTGGCTGCCGAAGAAGGCCAATCGACCGGCGCTATGCAGCGCGGTGAGCCGCTCGCACATCAGCCGGCGAAACAGGCGCGACAGCACCGGCGCCGGCAACAAATATTTGGGCCGTGACGAGATCCATGTCCGGCCATCCAAGGACAATCCCCCGCCCGGCACAATGCAGTGGACATGGGGGTGATGGATCAGCGCCGACCCCCATGTATGCAGCACCATGGTAACGCCGATCTTGGCGCCGAGATGTTTGGGATCGGCGGCGATCGTCAGCAGCGCTTCCGATGCGGCCTTGAACAAAGCGTTATAGATCACCGCTTTGTTGGTGTAGGCGATGTCAGCGATGGCGGCTGGAAGCGTGAACGTGCAGTGAAAATAGCCCACCGGTAAAAGATCCGCCCGGCGCGCCTCCAGCCACTCATACGAAGCCGCGGCCTGGCATTTGCCGCAATGGCGATTGCGGCATGAATTATACGAGATGTGCGTGTGCCCGCACTTTTCACACGCGCTCACATGCCCGCCGAGCGCGGCGGTGCGACACGCCTCAATCGCCGAGAGCACGCGCAGCTGGCCAACGCTCAAATGGCCGGCCTGCTGCGCACGGTAAGCCGCGCCCGAGGCGCGGACAATGTCCGCGACCTCGAACGCAGGACGGACCAGGACTGTCGCCGATCAGGCGGGTGCCGGCCGATCGTTGAACACAAGCCGTTCAAACGGGCTCACGGCGTTTTGCAGAAGCTTGGGCGAGACCAGCGCATAAATCGCCGTCGTCTCTAACTTTTTGTGCCCCAGTAAAATTTGGATAACGCGAATGTCGGTCCCCTGGTCGAGCAAGTGCGTTGCGAACGAGTGGCGCAGCACATGCGGAGACACCGATTTGCCGAGCCCGGCGGCGGTCGCCGCCGCCTGAAAGGCGCGGTTGAACTGACGGTAGCTGATATGGTCGAACGCCGCCATGCGGCTGGGGAACAGAAACACTCTCGGCTGCGCGATTTTCCACCAGGCGCGTAACTCCGCCAGAACGCGGGGCGACAGCTGCGCCAAGCGATCCCTGCGGCCTTTGCCGTCTTCAATGCGGATCACCATGCGGTCTTTGTCGATATCGGCGACCTTGAGTGCAATCGCCTCTGAAGGACGCAGGCCTGCGCCATAGGCGACGCACAGCGCCGCGCGATATTTCGGCCCGGGCGCCGCCTCGATTAGCCGCGCCACCTCATCCGGCGTGAGGACCTGACGCAGCTTTTCCGACTCGCGGGCGCGCGCGATCCGGCTGGGGGCGTCGCGCAGGCCCATCGTCACTTGATAGAAGAAGCGAAGGCCAGACGTCATGCGATTGACCGAGCGCTCGCTGGCGCCCGATTGTACGAGATGTAGCTGATACGCCCGCACGTCTTCATACGTCAGCCGGTCAGGCGATTTTCCGAAGTGCTGCGCGAATTTGGCAACCGCGCCGAGATAATGAGCTTGCGTGCCCGGCGCCAGGCGGCGGATCGCCATGTCCTCGATCATGCGTTGACGTAAAGGGCTAATGGCCAGAGTGGTCATGATGGTCGCTCCCGTCTCGGGCGCGACCTGGACGATCCAGGCGCGCCCGGAGATGGAAGACGCCTCTTGGCCGTAGAGCGCTATCGCATCAGGTAAGGCCTAGCGCGGAGCGCTTTCGTGCGATCGCCGAAAACGGCCGCTCACAAAGCCTATTTCTACGATTGCTTCATGCGCCGAACGCGCAGGAAAGCGTAGCCGAAAATCAGCGCATGTCCCACCACCGCCACGCCCAGAGCAAATAGGTGCGTATGGACGGCCTGAGGCATAGCGAAGATCGCTGCGAGGCTTAACGGGAAAAAGAGAATGAGGCTGGTGATCAATCCCGGATTGTAGCCGAAGCGAAAAATCCCGAGCGTATGCACGACGGCGTTCACCAGCATCAGGTAAGCCGCGATAAGCGCGAGATCGAACCGTGCGAACACGGCGCAAAGAAAGGCGCCAACGTGTAGCCCCCAAACAATCGGCACGTTGATCCAAAATACCGCCGCCGCAGTAAGCGCCTCGAAACCGCCGAATACACGCTCGTTGACGAATGAGCGAAAACGGTCCCGCCAATGCTCTTCGATCTGATGAAGCATGTAGGCCGGAGCCAGAAGGTAGGTAAACAGCACCGAGCGCGGCCATTCCGAGCCGAAGAGCGAATAGGCCATTAAAAGCGGCGCCAACCCAAAGGTCAGCCAAAGCCAATTTCGGATGAGCAACGCCACGCAAAAACCCACTGCGACCTTAAATCGTCGCACGATCCTATTACTCGATCAAATTCGTCTATCTCGCCAAGGCCGGAAGCGAGATTCTGAATGCATATGGGCCATTCCATCCGAGGTGACCACAATGTGACGACAGGCGGGGCTGTTCAAGACCTTCCGGTCAGGCCCAGCCCGCCCCACCGGTTCAAAGTCGCCGGAAGGCGTCATGTGGCTGTGTTGAGGGCGTCTAGGACAAACTGTTGCGAAGCCGGCCCTCGTAATCGCGCTTTCCGAGCGGCACGCCCCGCGAGCGCAGGATGTCGTAGGCAGTGACGGCGTGGAAATGAAAGTTGGGCAGCGAAAAGGAAAGAAGGAAAGTCTCCGACGTGAAAGCGTGTTGTCGTGGCGCCCAGGGCGTCCAGGAGCGATCATGTTCGTCGAGCGGGCGGTGGAGGGTAATGTTCAGCGCCTTACCGGCAAAGCTGTTGACCTCCGCGGGTGTTAACGCCTCCAGCGCCGCGATCGCCTCGTCGACCAACGCCCGCAGCCGGGCGAAAGGCATAGCACCGATCAGCGCCGGCGGCGCGAAGACGCCGGTTTTCACCGTCTCAAGCCCCCAAACGGCATGATGCGTCAAGGCTTCGATCTGGAAGTGGAACGCCGCCATGTCGGCGATCAATTGCGCATCCACGAACTCGTCCGGGTCAGCCCCGGTCTGAGCGCAGTGCATCACCGCGCGCCGAAGGAAGCCCGCGACGGCCCT